>JANNQO010000368.1:0-4172 GCA_031400795.1 Rubrivivax sp. | reverse complement strand
CAGCAGCGTGGTGCGGTCCAGGCCAGGCACCTGCTCGACCATCGCGTCGATCGATGCCGCCGGGTTGGCCTTCGCATCGCGCCAGCCCTTGTGCGTGGCGCGCAGGAAGCGCTCGATGAGCTTGGGGTTCTTCTTGATCAGGTCGTTGTTGACGAAGTAGGTGTGGCCGTAGATCGGCAGACCGAAGTCGGCCCACAGCAGGTGGCCCACGTCGCCCTTGCCGAGCACCTTCTCCCAGATCGCATAGCTCGTGTAGAGGTCGAACGAGCCATCGACTTCGTTGGCCGCGACGATCGCCTGCTTGCCTTCGGGCTTCACGTTGACCAGCGTCACCGCGCCGGGGTCGATGCCGTGCAGCGCGGCGAATGCCGGCCACAGCACGCGGTGTGAATCGGCCGGTGGCACGGCGATCTTCTTGCCCACCAGGTCTTTGGGCGCCTTGATGTTCGCGCTCTTGCGGAAGAACAGGTTGTTGCCCGCCTTGTCGTAGACCACCGCCACCATCTTCAGATTCGCGCCCTTGCTGATGGCCGTCAGCACCGTCGGCGCATCGGAGATGCCGACGTCGGCCTGTCCGAGGTCGATCTTCTTCGCGCTGTCGGCCGAGCCGCTGCCACGCAGCACCGTCAGCTCGATGCCCTCTTCCTTGTAATAGCCCTTCTTCAGCGCCAGGTAGATCGGCGAGTGGTCGGCCAGGTGGAACCAGTTCAGCTGCAACTGCATCTTGTCCTGCGCCATCGCCGGCAGTGCGAGCACGCTGGCCAGTGCGGCAGCGCAGCCGCGCAGGCCCGCGAGGAAGTCTCTTCGTCCGTTCATATTCGTCTCCTGTGCTTTCGATGCATTCAATCGGCCGTGTTTTCCCGGTGCGCCCACGGCGCGACGATCTGCTCGACGGCGACGACCACGCCGTACAGCACCAGGCCCATTGTCGAGATCAGCAGCAGCGACGCGAAGATCGGGGCTGTCTCCATCGTCACGCCGCTGGTGATGATCAGCGAGCCCAGGCCGCGCTCGGAGGCCACGAACTCGCCGACCAGTGCGCCGATGACGCTCATCGTCGCGTTGAGTTTCAGGCCGACGAAGATGTAGGGCACGGCGTTCGGGAAACGGATCTTCTTCAGCACCTGCCAGCGGCTGGCTTTCAGCGTGCGCACCAGGTCGAGCATCTCGGGCTCGGCGCTGGCCAGGCCCACTGCGGTGTTCACGACCATCGGAAAAAACGCGATCGTGGTGCCGATGACGATGTTCGGCCAGATGCCGTAGCCGAGCCAGATCACGAACAGCGGCGCCAGCGCGATCTTGGGCAGCGAATTGAACAGGATCAGCACCGGCATCACGGTGCGCAGCAGCAGATCGTTCCAGACGATCACGATCGCCAGCAGCACGCCGAGCACGGCCGAGAGTACGAACGCACCGAGCACGGCGTACAGCGTGGCGAGCAGGTTCGCCATCCACTGGTAGTTGGGGTTGCCCAGCGTGCGCAGCGCCGCGATCGGCGTGGGCAGGATGTATTCCTTCACGCCCAGCAGCATCACGGCGAGCTGCCAGATGACCAGCAGCGCGAGCATCACCAACACGCTGGGCAGGTAGTAGACGAAGGCCGATCGAAGACGGTGGCCGATGCCGGACTCGGCGCCACGGCTGAATTCGCTCATGTCATCGCTCGCATCGTGTGCCAATCGGGTGCAGCGCCGCTGGCGAAGCCGACGCCCTGCAACGAGCCGATCGACAACTCGCCATGGTCGATGCGAACGCGCACGGCACCGTGGCTGTGCTCGTACAGGTCCGGGTGCGCGTCGAGGAAGGCCTGCTGCTCGGGCGGCGGCAGCGCGGCCATGCCGTTGACGTAGTGGTGGCCGTTGCGCTCGACATGCGCGATGCCCAGCAGCGACACCAGCGCCAGGTCTTGCTGCAGCGCCAGGCCTGCCTGGATCGTGAGGTCTTCCGCGCTCATGAAGTACCGGTCGGCGACTTCGCGATTCCACATCGCGCAGCGCGCAGCGTTGAGGATCGATTTGTACAGGCCCTTGCAAGTCTTCGACGACACGCCGCGGTAGCCCATCGCGCGGCCGCGCACGAAGGCGTCGAGCGAGTCGTCGGATTCGTCGAGGATCACCGGCTTGTGCGCGGACAAGACACTCACGTCGTGCACCAGCGCGGCCTGGCGCTTGATCGGCTGCTCGATGAAGACGATGCTGTCGCACAAGCGCGCCAGCCGCGGCTCGGCGCGCATCGATTGCCACAGCTGCAGCACACCGTCGATGCCGTCGTACTGCTCGTTGCCGTCCAGCGACGCGTGGTAGCCGCCGTCGATGCGGTCGAGCACCGCGGCGATGCGAATCAGCCGCTGCACATCCGCAACAACATCGCCGGCAACCTTCAACTTGAACCAGCGCTGACCGTAGGCCGCAACCACTTCGTCGAGTGTTTCCGGCAGGCCGTCGCCGACACGTTCGGTCTGGTCGGCGCGGGTGATCGGGTCGACCAGGCCGACGGTGTGGCGCGCGGCAATGTGGGCGGCCGGGTGCAGCCCGGCAAGAAAGCCATCGACGTCGAAGCCGGCCAGGTCCGGGCACAGGTGGTTGACGACGATCCCGGCTCGGTTGCTGCGCATCACCTCGTGGAACGGTTGACCGAGCGCACGGCACAAAGCATCGAGCACGGCGCGGTCGATCAGCGCGGGGCCGTAGTTCGCGATCAGGCTGTTCAGCCCGCGCGCCGCTGTGGCTTCGATCTGCGCACGGTAGTGGCGGCTGAAGTGACCGAAAGCGGTGTCGCTCGCGCCACCCACGTACAGCCCGCGGGCGGTGCCGAGCGCCGCGCGCAGCTGCTCGAAGTTGTCCTCGTTGCTCAGTGCAGGGTTCTTGTCGAACCACTTCGGCGCCAGGAGCTCGGCCGCCATGCCTTCGGCAGCGCTGCCGTCGCGAAGCCGGATGCGCACGCGTACGAAGGCCTGCGGCGCTTGCGTGAGCGTGACCACGCCGAAGCGGAACGGCATGCGCAGCTTCACGTCGCGCTCGAACAGATCGATGCCTTCGACGGTCAGCCGCGAAGCGTTGCCGCTCATTCCATCCCCAGCAACTTGTAAATGCGCCGCGTGTAGACACCGAACGCCTCGTGCGTCTTCATGTCCAGCGTGCGCGGATGCGGCAATTCGATCTCGAAGTTGTCGGCCATGCGCGCCGGCCCAGCGGTGAAGACGACGACACGCGTGCCCAGGAACACCGCCTCCGAAATGCCATGCGTGACGAAGACGATGGTCTTGCCCGACTCTTTCCAGATGCGCAGCAGCTCGAGGTTCATCTTCTCGCGCGTCAGCGCGTCCAGCGCGCCGAAAGGTTCGTCCATCAGCACGAGCTTGGGGTCGTGCACGAGCGCGCGGGCGATCGCCGCGCGCTGCTGCATGCCGCCGGAGAGTTCGTACGGGTACTTGTCTTCGTAGCCTGTGAGACCGACCAGCGCCATCAGCCCGCGCGCCCGTTCGCGGGCCGCCGCCATCGGCAAACCGAGCAGTTCGGCCGGCAGCAGTACGTTGTCGAGGATGCGCCGCCACTTCAGCAGCAGCGGCGCCTGGAACACCATGCCGATGTCGCGCGCCGGGTCGAAGGGGTGCGTGGCCGAGCCGATGCGCAGGTCGCCACCGTCGTGCCCGTGCAGGCCGGCGAGCACCTTCAGCAGCGTCGACTTGCCGCAGCCCGAGGGCCCGACCAGCGCCACCAGTTCGCCGGGCAGCACGTCGAAGCTGGCGTCCGAGATCGCCAGATGTTCCTTGCGGCCGGCACGGTAGATCTTGCTGACGCCGGCCAGGTGGATGAATGGTTCAATCGTCATGACACCCGCGCGTCCTTGGCCACCAACAACTTCTCGAGCAACAGCACCAGCCCGTACAGCAGCATTCCCAGCAGCGTGATCAGGATCACCGCCATGAACATCGCGGGTGTATCCAGAGTGACCTGCACCTGAAGCATCAGGTAACCCAGTCCGCGATCGGAGCCGAGGAACTCACCGACGATCGCGCCGGCCACGGCCAGGATCGCCGCCACCTTCATGCCCGAAAACACATACGGCAAGGCGCCGGGCAACTGGATCTTGACGAACAACTGCCAGCGAGAGCCGCGCAGCGAGCGCACCAGGTCGAGCAGTTCGGGCTCGATCTCGCGCAGCCCGCGCGC
>JANNQO010000367.1:0-16038 GCA_031400795.1 Rubrivivax sp. | reverse complement strand
ACCTCCGCGGTGTTTATGCCGATCGCGCGCAGTAGATTGCGCCAGTGCTCGAGTATCCGCGCACGCACGTAGAAGTCCGGTCGGCCAACGTCATCGACATGCGCCCGCCACCCTGGTGCGAAGGCATCGAGCGGCGAGTTTGCGCGGCCGAGGTAGCGCCGAAGGTTGCAGTTGAAGTCATGCGCGCTGATGTGGATCAGAATGTCCATGCGTTTGAGCGCCGCCAATTTACGGATCACCTCGAACGGGAGCACGCCCAGCTTGTACGGGTCGAGGAAGGCGAAGTGCAGCGCATCCGGATGAAGACTGGTGATGACCTCGTCGACCGTGACAGCTGCCTCGCCGAATCGCGCATCCACCGGCGCGCCAGCGGCGCGCAGCCTGAAAGCAGCGGCCTCGGATAGCGCCGGCTGCGCATCCGAGATGTACATGTGAGTGAAAGGCGCATTGCTGGTCGTCGCTTGCCTCCACGCCACCAATGGACTGCCGTCCGACACTTCGCCTGTGGTCTTGTTTCGCACCCGCCCTGGCCCCGAGTAGAGGTCGATGTAGGTCGCGCCCGCGCTGCCCTTCTTCAGCCACCTGCGCCGCACCCCAACGCCGCTGATGTCAATGTATCGGCGCAGCAGCGCATGCTTATGAGTAGACGACCACGAACCGACGATCTCCCGGGGATGGCCATCCTCGTCCATCTCGTAATCTGCTGGCTTCAGGCCCTTCGGCAACTCCGGCTCAGGCTTCGCTTCGCCACTCACTTTCGTCATCGGCTGATTCCTCCGCTGGACCCGCTACTTCACTCGTGTCGGCAGTTGGTCCCACTCTTGTCCGTCGAGCATTCGGCCGGCCGACTTCTTCCCTAAATTCACAAGGTGAATGGGCTGCGACTCGCCCGAGCGCAGGACCCGGCTTCTGTGCCCGTTCACTTGGTCAGCCGGCACTGGTCGCCAGTTGCCCCACTGCTTGAAGTGGAAGCCGACGCCGAAATTGGCACATTGATTGCGAAGGGACTGAAACCACTCCGGATTGGAGGGCCTGGCGTGATGGCCACTTTCACCGCCGGCGATAACCCAGTCGACGGACTTATCCGCCGCGCGACTGAACCACCGAGAAAGATCCACGGGTCCTAGGAGCGGTTCGCAGGAGACAAACCGCACCACCGCCGGGTACCGGGCCAGCAGCGGGAGACGACGATCTGCCCACTTCTGGTTCTCGATCGTCGCGCCAAGCCACACGTTGCGGGGCCACTCTTCGCCCCAGGGCACCAGTTCACCGACGGCATCCAGGCGCTTTGTCAAAAGCAGCCAGTCCAGGCTCGAGGTCTGAGCGATCAGCTCCCACAGACGGGCCCGCAGGGGATCGAGGTCCCGCCTGTCCTCGAACACGTCGGCCATCGAGGCGCAGAAGACCCGCGCCCGCTCGCCAGCCGCTTGAGCCATTCGATTCCACGCCAAAGGCTGCCGCCAGTAGCTGTCGCTGAGAAACCGCCGGTCACTGGCCTTACCCCACAGCTCAAGGCCGAAACGATGCGAAAACGACTCGGCGTAGCAATGTCGACACGCAGGCGAAACGCGTACGCAGCCCCACCAGGGGTTGAACGTGTGATGCGTCCACTCGATCTTCGAGTTCTTCATCGCGCTTCCGTGACACACCTGTCGCGGATTGCTTTCGAGGTTCTGTCTGCACCAACATCGGCGCCGTCCATTGAATTGCCGCAGGCTGTGCCGCGAGCCCGAGTGCATGAGTCGGCGACGTTCCTCATGTCGCAAGGATACTGTTCATTCATACAGTATGCAAGCGAGCGCCGGGTGAAGTGGGAACCGTGCGGATCAACCGCCCAGCATGTCCGCCCAAATATTCTCCGCCCAGCTCAACGCATAGCGCCCTTCGAGCTGGCTCGCGGCCGACGACACACCGCCCGAGCCCGGTACCGTCTTGAAAGTCCTGTCGGCCGCGTCGTACTGGTGTACCGAAGCGACATGGATCACGTCGGCGCCGGTGACGAAGCTGTAGCAGGTGTTCATCACCACCGGCGCGCTGTTCACGGCCTCGCCCTTCAGCTGCTGGATGATCGCCGCCGCCGCCACCTTGGCGTGCTGGTTCGCCATGTGGCCCGACTTGGGCATCGCCGGCGCGGAGAACGTCGCATCACCGAGCACGTGGATGCCCGGTGCAGCAGTGGCTTCCATCGTCAGCCAGTTCACGCCCACCCAGCGGTTGTTGACGTTGATCAGCCCGGCGCTGCGCGCGATGTCGCCGGCGCGCTGTGGCGGCACGACGTTCAGCACATCGGCCTTCACGTCCTCGAACTCGAACTTGGCAACGTTGTTCGCGGCGTCGACTTCCTTCAGCTCGGCGTTGGGCTTGTATTCGAGGATGCCGGCGTAGTGGTCCTTGAATGCCTTCTCGAACAGCGCCTTCTTCGATTGCACCTCGGGGTTGGCGTCCAGCACCAGCACCTTGCTGCGCGGCTTGGCGGTCTTGAAGTAGCTCGCCACCATGCAAGCGCGCTCGTACGGCCCGGGCGGGCAGCGGTACGGCACCTTGGGGATCGAGAGCGCGTAGACGCCGCCGTCGCGCATGCTTTGCAGCTGCTGGCGCAAGGCCAGCGTTTGCGCACCGGCCTTCCAGCTGTGCAGGATCCTGGCCTGCGCGGCAGGTGTGGCCAGACCCGCCACCTGGTCCATCATGAAGTCGATGCCGGGCGACAGCACGAGTCGGTCGTAGGGCAGCTCGTTGCCACCGGCCACCCGAACTTTCTTGCCCGCGGCATCGACCGCGACCACGTCGCCTTGCACGACCTTCACGCCGAGCGCAGCCAGCCCCGAATAGCCGCGCGTGATCTGCGTCATGTCGCGATGCCCGCCCAGCACCAGGTTGCTGATCGGGCAGGAGACGAACAGCGCACTGCGCTCGACCAGCGTCACGTCGATGCTGCCGCCCCACATCTTGAGATAGCGCGCCGCGGTGGCGCCGCCGAAGCCGCCGCCGACCACGACCACGCGGCCGATCGAAGGACCCGTGGCCATGCCGGCACAACCGGCGAGCAGCGAAGCGCCCGCTGCACCGAGCAGGTGGCGGCGCGAGAGTGATGTTCTCGTGTTCATGGCACCCTCCTCAAGGCTTGGCCGGCAACGCGGCGAAATGGCCGGCGATCAGCGCGACCTGCGCGTCGGTGTAACCCTTGGCGATCTGGTGCATGATCGTCGCGGGTTGCGCGCCACTCTTGAAATCAGCCATCGCGGCGCTGATGCGCGCCGCAGGGAGGCCGGCCAGCGGCTTCATGTCGCCGCGCGCCTGGCCATTCGTGCCATGGCAGTTGGCGCAGGTAGCCGCCAGGCTGCGCGCCAAGGTCGGATCTTGCGCCTGCGCGGCGGCGCTGGAGAGCAGCACGGCCAGCGCCCAGGTCCATCGTTTCATCGGCGTCTCCTTGTCGGCGTTCCAGCGTGAGGAAGATTCTGCGTGAATCGGCGCGTCGAGGCTAATATCAGCGCGTGCGAATGGATCGAAGACAAACCCTCGCCTGGATGAGCGCGGCGCTGGCGGCCATGCCCGTGCGAGCCGCCCCGGCTCTGCCCGGCCAGCCGGTGGCCTGGCCCGAGATGCAGTTGCTGGACGGCCGCAGGCTCGCCGCCGCTGCGTGGCGCGAGCAAGCTGCCGTGGTGGTCTTCTGGTCCACCACCTGCCCGTTCTGCCGGCGCCACAACCAGCATGTCGAGAAGCTGCACCGCGCCGCTGCCGGCAAGCCCTTGCGCGTGCTGGGCGTGGCGCGCGAGCACGAGGCAGGCGTGGTGCAGCGCCATGCCGCGGCGCAGGGCTACAGCTTTCCGATCACGCTGGACAGCGCCCCGCTGGCGGCGGCCTTGAGCCAGCGCAACCTCATCCCGCTGACGGTGACGGTCGATCGCCAGGGCCGGCTGAAGCAGGTCTTTCCCGGCGAGATGTTCGAAGAAGACCTGCTCGAGTTCCTGGCGCTGGCCGCTTGAACAACGTTTCACATGACGCAAACCAACGGCGATGGCAACGGCGGCGACGGCAGCGAGGAAGTCTTCGCCTCCGCCGCCGAGCTCTTCAAGCTGCTGTCCACGCCGGTGCGGCTGAAGATCATCAGCGCGCTGTGCAACGGCGAGAAGAACGTCGGCCAGCTGTTGATCGAGATCGAGACCACGCAGCCCAACATGAGCCAGCACCTGGCCACGCTGCACCGCGCCGGCGTGCTGGCGCGCCGCCGCGACGCCACGCAGATGTACTACCGCATCGGCAGCCGGCGCGCCGCCACCTTGTGCCGCGCGGTGTGCACGCAGATCGCGGTGGAGATGGACCCGCAGGCCGACATCCCGCGCGAAGAGCGGCTGTTGCAGCGCTGACCTCCTTGGGGAGGGAGCAGCGCCGACGCTGAGTTTCTCTACAGCCGCCCGGAGCGCTCCAGCCCGAACAGCCAGGCCAAGAGCGAGGTGGGGAACTGCTGCACGGCGGCGTCGTAGGCGCCGGCGGCTTCGTTGAACAGTTGGCGCGCGAAGGCAACGCGCGCTTCCGCGTCCGCCAAGGCATGCAGGTGCGGTGCCACCGAGGCGTCGCCGGCCAGCGCCGGCTGCTGCTCGACCAGCGAACGCACGCGACTCAGCGCAGCAGCCCACGCGCCGTCGGCGCGCGCGAACGTGGTGGCCCCTTCGCTGGACGCCGGCTTGCCGCGCAGCGCGGCGGCGGCCGCCTGCGCAGCGAGCAACGCGGCGAGCAGCGCATCCAGCGCGCCTTGCTCGCCGGCCAGCGGCGTGCGCAGTGTGCTCAAAAGAGGATCGATCGCCGAGACGCGCCGCTGCATGCCGCCCTCGAGCTGCGTCGCCGCCGCGCCGATCTGGCTGCGCAACGCCACCACGCGGTTGTAGCCGCCGACCATCCAGAACACGGCGATGGCCGCAACAGCCAACCAGACCCACTGCCCTGTGGTCACTGGCGCAATTCGCCCTGCCCCAGCACCACCCACTTCAGCGACGTGAGGCCTTCCAGCCCGACCGGTCCGCGGGCGTGGAGCTTGTCGGTGGAGATACCGATCTCGGCGCCGAGGCCGTATTCGAAGCCATCGGCAAAGCGCGTGCTGGTGTTGACCATCACGCTGGCCGAATCCACTTCGCGCAGGAAGCGCATCGCCGAAGGGTGGTGCGTGCTGAGGATGGCGTCGGTGTGGTGCGAGCCGTAACGGTTGATGTGAGCGATGGCCTCATCGAGGCTCGCGACCAGCTTGATGCTGATGATCGGTGCCAGGTACTCCTCGGCCCAGTCGGCTTCGGTGGCGGCAACGATCTGCGCGCCGGGCACTTGCGCGAGCAGCGCCGCAACCGCAGCATCGCAGCGCATCTCCACGCCCTTGGCCGCGAACACCGCGCCGATGCGCGGCAGAAAGGCCGCCGCCTGGCGCTCGTGCACGAGCAGCGACTCGGCGGCATTGCAAGGGCTGTACTTCTGCGTCTTCGCGTTGTCGGTGACGGCCACGGCCAGCTCCAGGTCGACCTCGGCATCGACATAAACATGGCAGTTGCCGTCCAGGTGTTTGATGACCGGCACGCGCGCCTCGGCACTGATGCGCTCGATGAGGCCCTTGCCTCCGCGAGGAATGATCACGTCCACCGCGTCGCGCATCGTGATCAACAGGCCCACCGCGGCGCGGTCGGTGGTCTCGACAAGCTGTACCGCCTCGGGCGGCAACCCGGAGTCGGCCAGCGCGCGTTGTACCAGCCGCCACAGCGCCAGGTTGCTGGCCAGCGCTTCCGAGCCGCCGCGCAGGATGCAGGCGTTGCCGCTCTTGATGGCCAGCGACGCGGCCTCGATGGTGACATTCGGCCGGCTTTCGTAGACCATGCCGAAGACGCCCAGCGGCACGCGCATCCGGCCGACGCTGATGCCGCTGGGTCGTTGCTTCACGCCGCTCAACTCGCCGATCGGGTCGGGCATCGCGGCGATCTGTTCGCAGCCTTGCGCCACGGTCTCGATGATCTTGTCGGTCAGGCGCAGGCGGTCGATCATCGGCGCGGCAAGCCCGGCTTGCTGCGCTGCTGCGACGTCGGGCGCGTTGGCGGCTTGCAGCGCCACGGTGTTCTCGCGCAGCAGCACGGCCAGGCGCAGCAATGCCGCGTTCCTGGCAGCTGTCGGCGCCGCGGCCATCGTGCCCGACGCGGCGCGCGCGGCGGCGCCCACATGGGCCATGTAGGCGGGCAGATCATTCGGGGTCATGCGCCGAATTGTCCCAGCAACGCCAGCCACAGCGGCGCCGTGATCACAAATCCGATGGTGGAGATGACGATCGCCAGGCTGGTCTCGGCCTGCAAACAACCGTAGCGCAGCGCGAAGATCAGCGCATTGGCGCCCACCGGCGTGGCGGCCATCATCACCAGCACGGCCAGCGGCTGGCCGTCCAGCCCGAAAGCCAGCGCCGCAGTGGCGCCCACCAGCGCCGGCATCACCACCAGCTTGAGTAGCGAGACCCACGCCGCGGCGCGAAGATCACCGTGCAGGCCGTAGGCGACGAGCGCGAGGCCCGTGGACACCAGGCATAGCGGCAGCGCCAGCGTGGCCAGGCCTTGCAAGGCCCAATCCGCCAACGGATGCAGGCCCAGGCCGAGCAGGTTCCACGCAAAGCCGACCAGCACCGGCAGCACCACCGGGTGGATGACCGTGCTGCGCAGCGTTTGCAACAGCGTGCCCGCCAGGCTCGAACCGCCTTCGTGGCGCGCCACGTCGAGTTCGACGAGCGTGGTGGCCAGCACCAGCAGCAAGAGGCCGTGCACGCTGACCAGCGCGACATGCACGCCCAGCCCTTCGGCGCCAAACATCGCAGCGGCCATCGGAATGCCGATCTGCACCGCGTTGCCGTAGGTCGCCGCTACCGCGCGTGTAGCCGGCGCTGCCGGATGCGCGGGCACGGCGAAGCGCCGCGCACCGAGATAGACCGCGAACAGGTAGAAGAGCGCCGGCACGAAGTACGCCACCAGCAGCGGCGCCGGCAACGCGCGCAAGTCGAGCACCGCGATGCTGCGGAACATCAGCGCCGGCACGAAGATGCCGAACGCGGCCTTGGCCACCCAGGCGGCCAGGTCGGCGCGCGCCAGCGCCGCGCCGAGCCAGCCGCGGCGCGCCGCCCAGGCGAGGCCCGCGCCCCCCGCCACCGTGGCGAAGATGGCGAGCAGCTTGAAGATCAACGCGCCTCTCGCCAACGCACGGCCCGCGATTCAGGCAGTGGCCTTCTTCGCCGCCACCTTCTTCGCCGGCGCCACCTTGCGCTCCGGCCGCGGCTCGAACTCGAAGATCACCTTGCCTTCCTTGCCGTCGTAGGCCAGGCGCGCCTTGAACTTGCGGCGCGTCTTGTTGGAGACGAAGTTCTCCAGCAACTCGGTCTTGCCGGTCTCCAGCAGCCGGCCCATCTGCTCGCGCGCCACCGGCTGCTGCAGGATGATCTTGCCGCTCTTGAAATCGCAGGTGATATGCGCGCCGACGCTGTGCTCGCAGACGTAGCTCGTGCCATGCTCGAAGACGCGCCCCTTGCACTTGGGGCAGTGGCCGAGCGAGGCTTGTTCGCCGAAGTCCACCAGCTCGCCGTCGGCTTGCCCAGCCTTCGCGTCATCGCCGAAATCGAACTCGAGCTTCCAGTTGTCGATCTCCTCGTCCTTCACCAGCCGCAGCTCGGCGGTGAACGGCCAGCCGGCCTTGCTGCGAAAGCCTTCCAGCGGGCCGATCTTCTTGTCGCGCAGGAAGCTTTCCGCCTCCGCGGTCTCGAAGGCGCGGCCGGCCGGGATCTTGGTGATCGAGAAGCCGCAGCCTTCTTCTGCTCCGCCGGCGCCGACGGCGCCGGCTGCCGAGACCTTTCCCGTGCACGCGAAGCGCCGGTAGTTCTCTTTCACCACGCCGCCGCAGTTCGGGCAGGACGTGGCCAGCGTCGCGTAGTCGCCGGGGATGGTGTCGCGGTCGTACTCCTTGGCCTTGCGAACAATGCGTTCGGCCATCTTCGCGATCTCGGCCATGAAGGCGTCACGCGTCAGGCGCCCATGTTCGATCTCGGCGAGCTGGAACTCCCAGTTGCCGGTGAGCTCGGGCTTGGTCAGGTCTTCGATGGCCAGGCCGCGCAGCAGCGTCATCAGTTGGAAGGCTTTCGCCGTTGGTACCAGCTCGCGGCCCTCGCGGTGCATATATTTCTCCAGGATCAGGCCTTCGATGATGGCCGCGCGCGTGGCCGGCGTGCCCAGGCCCTTTTCGTGCATCGCCGCGCGCAACTCGTCGTCTTCGATCAGCTTGCCCGCGCCTTCCATTGCCGAGAGCAGCGTGGCTTCGGTGTAGCGCGCCGGCGGTTTGGTCTGCAGCGCCTTCACGTCCATGCTTTCGGCGCGCACCCGCTCGTTGGGTTGCACCGGCACCAGGTTTGCGTCTTCGTCCTGCGCTTCCTTGCCGTAGACCGCCAGCCAACCCGGGTTCACCAGCACCTTGCCGTTGGTCTGGAACAGGTGCTCGGCGCCCTGCCCCTTCACCTTGCTGATGCGAGTCGTCACCAGGTACTCGGCCGGCGGGTAGAACACCGCGATGAAACGCTTCACGATCATGTCGTAGAGCTTCAACTCCGCTTCGGTGAGGCTCTTCGGCGCTTGCAGCGTGGGGATGATGGCGAAGTGGTCGGAGACCTTGGTGTTGTCGAAGACTCTTCTGACCGGCTTCACGTAGCCCTCTTTCAAACCCTTCTTCGCGTGCGCAGACAACTGCGCCAGCGGCCCGGGCAGGTGTTCGCCGGCGAGCATGCCGAAGGTCTGCTTCACCACGTCCAGATAGTCCTCGGGCAGCGCGCGCGAATCGGTGCGCGGGTAGGTCAGCACCTTGTGCTTTTCGTACAGCGCCTGCGCGATCGAGAGCGTGGTCTTGGCCGAGTAGCCGAAGCGGCCGTTGGCTTCGCGCTGCAAGGTGGTCAGGTCGTACAGCAGCGGGCTGGCTTGCGTGCTCGGCTTGGTTTCTTCAGTGACTTCGGCGCTTTGGCCCAGGCAGGCTTTCGCGATCGCCTCGGCATCCGCGGCGTTCCACAGCCGGTCGGCGCGCTGCTCGGCATCGTCGGGGTTCTTCTTCCACTTCGGGTCGAACCACTTGCCTTCGTACAGGCCGGCCTGCGCGTCGAAGCTCGCGCGCACCTCCCAATAGTCGCGCGCCACGTGCTTTCGGATCTTCTCTTCGCGCTCGACCACGATCGAGAGGGTCGGCGTCTGCACGCGGCCCACCGTGGTGAGGAAAAAACCACCGTCGCGCGAGTTGAAAGCCGTCATCGCGCGCGTGCCGTTGATGCCCACCAGCCAATCGGCTTCGCTGCGGCTGCGCGCGGCGTCGGCCAGGCCGAGCATCTGCTTGTCGCTGCGCAGCGCGGCAAAACCGTCGCGGATGGCCTGCGGCGTCATACTTTGCAGCCACAGGCGCTGCATCGGTTTGTCGATCTTTTCTTTGGCCCCAGCCGCGTACTGCACGATCAGCCGAAAGATCAGCTCGCCCTCGCGCCCGGCGTCGCAGGCGTTGATCAGCGCGCTCACGTCCTTGCGCTTGACGAGCCTGACCAGCGCCGTCAAGCGCGACTTGGCCTTGTCGATCGGCGCCAGGTCGAAATGCGGCGGCACCACCGGCAGGTGCGCAAAGCTCCACTTGCCGCGCTTCACGTCCCAGGCCTCGGGCGCCTTGATCTCCACCAGGTGGCCGATCGCCGAGCTGACGACGTAACGCTCGTTCTCGAAATGGTCGGCGAACTTCTCGAATTTGCCCGCGCTGGGCGTGAGCGCGCGCACGATGTCTTGCGCGACGCTGGGTTTTTCTGCGATGACGAGGATCTTGCTCATTGGCGATGTGTGTTTCCAGGTTCGGTGCGCGGCAAGGCCATGCCTACAATCCGCCGCTCTCGCGCGCACGCACACGCGCGCGCCCATGATTTCAATGTACCCAAAGTGAACGGAACGACAGCCTCCGAGCCAGCGCGCGCCTCGGCCGCCAAAAGCAACGGCCGCCGCATCCAGGTGCGCAAGAGCGGCGTGCACGGCAAGGGCGTGTTCGCCTTGCAGCCGATCAAGAAGGGCGAGCCGATCATCGAATACAAGGGCGAGATCATCAGCTGGCCCGAGGCGCTGCGCCGCCATCCGCACGACCCGGCCGATCCGCACCACACCTTTTACTTTCACATCGACGACGCTTATGTCATCGACGCCAAGTTCGGCGGCAACGCGGCGCGCTGGATCAACCACGCCTGCAGCCCGAATTGCGAGGCCGATCAGACCGACGGGCGGATTTTCATCAAGGCGCTGCGCCGCCTGGCGCCCGGCGAAGAGCTGTTCTACGACTACGGCCTAATCATCGACGAGCGCTACACGCCCAAGCTGAAGCGGCAGTACCAGTGCCGCTGCGGCAGCAAGTCCTGCCGCGGCACGCTGCTGGCGCCCAAGCGCCGGCGTTGAACGGCACGCGTCCGATGGCGCTGCGCTGGGACGCCGAGCGGCTGCGGAAGCAGCTCGAGCCGCAGCTGCCGGGGCTCGGCGTCGAGGTGGTGGCGAGCTGCACTTCGACCAACACGATGCTGCTCGAGCGCGCGCGCGCCGGCCAGATCACGCCCTGCCTGCTGGTGGCCGAATCGCAGACGGCCGGGCGCGGCCGGCTCGGGCGCCCTTGGTCGTCGGCCTATAGCGCCTCGCTCACCTTCTCGCTGGCGCTGCCCCTGGCGCCACACCAGCCGGCGGGCTGGCAGGGGCTGTCGCTGGCCGTCGGCGTGGCGCTGGCCGAGGCGCTGGATGCGGCCGGCAGCGCGCCGCTTCTGAAGATCAAATGGCCTAACGACCTGTGGCTCGTCGATGCCGAGGGCGCGGGACGCAAGCTCGCCGGCATCCTCATCGAAACGGTGGCCGTGCAGTCGTTGCGCATCGCCGTGGTGGGCGTCGGCGTGAACGTGCTGAACGAGGGGGCGGCAGAGCTGCAGGGCAGCGCCGACAGCGGCGTCGCCGCCTGGCAATCGATCGAACCCGAGGCCAGTGCGCCGCGCGCCTTGGCCACGATCCTGCCCGCGTTGGTGGCAGCGTTGCAGGACTTCGAGCGCCGCGGTTTCCCCGCTTTCGCGCAGCGCTTTGCGCGCCGCGATCTGCTGCGCGGCAAGCCGGTGTCGACCACGCAGCCCGGCGCGCTCGAAGGCATCGCCGAAGGCGTGGATGAAAGCGGGGCACTGCTCGTTCGCTCCGGCACGCTGCATGCGATCACGAGCGGTGAGGTCAGCGTGCGGCCGTTGAACCTTGCGGGACGGTGATGCTGCGCGCCATCGTCATTGTGTTGCTGCTCGGCAACCTCGGATTCCTGGCCTGGACGCGCGGCTGGCTCGCACCCTGGATCGAGCCGCCGGCGCATGGCGATCGCGCCCCAGAGCGGCTCGCCGCGCAGGTGCGCCCGGAGGCGATCGGCCTGCTCAGCTCGCGTGCCGCCAGCGCCGCGATCTCGGCCGCCCGGGCCGCCAGCATGGCCGCCGGCGAAGGCGAAGAATGCCTGGAGCTGGGACCTTTTGCGGCGCCGCAAGTGGTCGCCGCCGAGGCGCTGCTCGCGCAGGCCAACATTGCCGCCGAACAGTGGGCGCGATTCGAACGCCAGCGCCCCGCCGTGTGGTCGGTCTACCTGGGCCCCTTCGAGGACGCCGATGCACAGCGCGCCCGCGCCGATGAGTTGAAGCGGCTGAACATCGCCGGCGAGCCGGTGAAAGCGCCGCCGTCGCTGAACCCGGGCTTGTCGCTGGGCCGCTACGAATCGAAAGAGGCCGCCGAAGCCGCGTTGCCGTCGTGGAACCAGCGCGGCGTGCGCAACGCCCGCGCCGTGCCCCTGAGCGCCGCAACCACCGCGCAGTGGCTGCGCTTCGAACGCAGCACTTCGGCGCTGCGCGAGCGGCTGCGCGGCATCAAATTCAGCCCCGGCGAGGCGGGGCTGAATGTGTGTCAGGTGGGGCGTTAGCGGACTAGAACTCGTATTTCAGCGTCACCTGCATCGCCCAGGCCGACTCGCCGCGGTTGTTCTTGGTGACGAACTCGAACGGGTCGTTGACGGAGTAGACCGGTTTGCCGTCCTGGATACCGGCGTAGTTGACCCAGCGGCGCGAGAAGCCGCCGGTGCCGTCGTTGAAGGTCATCTCGTCGATGCGGCCCCAACGCTTGTTCAGCAGGTTGCCGAAGTTCAGGAAGTCCAGCGAGATCACACCCTTGTGGCCGGCGAGGAAGCCGGGCACCTCCTGGCTCACTCGTACGTCGACGTTGTTCGCGAACTTGCCGAAGTCGTTGTTGCGGCTGACCACGCGGCCCATCGAGTTGCGCAGCGGTTCGTTGTCGTTGACGATCTGCCAGAACTTCGCCTCGGCCGCCGCCGACGATGCCGCGACGGTTTGCCCCGGCAGGCGGAACAGCACCTCGCCCGAACCCACTCCCTTGGGGATGTACAGCAGATCATTGCCCTGCACGCCGTCGCCGTTCATGTCGTTGTTGAAGGTCCAGCTGTACGGGCGGCCTGCGCGGCCTTCATAGAACGCGCCCACCGACGTGCGGTAGCTGCCGATGAACGCGCGGCTCCAGTTCGCAGCGAGGTTGACGCGGTGGCGGATCAGCGACCCCGAGTTCGCCACCACCGCCTCGTTGGGGTTGTAGTTCGAGCGGTTGGCCCACTGCGAGTTGGAGGTCGACGAGGTCAGCGGGCTCACCTCGGTGGCGCTGGTACGCGTGTAGGCCGCGCTCCAGCTGATGCCCTGCGATCGAAGGTTCTGCTGCAACGACAGCGTGACCGAATTGCCCTGGCCCTCAGTGGCCTTCTCAGCCACCAGTACGTTGCCGAAATTGCGGTTCTGCAGGAAACGCGTCGTCGGCCGCAGGTCGGCGTTGCCGGTACCCGCACAGGCGCCGGCGGTCAGCGGCGTGGCGTTGCCGTCCCAACAGGCGGCATTGCGGCCGCCGGCGCTCCAGAACAGCTGCCGGCCATCGGGGGCGGCAGCAGTCGGTGCGCCGAGGTTCAGGTGGCGGTAGGCCAGGCCCTGCTTGACGCGGGTGTGCAGCCATTCGGCGCCGATGTTGAAGCCCATCGGCAGCTCGGCATCCCAGGCCAGGTTCATCTTCCACACGGCAGGCTGGCTGGCGCCCGGGCCGAGGAAGTCGACGTTGGCCGCCGGCGGCGAACCCGGAATCTGGGCGGGGTTGTCGGTATTGGCGGTGAACAGCCCGGCCGGGCAGCGCAGCGCCGTGGTCAGCGAGCAGGTCACCGCGTTCAGCACCATGCCGGTGTTCTGGTACGGGTTGATCAGCCACACCGACGCGGCGCTGCCCTGGAACAGGCCCAGGCCGCCACGCAGCTGCGAGTTGCGGCCATCCACCGGGTCGAGCCGGTAGTTGAAGCCCAGGCGCGGCTGCACGAGCTGGTTGCCGTCGAGCGTGTTGCGGTTGTCCAGCCCGAACGCGGCCTGTGCGGCGGGGTTGTAGACCGGCGCCGTGCTGGCGCCGAGCTGATCGACGCGCAGGCCCGCCATCAGCGAAAGCTTCTTGTTGATCGTCCAGGTGTCCTGCAGGAACAGACCCTGATTGTCGAAGCTCACGATACCCGCGGCATCTTGCAGCGTAAAGCCGGCACGCGGCAACTGCACGGTGTAGGCGGTGGGGTTGTTGGCCGCGAACAGTGCCACCGGATCGGCGCCCTCGAAGGTATACAGACCCCAGGCCTGGCGCACGAAGGCGTTGAAGATCTCGTTCTTCTCGATGTCGGCACCGAACTTCAGTTCGTGCGCGCCAAGCGACCAGTTGCCGGCGACATAACCGTTGCTGGTGCTGGTCTCGATGCGGTTGAAGTGGCGCGTCTCCTCAGTGCCGAAGCGCAGCGTGCGGTTGCCGGTGGTCGTGCCGGCGGGGGCCGGTGTGGTGAAGACGAGCGCGACCTCGGGCAGCCGCGCGTTCAGGATCGGCGCACTGGTGTAGTCGCGCTTGGAGACCTTGAGTTCGGTGGAGAAGGTGTCGGTCCAGTCGGAGAACACCTGGCCGACGAGCGACTCGAGCGTCTTCGCGGTGACGAAGTTGCGTGAACTCAGCGACAGCGAGGTCGACGAGTAGCCGGGGAAGATCGGGTTGGCTTCTTCGGTCTTCGAGTAGCGCAGGTTCGCGCGGTGGCGGTCGGTGATGTTCCAGTCGAGCTTGAGCAGCGTGTCCTTCACGTTGACGTCGGCACCGGTGATGCTGAACTCACCGATCTCAAAGCCCTTGGCGCGTGCCGCAGCCTGCGCGGCGGCGATCTGCGCCGGCGTGATGCCGACGTCGGACAGACCCGCGCCGATCGGCCCGAAGGTGGGCGAGTTGCGGCTGCTCTTCAGCTCCTCGTAGCTGACGAAGAAGAACAGCTTGTCCTTGAAGATCGGGCCGCCGAACGTGAAGCCCGAGGTGGTGTCTTCGAAGGGCGGCGGCGTGATGAAGCGATCCGGCCGACGCAGGAAGCGGTCGCCGGACAGCGTGTCGTCGCGGAACACGTGGTAGACGCTGCCCTTGAACTCGTTGGTGCCGCTTTTCGTGACGGCGTTGATGTTCGCGCCGGTGTAGCCCTGCTGCGTGACGTCGTAGTTGGAGATGTTGACCTGCACCGCCTGGATCGCGTCGATCGAGATCGGCTGCTTGATCGTCGGCAGGTTGTTCGCTTCGATGCCGAAGGTGTCGTTGATGCGCACACCGTCGACGGTGATCGAGTTGTAGCGACTGTTCTGACCCGCGGCAGAGATCTCGCCGCGATCCTTCTCGGTCTGCGAAAGGCGCGGATCCAGGCGAGCGTAGTCCTGCAAGCTGCGTGCGACAGACGCGTAGCTGGCCAGCTCGCGGCTGCCGATGTTGGTGCCCGCGCCCATCGACGAGCGATTGATGCGGTCGTTCACCCCCGAGCCGGTGATCGTCACCGTCTGCACCGCCGGGGCGCCCAGCACCACATCCAGCGGCAGCGTCTCGGCCAGCGCCAGGAACACGTTGTCGCGCCGCTCGGTGGCGCCGCGGGCGCTGATCGTGATCGTGAACGGGCCGCCGGCACGCAGCCCGCGCACGCTGTAGCGGCCGGCGGCATCGGTGGTGGCGGTGTTCGACGAGCCCGATTCGATATGCCGGATGTTCACCGTGGCGCCGGCCACCGGCTTGCCGTCAGCACCGGTGACCTGGCCGCCGATCGCGGAGGTGGTGTTCTGCGCGAACGCGGGTGCGGCAGCGACGATGGCCACGGCGGCGGCTGCCAGGGCGGTGCGGGTCGCCCAGATGGGGTGGTGCATGGATGAATCCTCTTGGAACAACGGTTGTCTGATGCAACGAAGCAAGCAACAAGCCTGCGCGATCTGCCGCGCTCGCGGGCGGGGGGAAACCCCGCATTGAGCGTCAATCGCAGCTTATCCCGCGACGATGACAGCCACGTCACCTAGGGAAGATGCCGAGACCTTCAGCAGCGCTTGCGTCGCAGCCACACAACGGTGGCCAGCAATGCGGCGAGCCAGGGCCATGACAGCGCGCCGCCCCCGCCGCTGCCCGTGTCCGTGCCGCCACCATCGCCGCCGGGCACCGTGGCGGTGCCGCGGTCTTGGCCGAGCGCAGCAGCCTGCGCCACGTCGGGGTTGTCGATCACTTCCGGCTGGCGCGCCGGTGGCACGTAGCTGGTGGGTGAGAGCGCGTAGCGCAGCGCCTGCTCGGCGTCGAGCATGCCGGCACCGCACGTGGCCGCCGTGCAGATGCAGCGCCCGGGGTTGGCGTCGCTGCACCCTCCGATGCGCGGCGAGGTGACGTGCGGCCGGGCACTGGCGCGCAGGCCGGCCACCAGCTGGTCCCAGCTTAAGCCCGGGTTCACGCTGAGCATCAGGCTGAAGGCACCGGAAACCAGCGGTGCCGAAAAACTCGTGCCGTAGAGGCTGCCGTAGGTGGCGCTGCCCGGGCCGCGACGGCCGTCGTTGGTGGCGCTGAAAAGGCCGCCATCGGCGAGCAGCGGTCCCCAGCGCGCCGCGCCATCGTCGCCGCCCACGGTGGCGAT
>JANNQO010000366.1:0-19026 GCA_031400795.1 Rubrivivax sp. | reverse complement strand
CCCCCCCCCCCCCCCCCCCCCCCCCCCCCCCCCCCCCCCCCCCCCCCCCCCCCCCCCCCCCCCCCCCCCCACCTTGGGAGTTGTGGAGGGCGCCTCGCGACGGAGACCGCACTGTGCCAGCGATTGCGCGGCAGCGTGGCGATACGGTCTTGTGCAGCGCCCGCGCCGCCCGCGCCAAAAACGCGAAGCCCCGCGCCCTGTGGCCAGGGTGTGGGGCTCCGATCTCCCTGTGTCAGCTCAGATCAGCGGCCCGTTGCGGTTCAACTCGTCCTCGAGCAGGCTGCGCCAGTTGCCGGCCACCGGCGTGGCGCTGGTGCTGGCCGCTGCGGTCGCGGCCGGTGCCCCGCCGAGCAAATCGGCCGCCGGCGCCGCGAGCACGTCGCCCAATGCCACCGGCGTGCTGCCGGATTGCTTGGCGAACCAGACATCGGCCATGTCGTGCTGCGCGCCGTCGGCACCCGTCCAGCTGCCGAGCATGCCGTGCACGTTGCCGTTCTCGCTCTTCTCCGACAGCACGTAGCTCAAGTCGAGTTCGATGACACCGAAGTCGGCCAGGCCCTTCAGCTCGCCCACGTCGGTCTTGCCGTCGGCGTTGGCATCGACCCACAGCTTCAACTCGTTGAACTTCGCGTCCGCTGCGCTCAGCTTGCCGTCGGCATTGCTGTCGAGATCGGCCATCGCGTTGTAGCCGTTGCCGGCGCGCTGTCCGGCGTTCGGTCCGTTCTCGAGCCGGGTGCCGGCACCGAACAGCTCGCGGCCGTCGTCGATGACACCGTTGCCGTTTACGTCGCGCACCAGGAGGCCGTCACCGGCACCGACCCAGCCCACCTTGGCGCTGGTGTCGCCGCTGGCGCCGACATCGAAGTTCACGCCGTCGGCGGCCGAACGCGTGTGGATGCCGTCGCCGTTCAGGTCGAGCACGATCGGCGTCACCGCCGCCAGTGCGCTGATCTGCGCGTCGCTCATCACCGCGATGTCCTCGGTCTGGAAGGCCGCGTACTGCGCCGTCGTCATTGCGCGCAGGTCGGCGGTCTCCAGGCCGGCAATCTGCTCGGTGGTCAGCGCGACGATCTGGTCGGTGGTCAGCGCCCGTGCCTGCGCCGTGGTGAAGGCGGCGATCTGATCCGTCGACAAGGTCTGGAAGTCGGCAGTGTTCAGCGAGGCCAGCTGGGCTGTCGTCATGACCGAGATCTGGCGCGTGCTGATGGCGTCGATCTGCGTCGAATCCAGCGCGTCCAGCGCGGCCGTGGAGAGCGTGCGGAAAGCCGCGGTGCTGAGCGCCGCCAGGTCGTCGGTGGCCATCGTGTCGGCCTGCGTGGCGGTGATCGCCGCAGCCTGCGCCGAGGTCAGCACCGCGAACTGGCTGGTCGTCAGCGCGTTGAAGTCTTCCGAGCCCAGCGTGGACAGCTGCGCGGTGGACAAGGCCGCCACCTGCGCGTTGGTCAGTGCGCCGAGCTGTGCCGAGTCGAGCGCGGCCAGCGCGTCGCTGGTGAGGGCGCGCACCGCCGCCGTGCCCAGCGCGCGCAGCTCGTCGGTGCCGATCACGTCGGCGTGCATGGCGCTGATGGCCCGCGCCTGCGCCGAGGTCAGCACCGCGAACTGCGCCGTCGTCAGCGCATCGAACTGCGCCGTGTCGAGCACTTCGATGTTGGCCGTGGCCAGCGTGCGGAACGAGGCCGCGCTGATCGCCGCCAGGTCGTCGGTGGCCAGCGTGTCGAGCTGCGCCGTGGTCAGCGCCGCCACCTGAGCCGAGCCGAGGACGGCGAACTGCGCCGTCGACAACGACCCCAGGTCGCCTGCATCGAGGCTCGCGATCTGCCTTGTGGACAGTGCAGCCACCTGCGCGTTGCTCAGCGCCGGGAACTGCGCCGTATCGAGCGCGGCCAGCGCGTCGGTGGACAAGGCGCGGATCGCCGCTGTCGACAGTGCTGCCAGGTCTTCGGTGCCGATGGCATCGGCCTGTGTGGCCGTGATCGCCGCTGCTTGTGCCGACGTGAGCGCGGCGAACTGTGCCGTGGTCAGCGCGTTGAAGTCATCGGTTCCCAAGCTTGCCACCTGGGCGGTGGTCAGCGCCGCCACCTGGCGCGTGGCGAGTGCACCGATCTGCGCCGAGTCGAGCGCGCCGAGTGCGTCGCTGGTGAGCGCGCGGATGGCCGCGGTGGAGAGTGCCGCCAGGTCGTCGCTGGCCATCACGTCGGTCTGTGCCGAGGTCAGGCCGGCGGCCTGCGCCGAGGTCAGCGCTGCGAATTGCGCGCTGGTCAGCGCGTCGAACTGCGCGGTGTCGAGCGCCGCCAGGTTGGCGGTGGACAAGCCGCGCAGCGCCGCCACGCTGATCGCGGCGATGTCGTCGGTGGCCAGCACATCGGCCTGCGCCGTGGTCAGCGCGGCGATCTGCGCGGAGCCGAGCGCGGCGTACTGCGCGGTGCTCAGCGCGTTCAGGTCGGCCGCGTCGAGCGAGGAAAGTTGCCGGCTGGTGAGCGCGGCCACCTGACGCGTGGTGAGCGATTCGATCTGCGCCGAGTCGAGCGCAGCCAGTGCGTCGGTGCTCAGCGCGCGGATCGAGCCGGTGCTGATCGCAGCCAAGTCCTCGGTGGTCATCGCATCGGTCTGCGTGGCCGTGATCGAGGCCACCTGGGCCGAGGTGAGCGCGGCGAACTGGGCGGTCGTCAGCGCGTTGAAGTCGTCGGTGGACAGCGTGCCGATCTGCGCCGTGCCGAGCACCGCGATCTGGCCCGTGCCCAGCACCGCGAGCTGGGCCGAATCGAGCGCTGCCAGCGCGTCGCTGGAGAGTGCTCGCACGGCGGCCGTGGACAGTGCGGCCAGGTCTTCGGTGGCGATCACGTCGGCTTGTGTCGCGGTGATCGCCGCGGCCTGCGCCGAGGTGAAGGCTGCGAACTGCGCCGTCGTCAGCGCATCGAACTGCGCCGTGTCGAGCACCGCGATGTTGGCGGCGGACAGGCCCTTCAATGCCGTGGCGCTGATCGCGGCCAGGTCATCGGTGGCCAGCGTGTCGACCTGCGTCGTGGTCAGCGCGGCGACCTGCGCCGAGCCGAGTGCAGCCATCTGAGCGGTGGTCAACGCACCGAGGTCGGTGGCGTCCAGGCTCGCGATCTGGCGCGAACTGAGGGCTGCCACCTGCGCGTTGCCGAGCGCGCCGATCTGCGCCGAGTCGAGCGCAGCGAGGGCGTCAGTGGACAGTGCACGCACTGCTGCGGTGGACAGCGCCGCCAGGTCTTCGGTGGCGATCGCATCGGCCTGCGTGGCCGTGATCGAAGCTGCCTGCGCCGAGCTCAGCGCCGCGAACTGGGCCGTGCTGAGCGAACCGAAGTCTTCGGTGCCCAGGCTCGCCAGTTGTGCGGTGGAGAGTGCCGCGACCTGGGCGTTGGTGAGCGCACTGATCTGCGCCGAGTCGAGTGCGGCCAGCGCGTCGGAGGAAAGTGCCCGCACGGCGGCGGTCGACAGCGCACGCAGGTCGTCGCTGGTCAACACATCGGCCTGCGCGGCGGTGATTGCTGCGGCCTGGCCGGTGGTGAGCGCGCCGAACTGCGCCGTGCTCAGCGCATCGAACTGCGCGGTGTCGAGCACCGCGATGGCGGCCGTGGACAGCCCGCGCAGCGCGGCCACGCTGATGGCACCGAGGTCGTCGGTGGCCAGCGTGTCGGCTTGCGTGGTGGTCAGCGCGCCGATCTGCGCCGAGGTGAGCACAGCGAACTGCGCCGTGCCCAGCGAGTTCAGGTCGGTGGCGTCCAGGCTCGAGATCTGCCGCGTCGACAACGCCATCACCTGCGCGTTGGTGAGCGAGTTGATCTGAGCGGAGTCGAGCACGCCGAGCGCGTCGGTGGACAGCGCGCGGATCGCCGCGGTGGACAGCGCCGCCAGGTCTTCGGTGGTCATCGCATCGGCTTGCGTGGCCGTGATGGCCCCGGCCTGCGCCGACGTGAAGGCGGCGAACTGTGCTGTGGTCAATGCGTTGAAGTCATCGGTGGACAGGCCCGCGATCTGCGCTGTGCCGAGCACGTTGATCTGCGTGCCCGACAGCACCGCGAGCTGCGCCGAATCCAGCGCCGCCAGCGCGTCGCTGGTCAGCGCGCGCACCGCGGCAGTGCTCATCGCGGCCAGGTCTTCGGTGCTCATCGCATCGGTCTGCGTCGCGGTGATGGCGCCGGCCTGCGCCGACGTGAAGGCGGCGAACTGCGCCGTCGTCATCGCGTTGAACTGCGCCGTGTCGAAGACGCCGATATCGGCCGAAGGCAAGCCGCGCAGCGCGGCCACGCTGATCGCGGCGATGTCGTCGGTGGCCAGCACGTCGGCCTGCGCGGTGGTGATGGCAGCGACCTGCGCCGAGGTCAGCGCGGCGTACTGCGCGGTGGTCAATGCGTTCAGGTCGGTGGCGTCCAGCGATGCGATCTGCCGGCTGGTCAGCGCGGCGACTTGCGCGTTCGTCAGTGCGCCGATCTGCGCCGAGTCGAGCGCGGCCAGCGCGTCGGTGGAAAGCCCACGCAGCGCGGCGGTGGACAGCGCCATGAGGTCTTCGGTGGTGATCGTGGCGGCCTGCGTGGCGCTGATCGCCGCGGCTTGCGCCGAGGTCAGCGCGGCCACTTGCGCGGTGGTCAATGCATTCAGGTCATCGCTGGCCAGACTGGCGATCTGCGCGGTGGCGAGCTGCGCCACCTGCGCGTTGGTGAGGCTGCCGATCTGCGCCGAATCGAGAGCGGCCAGCGCGTCGGTGCTCAGCGCGCGGGCCGCAGCGGTGGAGAGGGCGCGCAGGTCGTCGCTGGCGATCACGTCGGTCTGCGCCGGCGTGATGGCGGCGGCTTGCGCCGAGGTCAGCGCTGCGAATTGCGCCGTGGTCAGTGCGTCGAACTGCGCCGTGTCGAGCACGGCGATGTTGGCGGTCACCAGGCCCCTGAACGCCGTGGCGCTGATGGCTGCCAGGTCGTCGGTGGCGATCACGTCGGCCTGCGCGGTGGTCAGGGCCGCAACTTGCGCCGAGGTCAGCGAGGCCATCTGCGCGGTCGTCAACGCGCCCAGGTCGGTGGCGTCCAGGCTCGAGATCTGGCGGCTCGTCAGCGCCGCGACCTGGGCGTTGGTGAGCGCGCCGATCTGCGCCGAATCCAGCGCCGCCAGCGCATCGGTGGACAAGGCGCGCAGCGCCGTGGTGGAGAGCGCGGCCAGGTCGTCGGTAGTCACCGTGTCGGCCTGCGTCGCTGAAATGGCCGCGGCCTGGGCCGAGGTGAGCACGGCGAACTGAGTGGTCGTCAGTGCGTTCAAATCGTCGCTGGTCAGGCTCGAGACCTGTGCCGTGGCGAGTGCCGCCACCTGCGCGTTGCTGAGGTTGCCGATCTGTGCCGAATCGAGCGCGGCCAACGCGTCGGTGGACAAGGCACGCAGTGCCGCAGTGCCGATGGCGCGCAAGTCATCGGTCACCAGCACATCGCTCTGCGCCGAGGTGATCGCGCCCACCTGGGCCGAAGTCAGCGCGGCGATCTGGGCCGAAGTCAGCGCATCGAACTGCGCCGTGTCGAGCAGCGCCACGCTGGCTGTGGCCAGCCCGCGCAGCGCGCTGCCGGTGATGGCGGCCAGGTCGTCGGTGGCCAGCACATCGGCCTGCGCGGTGGTCAGCGCGGCGATCTGCGCCGAGGTCAGCGCCGCGTACTGGGCGGTGGTCAGCGCGTTCAGGTCGCCGGCGTCCAGCGAGCCGATCTGGCGCGACGTGAGTGCGGCCACTTGCGCATTGGTGAGCGCGCCGAGCTGCGCCGAATCGAGCGCGGCCAGTGCATCGGTGGAAAGCGCGCGGATCGATCCGGTGGCGATCGCCGCCAGATCCTCAGTGGTCAAGGTGTCGGCCTGCGTGGCGGTGATCGCACCGGCCTGCGCCGAGGTGAGCGCAGCGAACTGAGCCGTGGTCAGCGCGTTCAGGTCGTCGCTGGAGAGTCCGGCGATCTGCGCCGTGGAGAGCATCGCGATCTGTGTGCCCGAGAGCACGGCGATCTGTGCCGAATCGAGCGCATCGAGCGCGGCGCTGGACAGGGCTCGCACCGCGGCGGTGGTCATCGCGGCCAGGTCCTCGGTGGCGATGATGTCGGCCTGCGCGACGGTGATGGCACTGGCCTGCGCCGACGTGATGGCGGCGAACTGCGCGGTGGTGAGGGCGTCGAACTGCGCCGTGTCGAGCACGGCAACGTTCGCCGTGGCCAAGCCGCGCAGCGAAGCCGCGGCGATGGCGGCGATGTCGTCGGTGGCCAGTACGTCGGCTTGGGTGGTCGTCAATGCGGCGACCTGCGCCGAAGTCAGCGCGGCGTATTGGGTCGTGGTCAGCGCGTTGAGGTCGCCGGCGTCCAGGCTTGCGATCTGGCGCGACGACAGCGCGGCGACCTGGTTGTTGGTCAGCGCTCCGATCTGCGCCGAATCGAGTGCTGCCAGCGCGTCGGTGGACAGCGCGCGCACGGCGCCGGTGGTCAGCGCCGTCAGGTCTTCGGTGGTGATGGCATCGGTTTGTGCCGAGCTGATCGCCGCGGCTTGTGCCGTCGTCAGCGCGGCCATCTGCGCGGTGGAAAGCGAGCCGAAGTCGCCGGCGTCCAGGCTTGCCACCTGGCCGGTGGACAGAGCGGCCACCTGGGCATTGGTGAGGTTCGGGATCTGCGCCGAGTCGAGCGCGGCCAGCGCGTCGGTGGACAGCGCGCGCACGGCCGCGGTGGACAGTGCGGCCAGGTCGTCGGTGGTGATGGTGTCGGTGTGCGTGGCCGAAAGACCCGCGGCCTGCGCCGAGGTGAGCGCGGCGAACTGCGCCGTCGTCAAGGCGTCGAACTGCGCCGTGTCGAGCGCTGCCAGGTTGGCCGTGGACAGGCCGCGCAGTGCGGTGGCGCTGATCGCGGCGATGTCGTCGGTGGCCAGCGTGTCGGCTTGTGTCGTGGTCAGCGCAGCGATCTGCGCCGAGGTCAGAGCGGCGAATTGGGCCGTCGTCAGCGAATTCAGATCGGTGGCGTCCAGGCCGGCGATCTGGCGCGACGACAGGGCGGCCACCTGGTTGTTGGTGAGGCTCGTGATCTGCGCCGAATCGAGTGCTGCCAACGCGTCGGTGGACAAGGCACGCACGGCGGCTGTCGACAGGGCCGCCAGGTCGTCGGTGGCGATCACATCGGTCTGCGCCGCGGTGATGGCCGCGGCTTGCGCCGAGGTCAACACGGCGAACTGCGTGGTGGACAGCGAGCCGAAGTCGCCCGCGTCCAGGCTGGCGATCTGCGTCGTCGACAGCGCCGCGATCTGCGCGTTGGTGAGCGTGGGGAGCTGCGTGGAATCGAGTGCGGCCAGCGCGTCGGTCGAGAGGCCGCGCAGCGCGGCGGTGGAGAGGGCCGCCAGGTCATCGGTGGCGAAGGCATCGGCCTGCGTGGCGCTGATGGCATTGGCCTGCGCCGACGTGAGCGCGGCGAACTGTGCGGTGCTCAGCGCCGTGAACTGCGCCGTGTCCAGCGCCGCCAGCGCGGCGGTGGACAGGCCGCGCAGTGCGGCCACGCTGATCGCAGACAGATCGTCGGTGGCCATCGCGTCGGCCTGCGCCGAGGTGATCGCGGCCACCTGCGCCGAGCTGAAAGCGGCGATCTGCGCGGTGCTGAACGCGCCGAGGTCGGCGTCGGAGAGCGCAGCGATCTGGCGCGACGTCAGCGCGGCCACTTGCGCATTGGTGAGGTTGGGGATCTGCGTCGAATCGAGCGCGCCGAAGGCTTCGGTGGAGAGTGCCTTCAGCGCGTTGGCGCTGATCGCGGCCAGATCCTCGGTGCCGATGGCGTCGGTCTGCGTGCTCGTCACCGCAGCGATCTGCGTCGAGGTAAGCACCGCGAACTGGCTCGTCGTCAGCGCGTTGAAGTCGTCGGTGGCCAGGCTCGCCACCTGCACGGTGGACAGCGCCGCCACCTGGGCGTTGGTGAGCGCGCCGATCTGCGTGGAATCGAAGGCGCCCAGCGCGTCGGTGGCCAGCGCGCGCACCGCGGCGCTGGACAGCGCACGCAAGTCGTCGCTGGCGAGCACGTCGGTCTGCGTGGCCGACAGCGCCGCTGCCTGGGCGGTGGTGAGCACCGCGAACTGCGCGGTGGTCAACGCGTCGAACTGCGCGGTGTCGAGCACCGCGACGTTGGCCGTGGAGAGGCCGCGCAGCGCCGTGGCGCTGATGGCGGCCACGTCGTCGGTGGCCAGCACGTCGACTTGTGCCGTCGTCAGCGAGGCCACCTGCGACGAGGTGAGCGAGGCGATCTGGCCGGTGCCGAACGCCGTGATGTCGCTGCCGTCCATCGACACCAGCTGCGCCGTGGTCAGCGCCGCCACCTGGCCGTTGGTCAGGCTGCCGAGCTGCGCCGTGTCCAGCGCCGCCAGCGATTCGGTGGTCAGTCCGCGCAGTGCGCCGGTGCTGATCGCGGCCAGGTCTTCGGTGGTCAGCGCATCGGTGTGCGCCGAGGTGATCGCCGACACCTGCGCCGAGCTGAACGCCCCGAACTGCGCCGTGCCCAGGGCATTGAACTGCGTGGCCGTGAAGACCCCGATACCGGCGCGCGAGATGAACGGTGCCTGCGTGGCGGTGAGCGCGCCCATCTGCTCGGTGGAAAACGCCGCCCAGTCCTCGGTAGTGAGGGCCATCAAGGCGGTGGAACTCAGCGCTGCGATCTGGTCGGTGTTCAGCGCCGGGATGATGGTGGCCATGCGTTCTTCCTTGATGACGGGCGTCGGGTGTCGGGGCGGGAAGAAGTCACGTTCTCGAAAACCGGCGAGGCGCGGGCTCTTCCCATTCCGTCGGGCTATCGGCATTCGCGCGCCGGGTCTTGAGGACCAGCGACACATCGAGGCCGAGAACAGCGCCGGGAAAGCGCCTCAGTTCGCGGCCGGACCTGCCTGCTATCGTTTGTGCCGCATCGAACGCTTGTGGACGGATCCCTGGAACTCTGGCTCGACACCGACCCCGGCTTCGACGACTGGTTCGCCTGGCTGCTCATCGAAGCCCTGCCGCAGTGGAGGCTGCATGGCGTGGGCGTGGTCGCCGGCAACGCGCCGCTGGCCACCACGCTGGCCAACGCGCTGCGCATCCAGGCGCTGCACGGCTTCACGACGCCGGTCTACGCTGGCTGCGACCGCCCGCTGGCGCAGCCGCAGCTGACCGCGCAAGACGTGCTCGGTATCGATGGCATGGAAAGCACCGGGCGCCGCCTGCCGCCCACTACAGCCCAGCCGAGCCCGGGGCATGCCGTGGCCGCCTTCATCGACACCGTGCGCGCCCACCCCGGCGCCATCACGCTGCTGGCGGTCGGCCCGCTGACCAACATCGCCACCGCGTTTTCGCTCGCCCCGGAGCTGCCGGCGCTGCTGAAGGCGATCGTCATCATGGGTGGCTCCACGGTCGGCGGCAACGCCACCGCGGCGGCCGAGTTCAACATCCACGCCGACCCTGAAGCCGCCGCGCGCGTCTTCGACTGTGGCCAGCCGGTGCACATGTTCGGCCTGAACATCTGCCGCCAGTTGCCGGTGGGTGACGCACAGGTGACGCAGCTGCGTGCGCTGGGCACCGCGCAGGCACTGCTGTTCGCCGATTACCTCGATGGTTACGTCGAGATCGCGCGCAAGCGGGGCCGCGCGATGCAGTCTCTGTACGACCCGACGCCGGTCATCTGGCTGGCGCGGCCCGAACTCTTCGAGCTGAAGCCGGCGCGTGTGGACGTCGAACTCGCCGGCCGCTTCACGCGCGGCATGACGGTGTGCGATCTGCGCGCCCCGGCGCTGGTGCGTGCCAACGCCCAGGTTGCGATGCAAGCCCGCGGCGATGAAGCGCTGGCGTGGGCGGTGCAACAGTTGGCGCGCCGGCTCGGGCCGTGACGCTCAGCGCGGCGACAGGATCGCCATCGTGATGCGCCAGACGCAGCTCGGCCGGCCCGGGTCGTCGAACCGTTCGACGGAGATCGGTTTTTGCCAGATCGGCATGGCGGGTTCCGATACGGGAAAACGCCGATCATGCCGCGCGGTCAGCAGTGCTCGGGCGATACTGCCTGCCTCGACCCCCGAGCCCACCATGTCAGCCAATCCGATCACCCTGCGCCGCGCCGGCCCGCAAGACGCCGCAGACATCGCCCGCATCATGAGCCAGCCCGAGGTGCTGGCCAATCTGATGCAGCTGCCCTATCCCGACGTCGAGCAGTGGAGGCAGCGGTTGGCCGAGCAGTTGCTGCCGGGCAAGACCGACCTGAGCCTGGTGGCGGTGCGCGGCGGCGAGGTGGTGGGCAGCGCCGGGCTGCACCCGGTGGGCGAGAGGCTGCGCCGGCGGCATGCCGCGGTGCTGGGCATCTCGATTCCGCTGGAGCACCAGGGCACGGGTGTGGGCAGGGTGCTGATGCAGAGCCTGCTCGACTACGCCGACGACTGGGGGCAGATCCTGCGTATCGAGCTCACGGTGTTCGCCGACAACGAGCGTGCCATCAAGCTGTACCGCCATTTCGGTTTCGAGCAGGAAGGTCTGCTGCGCGGCTTCGCGCTGCGCCAGGGTGTCTACGAAGATGTCGTGACGATGGCGCGCTGGCATCCGAACCCGCCGGCACGAAAGTGATCGATGGGCGCACGCCCGCCGCGCGACAGCACCGAGGCAGAGGTCGAGGCCCTGTATACGCTGTGCGAGCGCCTGGGCGGTTTCGACGAACGCATCTCGCTCCAGTGGCTGGATGGCTACCTCATCGCCGTGGCGGCGGCGCCTTACATCGTGCCGCTGGACGACTGGCTGTCGCGGATGGCGCGCGATGCGTTCGAGCGTTGTTTTGCCGATCCCGACGACGCTGCCTCGGCGCGCGGCGTGCTGGCCGCGCGCATGGCGGTGCTGGCCGATCAGCTCGACCCCGAGGCGCTGCTCGATGAAACCGACGCGTTGCGGGTGGCGCCGCTGATCGATGTCTGGGACGACGCGGCCCGACAGCAGTTGGTCGCCGCGGAGGAACTCAGCGACGAAGAAGCGCAGTCGCTGCTCAGCGGCCAGGCCTGGGCCAAAGGCTTCGCGCAGGCCTTCCAGGATTTCGAAACGCAGTGGGTGCCGTCGCAGCGCGACGAAGACTCCGACGCCGAGTTCGCCGAACTGATGAGCCAGGTGCTGGTGCTCGGCGAACCCGCCCAGAGCCCACTGCTGGCTGCCCAGCTGGCGCGCCACCACGGCACAGGGCTCGCGCCGACGCGCGAAGACCTGCTCGACGAAGCCTGCTTCGCGGTGCAAGACCTGCGCCTGTGGTGGCTGGACCATGCGCCGATGCCCGCCACGCGGCATGTGGACGCCACGCCCGGCCGCAACGACCCCTGCCCCTGCGGCAGCGGCAAGAAGTACAAGAAGTGCCACGGTGCCCGATGACTTGCACAGGCTTGGCTTAGAGTCCCGCGCCATGTCGGACACCGCTGCCGAAACCCCGGGCGAACTCGCCGGCCGGCACCTCGTGCTGGGTCTCTCGGGCGGCATCGCCTGCTACAAGAGCGCCGAGCTGGTGCGCGAGCTCGGCCGCGCAGGCGCCACGGTGCAGGTGGTGATGACCGAAGCCGCCTGCCAGTTCATCACGCCGGTGACGATGCAGGCTCTCTCCGGCCGCCCCGTGGTCACTTCGCAGTGGGATGCGCGCGAGCCGAACCAGATGGCGCACATCAACCTCACGCGCCGCGCCGATGCGCTGGTGATCGCGCCGGCCAGCGCAGACTTCATCGCCCGGCTGGCGCTGGGCCGTGCCGACGAGATCCTCTCGCTTACCGCGCTGGCGCGACCGATCTCGAGCTGCTCGCTGCTGGTGGCGCCGGCGATGAACCGCGAGATGTGGGCGCACCCGGCCACGCAGCGCAACGTGCGCCAGATCATCGCCGACGGCGCGCTGCTGCTCGGCCCCGCGGCCGGCGACCAGGCCTGCGGTGAGATCGGCGACGGCCGCATGCTCGAAGCGCTCGAGCTGCGCGACGCCATCGTCGCCGCCTTCCAGCCCAAGCACCTGGCCGGGCGCAGCGTGCTCATCACCGCCGGCCCGACCTTCGAGGCCATCGATCCGGTGCGCGGCATCACCAACCATTCCAGCGGCAAGATGGGCTTTGCGATCGCGCGCGCCGCCGCCGAAGCCGGTGCCTCGGTCACGCTGGTGGCCGGCCCGGTGCACCTGGCGACACCGGCCGGCGTGCGCCGCATCGATGTGCACAGCGCGCAGCAGATGTTCGATGCCGTGCTGCCGCTGGCCGGCCAGCATCAGCTGTTCGTCGCCACCGCCGCCGTGGCCGACTGGCGGCCGGCCGATTGCGCCGCGCAGAAGCTGAAGAAGGACGGCTCGGGCCAGATGCCGGCGCTGCAGCTCAGTGAAAACCCGGACATCCTGGCTGCCGTGGCGCGGCTGCCGGTGGAGCAGCGCCCGTATTGCGTGGGCTTCGCCGCCGAAAGCCACGACCTTCTGGCCAATGCGCGCGCCAAGCGCGAGAGGAAAGGCGTGCCGCTGATCGTTGGAAACATCGGCCCGGCCACCTTCGGCCGCGATGACAACGTGCTGCTGCTGGTGGATGCACAGGGCGAGCGCGAACTGCCGCGTGCGCCGAAACTGGCGCTGGCGCGCGCGCTGGTCGAAGAGCTGGCGCGCCGGCTGTCCAGCGGTGCCAAGACGTAACGTTACAGATGACCGAGATCGACCTCCTGGTCCTCGACCCGCGTATCGCCGACACGCTGCCGGCTTACGCCACCGAGGGCAGCGCCGGGCTCGACTTGCGCGCCTGCATCGACGCCCCGCTGGTGCTGCAGCCCGGCCAGGCCGAGTTGATCCCCACCGGCATCGCCATCCACCTGGCGCACAAGCACCTGGCAGCGATGATCCTGCCGCGCTCGGGGCTGGGCCACAAGCAGGGCATCGTGCTCGGCAACCTGGTCGGCCTGATCGACAGCGACTACCAGGGCCCGCTGATGGTCAGCGCCTGGAACCGCGGCGCCGCGGCGTTCACCATCGAGCCGCTCGCGCGCATCGCGCAGATGGTCATCGTGCCGGTGGTGCACGCGCGCTTTCGCGTCGTGGCTTCGTTCGATGCCTCGGCGCGTGGGGCGGGCGGGTTCGGATCGACCGGCAGTCTGTGACTGCCGCTGATGATTTGGCAGTCTGTGACTGCCTCCGGATCGCACCGAAGTTCGTGACCGCCTCTTACGCCTGGTAGCACGACAGACACGTCAAGAAGTGCAAAGTCCGCCTCCACAGAAGGGACCCTGTCGGGTGCTGAGTTGGAGGATGCGAGATGGAGTCGAACCGCAGCGCTTCGCTGCCTGAAGATGTCGTGACCGCGGCGCCGGTGACTGAACCTGCGCCCGCGCCGTTGCCCGAAGCAGCGCCGGCGCAGGTGCCGAAGTCTGCGCGGCCGGCAGCTTGGTCCGCAGCGGCTGCCGTGGCTGCAGCGATGGCGGCGCCCGATGCCCGCGCGGCGTTTGGTTTCCCGCCGCCGCCACCACCTCCGCCGCCACCTCCGCCGCCACCACCACCACCGCCGCCACCACCACCGCCACCACCACCGCCACCACCACCACCGCCACCGCCGCCGCCACCGCCGCCGCCTCCCCCGCCGGCCCCGCCGACGTACCGTGACGCCGCTCGCTTCCTGACCCAGGCAACGATGGGGCCCACCTCGGTGGACCAGATCACCGCCTTGCAGACCCGGGGCTTCACCGCCTGGCTCGACGAGCAGTTCGCGCTGGCTGCCTTCAGCCACAGCGTCTACGTGGAAAGCCAGCGCGGCCGTGACGACGATGCCGGCGATCCGAGAAGGCTGCGCGACGAGTACAGCTATGAAGCCTTCTGGCAGCACTGGCTGCGCGGCGCCGACCAATTGCGCGCTCGAGTGGCCTGGGCGCTGGCGCAGATCGTCGTCGTCAGCAACGTCGCGCCCGACATCCGCCCGGTCGCGATGAGCAGCTACATGGACGTGTTGACGCGCAACGCGTTCGGCAACTACCGCGATCTGCTGCGCGACGTGACGCTGCACCCGACGATGGGTTACTTCTTGAACATGCTGGAAAGCGAGAAGGAGGATCCGGCCCGGGGCACGCATCCGAACGAGAACTACCCACGCGAGGTGTTGCAGCTGTTCTCGATCGGCCTGGCCAGGTTGAACATCGACGGCTCGCAGATGCTCGACACGGCGGGCCGTGCCATCCCGACCTACGACGAGGCCACCGTCAAGGGCTTCGCCAAGGCGTTCAGCGGTTGGTCGTTCGGCGGGTTGGACAGCACCCGGCGCAGCACCTTCCACGACCACGACAAGAACATCGAGGCGTTGTGGCGCGTGCCGATGCAGTCCTGGGCGATGTGGCACTCCACCTCCACCAAGACCTTGCTCGACGGACGCGTGCTGCCCGCCGGGCAGACCGCTGCGAAGGACCTCTCCGATGCGCTGGACAACATCTTCAACCACCCGAACGTCGGCCCCTTCATCGGGCGCCAGTTGATCCAGCGCCTGGTGACCAGCAACCCGAGTGCCGACTACATCCGCCGCGTGGCCACGGTCTTCAACAACAACGGCGCCGGCGTGCGCGGCGACCTGCGCGCCGTGGTGCGCACGATCCTGCTCGACCCGGAGGCCCGCCTCGCCGAGACTGTGAGCGTGGTGCGCTACGGCAAGCTGCGCGAGCCGGTGGTGCGCTTCGCGACCTTCCTGCGCGGCCTGGGTGCGACCAGCGTCAACGGCCGCAACAACATCCACTACCTCGACAGCCCCGAGGACGGCCTGGCGCAAAGCCCGATGCTGGCGCCGTCGGTGTTCAACTTCTACTCGCCGAACTTCCGCCCGGCGGGGCCGGCGGCCACGATCGGCATGGTGGCGCCGGAGTTCCAGATCACCAGCGAGACCTCCATCGTCGGTGGCATGAACTTCTTCAACCGGCTGTTCCAGTCCAGCGGCTACGGCAGCGGGGACTCGCGCATGCGGCTGAACCTGGTGCCACTGCGCGACATCGCCGCCACCACCGACACGCTGGTGACGCGTCTGGACCAGTTGTTCTTCTGTGCGCAGATGAGCAGCACCACGCGTGAACGGCTGCGTTCGATGATCAACGCCATCCCGACCGGCGAGCGCACGCGGCGCGTCAAGTCCGCGCTCACGCTCGTTGCCATGTCACCCGACTTCGTGATCCAGAAATGAACACCATCAACCGACGTCAGATCCTTCAGGCCGGCGGCGCCGGCGCGGTGGCCGCACTCGGTGCCTGGCCGGCGATGCAATCGCTGGCCGCGGTCACCGGCACCGGCTACCGCGCGCTGGTATGCCTGTTCATGTTCGGCGGCAACGACGGCAACAACACGGTCGTGCCCACCGACGCCGCGCGCTACGGGCAGTACTCGCGGGCACGCCCCAACCTGGCTTTGCCGGTGGGTTCGCTGGCGCCGATTCCTTCGGTCGGCGCCTACGGCCTGCACCCGGCGATGACGGGCATGGCCGGCCTGGTCAACGCCGGCAAGGCGGCGGTGCTGGCCAACGTCGGCCCGCTGATGGTGCCCACCACGCGGGCGCAGTTCATCAGCCGCAGCGTGCCGCTGCCGATCAACCTGTTCTCGCACAGCGACCAGCAGGGCGCCTGGCAAAGCGCCATCGTCGACCAGCCGGCGCGCCACGGCTGGGGCGGGCGGCTGCTCGAGCGGGCACTGCCCGACAGCACGCCGCTGCGCGGCTTCGGCGCCATCAGCGTCACCGGCGGCAACGTCTGGGAACTCGGCGACCGCGGCCTGTCGCCGTACCGCGTGTCGTCATCGGGGCGCTTCGGGCTGGACTTCTACACGCCCGGCAGCAGCGACCCGGTCTCCAACGCCATCACCACGCTGCTTGCCGAGAGCCACACCGACCCGCTGCGCCAGACCTGGCGGAACATCCTCGATCGCTCGATCGAAGTGCAGCGCGTGCTGACCGCGGCGCTGACCGGCCGCACGCTGGTCACGGTGTTCCCCGACACCAACATCGGCAATCAGCTGCGCATGATCGCGCTGCTGATCGCCGCGCGCGGTGCGCTGGCGGTGCCGCGCCAATGTTTCTTCTGCAGCATCGGCGGCTTCGACACGCATGGCGACGACCAACTGGCGCGCCAGACCGAACTGCTCGGCGAGATCAGCGCCGCCGTTACCGCGTTCCAGGCAGCGATGGAAGAGCTGGCGGTGAGCCGCGATGTCACGCTCTTCACCGCCAGCGACTTCGGCCGCAACCTGCCCAGCAACGGCGAAGGCACTGACCACGCTTGGGGCAACCACCACTTCGTGGTCGGCGGCTCGGTGCGCGGCGGGCGCATGTTCGGCCGCTTCCCGGAACTGGTGATCGACGGCCCCGACGACGCCGGCCAGGGCAGCTGGATCCCCTCGTTGTGCACCGACCAGGTGAGCGGCGAGTTGGCGCGCTGGTACGGCGCCGACACCGTCTCGCAGGACGAGATCTTCCCGCGGTTGCGCTACTTCACTCGCGATATCGGTTTGATGACGGCGTGATCCGGCGAGGGCGCGCAGCGCGGCCACGAAGGCCTCGTAGCGCGTCAGTTGTTGCAGACTGCCGGAACGGGCGCCGACGGTCCGGCAACGCTCGCCTGAGGTCGGCTCGGGCAGAATCGCCGCTCTTCTGTGGAGCATGACGATGAAGACGATGAAGCGCTGGGCCGCCCGGGTCCTGATCGGCGCGGCGCTGCTCGGCCCGGCCTGGGCGATGGCGACGATGGTGCGCCTGGACACCGTGCGTGGCCCGGTGGACATCGAGCTGTACGACACCCAGGCGCCGCTGACGGTGGCCAACTTCCTGAGCTACGTGCGCAAGAGGGCCTACGACAACTCGATCCTGCATCGTTTGGTGCCGAACTTCGTGCTGCAAGGCGGCGGCTACTTCCTGCCCGATCTGAACAGGATCGCAACCGACCCCGCGGTGCGCAACGAATACGGTGCCGACCGGCCCAACGTGCGCGGTTCAATCGCGATGGCCAAGGTCGGCGGCAATCCGAACAGCGCCACCAGCGAGTGGTTCGTGAACCTGGTGGACAACACCACCTCGCTCGGGCCGACCAACAACGGCGGCTTCACCGTCTTCGGCCGCGTCACCACGCCGGGCATGGTGGTGGTCGACGGCATCGCGGCGCTGAAACGGATCGCCTGCGCCAGCCCCTATGGCGAACTGCCGCTGTTGGTCACCGTGTCGGCGTGCAATCTCGTGACGGCGGAGCACATGGTCGTCGTCACCAGGGCCATCGAACTGCCGGCCCGCGCCGCGGACACCGACTCCGACCGCATCTTCAACTACCTCGAAGCCGCCTACCCGCAATATGCCGCGCCGGCCAGCCCGACTTCGGGCAACGCGTTGGGCTACTACTACCGCTACTACTCGAAGACCAACGCCTACGCGGGCACCAAGGACGCAGACGTCTACTACCTGCTGCCCGAGAACAACGGCGTGCCGCAGCGCCTGGGCAGCGTCGCCGAGTGGTTGGCGATCGCGGTGGCGGCGGGGTATTGAGCACCGCGGGCCGCTCAGATCAAGCGCTCCATCTCGTCCATGATCGCGTTCATGCGCTTCACCAGCGTCTGGTACGGCGCGGGCGTGGCCAGGTCGATGCCGGCGTTCTTCAGCAGCTGATACGGCGGCACCGAGCTGCCGGCCTTCAGCACGTCGACGAAATTCTTCTGTGCGCCGGGCTTGCCGGCAGCGATGTCTTCGCCGAACTGGTAGGCCGCGGCGGTGGAGGTGGCGTAGACGTAGACGTAGAACGGCCGGTGGAAGTGCGGGATGTAGCTCCACTCCTGGCAGTACAACGGGTCGATCTGCACCACGCCCTGGTCGGCGCCGTGGTACTTGCGCAAGAGGCCGCAGTAGATCTCGGTGAACTTCTTGCCCGACAGCGCCTCGCCGCGCTGTTGCGCGTCGTGCGTCTGCAGCTCGAACTCGGCGAACATCGTCTGGCGGAAGAACGAACCGCGCAGCCGCTCCAGCGTCTGGTCGAGCACGTACAGGCGCTCGGCCTTGTCCTTGGCGGTGCGCAATTGGTGCTCGGTGAGCAGCACTTCGTTGGTGATCGACGCCGTCTCGGCGACGAACAGCGAGTAGTTCGCCGTCTCGAAAGGCTGCGCGCGCTGCGCCAGCAGCGTGTGGATGCCGTGGCCCCACTCGTGCGCGAAGGTGGTCAGGCTTTCGTAGGTGTTGGTGTGGTTGAGGAAGACGAAGGTGCCCAGGCCATACACCCCGGTGGCGTAGGCACCGGACTGTTTGCCCTCGGCCGGCAGCACATGCATCGTGCGCATCGAAAGCGCCGTGCGCAGGTGGCCCATGTACTCCTCGCCCATCGGCTTTATCGCCTCCAGCGTGATTGCCGCTGCATCCTGGATCGGGTAGGTGCGCGTCGAGGGCACGGTGCTGGGGTAGATGTCGTAGTAGTGCAGGTCGGGCAGCTTCAGCAGCTTCTGGCGCAGCTTGAAGTAGCGGTGCAGCGTGGGCAGCGCCTTGTTGGTCTCGGCCACCAGCGTGCGAACGACCAGCTCGGGGATGTCGCCCGGCGCCAGCGTGGATGCCACGGCGCTCGGGTGCTGGCGCATGCGCGCGTTGACCGTGCCGGCTTCCACGCCCGCTGCGAGCAGCGAGCCGAGCGTGTTCTCGTACTGCTGGTAGGCCTTGTAGAAAGTGTCGAAAGCCTGTTTGCGAACCGCGCGGTCGGGGTGCTTTCGCAACTGCTCGTAGCCGAGGTCGTTGAGCTTCACGGTGTTGCCGTCGACCTGCAGCGTCGGCCACGTCGCGTCGGCATCGATCAGCATCGAGCGCGTGCCGCTCGGAGCGGCGATCACCGGCGACAGTGCGGCCAGCGCCGCTTCGGCTTCCGAGCCGAGCGTGTGGCGCGCCATGCGCAAGGTGTCGCGCAACCGCACCTCGTGGCGCTTCAGGCCGGGCTCGGCGCGCAGGAAGTCCTCGACCTTGGCCGCGCCCAGTGCCTGGATCTCCGGGTTCGTCCAGGCCACTGCGGCGCTGGTGCGGCCCCACAGGCTGCCCATCTGCTGGCTGCGCTCCTGG
>JANNQO010000365.1:0-10460 GCA_031400795.1 Rubrivivax sp. | reverse complement strand
GCGCATCTACCGCGAGGAAAAGGTCAATCCGCTGGGCAGCTGCCTGCCGATCCTGGCGCAGATGCCGTTCTTCATCGCGCTGTACTGGGTACTGCTTTCCAGCGTGGAAATGCGCAATGCGCCGTGGATCGGCTGGATTGCCGATCTCAGCGCCAAGGACCCCTGGTACGTCTTGCCGTTGCTGATGACCGCATCGTCGCTGTTTCAGGTCTGGCTGAACCCGACGCCGACCGATCCGACGCAGGCCAAGTTGATGTGGATGATGCCGCTGGCGTTCGGCGTGATGTTCTTCTTCTTCCCGGCCGGGTTGGTTTTGTACTGGCTGACGAACAACATCCTGTCGATCGCCCAGCAGTGGTTCATCAACAAACAGTTGGGTGTGAACGGCAAGTAGCGTTGTTGGGGGAGTGGCGCGCGCACTACTGCACGCAAGGCCTCGAGTCATCCCCTCCCTGAGGGGTTGAGTTCGGTGCGTCAGCTGCCGAACATGAGGACATGCGGGCGACCCGGCCGATGAGGCTGGCTCAGGAGCACTGAAGCGTGGACGACACGACTCCTCGCTTCATCTCCACCCGCGCCATCTTGCCGGGCGCGTGAGAATTCGTCGAACATGAGCGCAGCCCGGCTAGGAGCCCACGCGGACCCGATCGTCGCCGTCGCCACCGCGGCTGGCCGCGGTGCCGTCGGCATCGTGCGCGCGTCCGGGCGCGACCTGTCCAGCCTCGTGTCCGGTCTGTGTGGCAAAGCACTCGTACCACGCCACGCGACCTACGGTGCGATGCTCGACGCGCAGGGCCAGGCCATCGACCAGGGGCTGGCGCTGTACTTTCCGGCACCGCATTCCTACACCGGCGAGGAGGTGCTCGAGCTGCAGGCGCATGGCGGCCCGGTGGTGCTGGAGTTGCTGCTGGCGCGCTGCCTCGAGGCCGGTGCGGCAATCGGGTTGCGACTCGCCGAACCCGGCGAGTTCACGCAGCGAGCGTTCTTGAACGGCAAGCTCGACCTCGCGCAGGCCGAGGCGGTGGCCGACCTGATCGACGCCAGCACCGAAGCCGCGGCGCGATCGGCCGGGCGCTCGCTGAGCGGCGCACTGTCACTGCACATCGACAGCTTGGCCACGCGCATCGTGCAGCTGCGCACGCTGGTCGAGGCGACGCTGGATTTCCCGGAAGAGGAGATCGACTTCCTCGAACAAGCCGGCGCGCGCGAGAAGCTGGCCGCGCTTGCGACGGCTCTCGACGAGGTGATGGCGCAGGCCCGCCAGGGCGCCCTGCTGCGCGAGGGTCTGACCATGGTGCTGGCCGGCCAGCCCAATGTCGGCAAGAGCTCGCTGTTGAACGCCTTGGCCGGCGCCGAGCTGGCGATCGTGACGCCCGTCCCGGGCACCACGCGCGACCGCATCGGCCAAACCATCCAGATCCAAGGCGTGCCGCTGCATGTGGTCGACACCGCGGGGCTGCACGACGGCGCTGCCGACGAAGTCGAGCGCATCGGCATCGAGCGCAGCTGGCTGGCCATCGCCGAAGCGGACGCGGTGATCTTCCTGCACGACCTGACACGCCGCGGCCAGGCCGGCTACGACGCCGCCGAGCGCACGATCGCGGCGCGGCTGCCCGCCGGAGTTCGGGTCATCGACGTCGACAACAAGGTCGATTTGGTGGGCGCTGCGGCCGAGGGCGGCGCTGGGCTGCGCTTGTCCGCGCGCACCGGCGAAGGCCTGGAGGCACTGCGCACGGCCCTGCTCGACGCGGTGGGTTGGCGCTCGATGCCCGAAGGCGTCTTCATCGCCCGAACGCGACACGTGCAGGCGCTGCGCGCCTCGCGCCAGCACCTGCAGCGCGCACAGGCGCACGCCGATCAACGCGACAGCGCGCTCGAGCTGTTCGCCGAGGAGTTGCGACTGGCGCACGATCGGCTGGGCGACATCACCGGTGCGTTCAGCGCCGACGAGTTGCTCGGCGAAATTTTCAAGTCGTTCTGCATCGGGAAGTGACGGCTCTCAGGGAAATCGCCTGATGCGGCGCGGCTAGAGCACCATCATGCTTCGGCACAACATGCAGCGACGCAGCACCTTGGTCATCGTCTGCCTGGCCGCCTTGGGCAGCGCCGGCGCCGTGGAGATGGACGACTCGTCGCGCCGCGAGGTGGACCAGTTGCTCGGCCGCGTGGCGCAATCCGGTTGTGAGTTCTACCGTGGCGGCTCCTGGTACAGCGCTCCGCAGGCGCGCGACCATCTCGAGCGCAAGTACCGCTATCTGGCGGTGCGCAACCTGGTCGGCAACGCGGAAGACTTCGTGATGATGGCCGGCACGCGCAGCAGCATGAGCAACGAGCCCTACGCCATCCGCTGCCGTGGTGGCGCGGCGCAGCCGAGCGCGGTCTGGCTCAGCGACGAATTGCGCAGCATCCGGCAGGCTGCCGGCAAGACAGCGCCGCCGCGCTGAGGCGTCGAGGCTACACGAGCTGCTCGGGCACAAACGGCGCGATCAGCGCCGCGTTCCGCCAGGCTGGCGCAACCGCCGAGCAGCATCGCAACAAGCAGCGGCAGGCACAGCAACAACAGGCGCATGCCCACGGCAGCCGAAATGCCGGGCTGCCTCTGGCAAGATGACAGACTTGTAGAAGGAGTGATCACGATGCTGAAGTTCAAATCGATCATGGCGGCGGCGTCCATGCTTGCGTCAACGTTGCCGGTGTGGGGCGCGCTGGATATCGGCGAGCGCGCGCCGAATTTCACCACCCCGGCGGCCAAAGCCGGGCAGATCTTCTCCTACACACTCGCCGAGCAGCTCGCCAAAGGACCGGTGGTTCTGTACTTCTTCCCCGCGGCGTTCACCGAAGGTTGTTCGATCGAGGCCAACGAATTTGCCGAGGCGATCGGCAAGTTCGAGTCGCTGGGCGCCACCGTTGTCGGTGTCTCGGGCGACGACATCGACACCTTGTCGAAGTTTTCCGTGAAGGCCTGCAACGGCCGCTTCCCGGTGGCCTCGGACGAGTCGAAGTCGATCATGAAATCGTTCGATGCGGTGATGCAGACGCGGCCCGACTTCGCCAACCGTGTGTCGTACGTGATCGCGCCCAGCGGCAGCGTGGTCTACAGCTACCTGAGCCTGAACCCGAGCCGCCATGTCGAAAAAACGTTGGGGGCGTTGCGCGACTGGCGGCGCCAGGCGGGCAACTGACGGTGCTGGGGCCCCGGGGCAAACGCATGGTTGTCAACGGGGTGTAATCGCCTCACGTTCTACGCCGAGGCCGCCTTGTTGGACGCAACCAACATTGCAGCCATTAGAATGCCTGCCCGCATCTTGCGCGGCCGCTCGAAGCGGCTCAGCATGCCATCCGACCAACAACGAGGGTCCATGGTCCGGGCGGTGCTTGTAGAGCAACCCTGATGCATCCCTCATCCAACCTGGAGATTCCCATGACCATGAAGACCGCTCTGTCGCTGATCGCTGCCGCCGTGGCGCTGATGGCCGGCCAGGCCTACGCCCAGACCGACCGTGCCGCGGTGAAGGCCGAAGCCGCTGCTGCCAACAAAAAGGGCGAGTTGAAGCCAGGTGAAGCCGGCACCCCCGTGGCCAAGCCCGACCCCAAGGCCGCCCCGAAGCGTACCGACGTGAAGGCCGAAGCCGCCGCCTCGGAGAAGAAGGGTGAACAGAAGGCCGGCGAGGCCGCCCCCGGTGGCACCAAGGCTGAAATGAAGTCGGACAAGAAGCGTGCCGACGTCAAAGAAGAGACCAAGGCTGCCGTGAAGAAGGGCGAGACGCCCAAGGCCGGCGAAGCCGTCAAGCAATAACACCGCAGGCCCAGCCGCGATGTGCCGCGGCCGGCATCCACAGGGCGACGGTTGCCGAGAGGCGCCGCCGCCCTTTCGTTTTTCCGGCTGCCACCGTGTGCCCGGATGCCTTACCGTCGCTGCATGAGCAGACGGCTTCAGCGATTCGTGAGCAGCCTGGTGGCCCTGGCTGCGCTGTTGCTGCTGGCAGGCTGCGCCAGCCTGCCGGCAGTGGACCGGCAAGCGATCGCCAGCGAGGCCATCGCACTTTCCAAGGACACGGCACTCGGCCGCATCGCCAGCGCCTACCGCCCCGGCGCGGACTTGTCGGGCTTTCGCCTGATGCCGCTGGGCACGTTCTCATTGGACACGCGGGTGCAGCTGGCGCGCCGTGCGCAAGTGTCGTTGGACGTCCAGTACTACCACTTCGAATTTGACGAGACGGGACGCTGGCTGCTGCGCGCTTTGCGCGATGCGGCGCAACGCGGCGTGCGTGTACGGTTGCTGCTCGACGACTTCTACACCAGCGGCCAGGACGAGTTGCTGCTGGCCTTTGCCGCGCATCCCAACGTCGAGGTCCGCCTTTTCAACCCCTTCGTCGTCGCGCGCAGCCGAGGCCAGGTCACCCGTTTCCTGTCCGCGGTCGGCGACTGGAAGCGCGTCAACCACCGCATGCACAACAAGCTCTTCGTTGCCGATGGCGCGATGGCGGTGATCGGCGGCCGCAACGTCGCCAACGAGTACTTCTTGCGCAGCGGCAGCGGCGAGAACTTCATCGACGTCGATGCCTTCACGATCGGTTTCGTCGTCGACCCCTTGCAGGCGCTCTTCGATCGTTACTGGAACGCCGACGCGGTCTACCCGCTGAAGTCCATCGTGCACGGCGCCGAGCCGTCCGGGGCGCTGCGCGATCGTTTCGAGACGCTGACCGGCCCGGCCAGCACACCTGCGCCGGCAGCGCTGCCGGCCAGCGATATCCTCGGCTACGGCCCGATCGCCGAAGACCTCGACGAAGGCCGGCTCGGCCTCATCTGGGCCGAGGCCTACGTCTTCGCCGACCACCCCGACAAGCCCTTCGACGGCGAAGCCGGCGGCGAGCTGCTCGAGACCAGCGTCACTTACAACGTCTTCGAGGCCTTGCGCAAAGCGCAGCGCGAGGTGGTGCTGTCGTCACCCTACCTGGTGCCCGGCAAGGACGGCATGGACTTGCTGCGAGAGTTGCGCGAGCGCAAGGTGCAGGTGCTGGCGATGACCAACTCGCTGGGCTCCACCGACGAGCCGGTGGTTCACCTGGGCTACAGCAAGTACCGCGAGCCGATGCTGGAGCTGGGCGTGGAGCTCTACGAGGTAAGCGCCACGCGGGTGAAGAAGAACCGCCGCCTGAACCTGTTCGGCTCGTCGCTGGGCCGGCTGCACGCCATGCTCGCGGTGGTGGACAAGCGCTGGCTGTTCGTCGGCTCGATGAACCTCGACCCACGCTCGGCGACGATCAACACCGAACTCGGCGCCGTCATCGACAGCCCGCCGCTGGCGCGCGAGATGCTGCGCATCATCGACATCGACCGCTTGAACAGCGCTTACCGCGTAGTGCGCACGCCGCAGGGCCTGCAATGGCTCGGCATCGAAGGTGACGAAGAGGTGGTGCTCTCCGACGAGCCCGACTCTTCGCTGTGGCAGCGCATCAAGCTTAAGCTGCTGTGGCCGTTCATCCCCGAGTCGCTGCTGTAGCGACGGCCCCGTTTCAGCCGTTCAACAGCTTGGCCTCTGCCAAGCCCAGCGCTTCGGGCACGCCGGACAGCACCAGCGTGTCACCGGCGTGCAGCTGCAGCGCGTCGTGCGGCGTCAGCACACCGCCGCCGGCGCGGCGCACCGAGACCACGCCGACTCCCACCGCGTGCAGCGCCAGCGCCGACAGCTCGCGGCCATGGTGCCGGCTCGCCGGCGGCAGCGTCACGCTCTGCAGCCGCGCCTGGGCAAGCTCTTCGGCGGTGTCGTCGTCGGCGCCGTGGAAGTAGCCGCGCAACAGGCCGTAGCGCGCGTCACGCGCGTCGCGCGTCAGGCGGATCACCTTGCGCATCGGTACGCCGACCAGCGCCAGCGCGTGGCTGGCCAGCATCAGCGAACCTTCGATCGCTTCGGGCACCACCTCGGTGGCGCCAGCGCTGCGCAGCAACTCGAGGTCGCTGTCGTCGAGCGTGCGCACAAGCACTGGCACCGCCGGCGCATGCTCGCGCACCAGCCGCAGGATCTTCAAAGCCGACGGCGTGTCGGTGTAGCTCACGACCACCGCGTTGGCGCGCGCCAGGCCCGCGGCCATCAGGCTTTGCAAGCGCGCGGCGTCGCCGAAGACCACGCTCTGGCCGGCCGCCGCGGCCTGGCGCACGCGGTCCGGGTCCAGATCCAGCGCCATGTACGGGATGCGCTGTTTCTCCAGCAGCCGCGCCAGGTTCTGCCCGCTGCGTCCATAGCCACAGATGATGACGTGCTTCTCGGCGCCCATCGACTTCTTGGCGATGCTGGTCAACTGCACCGACTGCAGCAGCCAGTCACTGCTGGCCACGCGCATCACGATGCGGTTGCTGTACAGGATGACGAAAGGCGTGGCCAGCATCGAAAGCACCATGCTGGCCAGCACCGGGCTGGTCCACTGCGGCGCCACCAGGCCGTTGTCGGTGCCCAGCATCAGCAGCACGAAGCCGAACTCGCCGGCCTGCGCAAGGTACAGGCCGGTGCGCACCGCGACGCCCGGCGTGGCCCCGAAGGCGCGTGCCAGGAGCGCCACCAGCACAGCCTTGGCGAACACCGGGCCGCAGGTCAACAGCAGCACCAGCAGCCACTGCTCCAGCACCGGCCGCCAGTCGAGCTTCATGCCGATGGTGATGAAGAAAAGGCCGAGCAACACGTCGTGAAAGGGCCGGATGTCGGTCTCCACCTGGTGCTTGTATTCGGTCTCGGCGATCAACATGCCGGCGACGAACGCGCCCAGGGCCAGCGACAACCCGGCCAGTTCGGTGAGCCACGACAGGCCCAGCGTGACGAGCAGCAGGTTCAGGATGAAGAGTTCGTCGCTCTTGCGCCGCGCCACCAGCGTCAGCCACCAGCGCATGACGCGCTGGCCGCCGACGAGCAGCAGCGTCAACAACACCGCCGCCTTGATGAGCGCCCAGCCGAGAGCCGTCATCAGCTGCTCGGCGGGGCTGTTCAGCGCCGGGATCAGCACCAGCAGCGGCACCACGGCCAGATCCTGGAACAACAACACGCCGATGATCCGCCGGCCATGTTCGCTCTCCAGCTCCAGCCGTTCGACCATCAGCTTGACGACGATCGCGGTCGACGACATGGCCATCGCACCGCCCAGCACCACAGCGCCTTGCCACGACATCTGCCAGGCACTTCCGGCGATGGCTGCGTAGCCGGCCACCAGCAGCGCATGGCCAGCCAGCGTGCCGGCGATCGTCAACAGCACCTGCGACAAGCCCAGACCGAACACCAGCGTGCGCATGCTGCGCAGCTTGGGCAGGTTGAACTCCAGGCCGATCACGAACATCAGGAACACAACGCCGAACTCGGCCAGGTACTTCACCGCCGCCGAGTCCTTGGCCAGCGCCAAGGCGTTGGGGCCGATCAACACTCCCACCACCAGGTAGCCCAGCATCGGTGGCAGTTTCAGCGAGCGGCACACTACTGCGCCGAGCACCGCGGCGACCAGGTAGAGCAATGCGAGTTCGAGGGTGCTGGCCATGGCTGCCTAGAATGAAGCGATGCTATGCGAGGCCACCACTTGAGACTCGTAACTTGAGCGGCGATATCCCCTCGTCGACCTTCGACCCCGAGCGGGCGCTGCGCTTGGCTGCCGAGACCTTCGAGATCGAGGCGCGCGCGTTGCTGGGCCTGGCGGCGCGGCAAGGCGTTGGATTTGCCGCTGCGGTGAAAGTCATGCTCGAAGGCCGCGGCCGCGTGGTGGTGATGGGGATGGGCAAGAGCGGCCACGTGGGCCGCAAGATCGCTGCCACCTTGGCCTCTACCGGCACGCCGTCGTTCTTCGTGCACCCGGCCGAAGCCAGCCATGGCGACCTGGGCATGCTGATGATGGGCGACGTGGTGCTGGCGATCAGCAACAGCGGCGAAAGCGACGAATTGGCAGCGATCCTGCCTGCCATCCGGCGCATCGGCGTGACACTGGTGGCGATGACGGGCAGCGCCGAGTCGACGCTGGCGCGGCACGCCGACATCACGATCAGCAGCGCCGTCGACCAGGAGGCCTGCCCGTTGAACCTGGCGCCCACTGCCAGCACCACGGCGCAAATGGCGCTGGGCGACGCGCTGGCGGTGGCGCTGCTCGATGCGCGCGGCTTTCGCGAAGAGGACTTCGCGCGCTCGCACCCCGGCGGCAGCCTGGGCCGCAAGCTGCTGATGCATGTGCGCGACCTGATGCGCAGCGGCGATGCCGTGCCCAGCGTGACCCCCGAGGCCAGCTTCACCGCGCTGCTGCGCGAGATGACCGGCAAAGGTTTGGGATTCGCCGCGGTGGTGGACGCTGGCGGCCGCGCGATCGGCATCTTCACCGACGGTGACCTGCGCCGCTTGATCGAGCGCGGCGCAGAACTCGGGCGTCTCGTGGCGCGCGACGTGATGCACAGCAGCCCCAGGCTCGTGCGCGCCGACGCGTTGGCCGTGGAGGCCGCCGACGTGATGGAGCGCTACCGCATCACCAGCGTGCTGGTCGTCGACGCGGACGAGCGGCTGGTCGGCGCATTGAACAGCAACGATCTGATGCGTGGCAAAGTCATCTGATCGAGCGGCTCAGGCGAGTCGTCCGGCGCGAAAGTCTTCGACGGCCTCGATCAGTTGCTGCTGGGTGTTCATCACGAACGGCCCGTACTGGGCGATCGGCTCGTTCAAGGGGCGGCCGGCCAGCAACAAGGCGCGCGCACCGTCGGCGCCAGCTTGAAGCCGCACGCCGTCGCCGTGGTTGCCGAGGATCGCCATGCGCTGGCTGGGCACTGTGGTGCCCGTGATGTCGACCGCGCCGCGATAAACGAGCACAAAGGCGTTGTGCTGCGGCGGCAGGGATTGCTCGTAGACGGCACCGGGTTCCAGATGCAGATCGAGGTACAGCACCTGCGTGCTTTCGCGCTGCACCGCGCCCGCGATGTCGTGGGCCTGCCCTGCAACGACGCGCGCCGACACGCCGTCGCCGCGCCACAGCGGCAGCTGCTCGGCGTGCAGGTCGCTGTACCAGGGCGCGCACAGCTTCTCGCCCGACGGCAGGTTCAGCCAGAGCTGGAAGCCTTCCATGCGGCCGTCTTGCTGCTCGGGCATCTCGCTGTGGATGACGCCGCGGCCGGCGGTCATCCACTGCACGCTGCCCGGGCCGAGCAGACCCTCGTTGCCGGCGCTGTCGCGATGGCGCATGCGGCCGGCGAGCATGTAGGTGACGGTCTCGAAGCCGCGGTGCGGGTGGTCGGGGAAGCCGCCGATGTAGTCGCCCGGGTTGTCGGTGCCGAACGCGTCGAGCATCAGGAACGGGTCGAGACGGCGCTGCAGATCCTGGGTCAGCACGCGCGTCAGGCGCACGCCGGCGCCGTCACGGGTGGCCTGGCCTTGCACGAGGCGCTCGACGATGCGCGGGGCGCTGAGCATGGACGTGATCATGGGGCGCGAGCTTACCCGCGCCGCATAAATCGCGAGCGGCGACGGGCATCGTTCGGTAAGCTCAGTTCCCGCGACATTCCCTGGAGCGAACCTCATGAAAGCCATCTGGCGCAGCACCGTCATTGCCGAAAGCAGCGACACCGTGGTCGTGGAAGGCAACCACTACTTCCCCGCTGACGCAGTCGACAAGAAGTTCCTGCTGCCGAGCAACACGAAGACGACGTGCTCGTGGAAAGGGCAGGCCAGCTATCACAGCCTGTTCGTCGACGGCGACGCCAACCCCGACGCGGTGTGGTTCTACCCCGACCCCAAAGAGGCCGCAGCGGACATCAAAGGGCGGCTTGCGTTCTGGAAGGGCGTGCAGGTCGTCGACTGAGCGTCGACTCCGCCCAGGAAACCGGCGTGAAAAAGCCGGCGCGAGGCCGGCTTCTCGTGGAACGAGGGCTGCTTCAGCGCGCAGCGATCGAGCGACGGCGTACGACGCCGACGCCAAAGGCCGCTACTGCCAGCAGCGCCAGCGAGCCGGGCTCGGGTGCGCCGGCACCGCCGCCGCAAGCGCCACCGGGGCCGGGTGTGCCGCCACCCGGGCAGCTGTACGCGGCGGTCTTCAACCAGTTCAGCTTGAAGCCGTCGTTGCCCAGAGACCAGCCCTTGCCGGTGGTGTCCATCGTGGTGTTGTAGGCCGAGATCAGCCAGTAGCTCGAGCCGACGGTGGCGCCGGTGGAGACCGTGCTGTTTGCGGCACTGGTGCAGTCGCCGCTGACCTGAACGTCGGAGCCGTTTCGACAAACATCGGACCAGCTGTTCACGAGCTGCCACCCGGACGCACTGATGGTGCTACTCAGCGTGGCATTGCCGCCCGTGGTCACCGCACCGGTACCGCCGGTGGGCACGCCGGCGCCGTTCCAGCGCATCACGGTGATGTCGGAATCGCTGGCACCCCAGCCAATGCGGAACTGATCGAGGATCAGCGCGCTGGTGAACTGCACCATCACGAAGTCGTAGGTACCCGGCGTGATGCTGTCGACCG
>JANNQO010000364.1:0-17969 GCA_031400795.1 Rubrivivax sp. | reverse complement strand
GGATCGGGCTGCTCGGCGCTGAACAGATGCTCGAAGAGCCGCACCTCGGCAGCCACCGCGTCGTGCGCGGCCACCCAGGTGATGGTGCCCTTGACCTTCACCGCGTCGGCGCCCGCCGTGCCGCTCTTGGTGTCGGGCACTACGCGCGCGTGCACCGCGGCTACCTCGCCTCGCGCGTTCTTCTCGCAGCCCGTGCACTCGACCACCACGCCGTATTTCAGGCGCACCTTGTTGCCGGGGAAGAGACGAAACAAACCCTCCGGCGGCACCTCGGCGAAGTCCTCGCGCTCGATCCACACGCGCGGCCCGAGTTCGCACCCTCGCGTGCCGAGTTCGGGCCGCTGCGGGTGCACCGGGGCCCGGCAGGGCTCGCGGTGCGCTTGGCCGCCGAAGACCTCGGCCCAGTTGTCGAGCACCAGCGGCAACGGCTCCAGCACTGCCATCGCGCGCACCACGTCGCCATCGAGGTGTTCACGCAGCGCGAAGTCGAGCACGTGGTGGTCGAGCCAGATGTTGGTCTTGCTGGCGCCCGAGTCGTCGGCCATCTTGCGGATGCTTTGCGGCGTGTAGCCGCGCCGGCGCAGGCCGGCCAGCGTGGGCATGCGCGGGTCGTCCCAGCCGCTCACCAGGCTTTGTTCGACGAGTGCCTTCAGCTTGCGCTTGCTCGTCATCACGTGCGTGAGGTTCAGCCGCCCGAACTCGTATTGCCTGGGCAAAGGATGCTCGAAGAGGCCGGCCTGCGCGAGTTTCTCGAGCAGCCAGTCGTAGAAGGGCCTCTGATCCTCGAACTCCAGCGTGCAGAAGCTGTGCGTGATGCGTTCGATGGCGTCTTCGATCGGGTGCGCGTAGGTGTACATCGGGTAGATGCACCAGCGGTCACCGGTGTTGTGGTGGTGCGCACGGCGGATGCGGTACAGCGTCGGGTCGCGCAGGTTGATGTTCGGGCTGGCCATGTCGATCCTGGCGCGCAGCACCATCGCGCCGTCGGGGTGCCGGGCGTCGCGCATCTCGCGAAAGCGCGCCAGGTTCTCGGCAGGCGCTCGGTCGCGGAACGGGCTCGCCGTGCCGGGCGTGGCGAAATCGCCGCGCGTCGCGCGGATCTGCTCCGCACTCTGTTCGTCCACGTAGGCCAGGCCGCGCTCGATCAGCGCCTCGGCGGCGCGGTACATGACGTCGAAGTAGTCGCTCGCGTAGTAGAGGTGCGCTCCCCAGTCGAAACCCAGCCAGTGCACCATCTCGACAATCGCGTCGACGTACTCCTGCTCTTCCTTCTCGGGGTTGGTGTCGTCGAAGCGCAGGTGGCAGTGGCCGCCGTACTCGGCCGCCAGGCCGAAGTTCAGGCAGATGCTCTTGGCGTGGCCGATGTGCAGGTAGCCGTTGGGCTCGGGCGGGAAGCGCGTACGGATCTGCGTGTTGGGCGTTTGCAGGTCGCGCTCGATGATGTTGCGCAGGAAATTGCTGGCCTTGACAGGCTCTTTCGGAAAGGCGGCGGACATCGCCCGATTCTAGGAGTCGCCTGGCGATCACATGCCCTTGAAGAGGTGCGCGTAGAGGCGGCTCGCCACCAGCGTCTCGGGCCGGCCGCGCAGCGTGAGCGTGACCTTGCCCGACTCTTCGCGCCGTGCCGCGGCGATGGCCCGCGCCTGCACGATGGTGCCGCGGTGCACCTGCCAGAAGACCTTCGCATCCAGCTGCGGCAGTAACTCGCGCAGCGACAGGCGGATCAGGTGCTCGCGATCGGCGGTGACCACGCGCACGTACTTGTCGGCGGCCTCGAAGTACAGCACGTCGCCCACCGGCACCAGGTGCACGAGGTTGCCCGCCTGGGCCTGGATGACCTCCAGCGGCGCCTGGCCGCCGGCCGCAGCGGCGACGCCCGGCCCGAGCAGCGCGCGCAGCTGCGACAGCGTCTGCTGCAAGGCCTCGCCGGGTGGTGATGTCAAACGTTGTTGCAGCCGCTGCACCGTGGCCGCCAGCCGCTCGGGCGTGACCGGCTTGACCAGGTAGTCCGCCGCCTGCACCTCGAACGCGCGCAGCGCGTACTGGTCGTAGGCGGTGACGAAGACGAGCAGCGGGAACGCTCGGCCTTCGGGCCAGTCCTCGGCCAACGCCTGCGCGACTTCCAGGCCCGTGAGGCCGGGCATGCGGATGTCGAGAAAACACACGGCGGGCTCGAGCGCCAGCGCCTGCTCCACCGCGCTGTGGCCATCGCCGACGCTGGCCAGCACACGCAGCTCGGGCCACAGCCGCGCCAACTCGGCTTGCAGGCCTTGCGCGAGCAGCGGTTCGTCTTCGGCAATCAGCGCGGTGGTCATGGCGGGTTCGGCGGCAAGGTCGAATAAGGCAGGCGGATGCGCGCTTCAGTGCCGCCCTCGGGGGCATCGGCGGGGCTGAGTTCGAGCGACGCACGCTCGCCATAGAGCGTGGCGAGCCGTGCGCGCACCTGCTCCAGGCCGAAGCCGCTGCCCGTGGCGGCCGCGGCGCCCGACAGGCCCACGCCGCTGTCGCGCACGCTCAGGTGCAGCTGCGCGCCATCGCGCCAGGCGCGCACCTCGATGCGCCCCGCCGCCACCTTGGGCTCCAGGCCGTGGCGGATGCTGTTTTCCACCAGCGGCTGCAGCAGCAGCGGCGGCATCGCGGCCTGCTTCAGCTCGGCGGGCAGATCGAGCTGCACCGCCAGGCGCGGGCCCATGCGAAAAGCCATCAGCGCCAGGTAGTCGGTGATGCGCTGGAACTCGGCCTCCAGGCTGTGCTGCGATTGCCGCGAAGCGCTCAGCGTGGCGCGCAGGAAAGCGATCAGCCGGTCCAGCATGGCCTGCGCCTGCGTGGCGTCCAGGGCGATCAGCACGCGCAGGTTGGCCAACGTGTTGAACAGCATGTGCGGCTCGAGCTGCGCTTCGAGGAGTTTCAGCTGGCTCTCGGCGGCCAGTCGTCGCGCCGCCTCGGCCTCGGCGCGCGAGACGGTCAGCCGCTCGACCAGCGTCATCGCGAACAGCGCCGCCAGCGAGCCGATCAGCGCCAGCGTCATCGTCACGCGTGTCGACGGCGAGTCCCAGCGCTGCAAGCTTTCGCTCTTCAGCCCGGTCAGCGCGTCGCCGATGGCCAGGCCGATCGGCGGGCCGAGCAGCGTGGCCAGCAGCAGCATCGGCAGCATGCCGCGCCAGCCGATCGTGAACGGCGGCTGCCCGGTCGCCCCCTGCACCGCACGGCGCCGGTTGATGAACAGCACCAGGCTCATGCGCAGTGCGTCGGTCATGCCCCAGCACGAGAAGCCGATGGCGAACGAATAGACGATCTTGTAGCGAAAACCGCCGCCGTCCATCGCGGTGAGCAGCACCGCGATGGCCAGGCACAGCGCGGCCAGGAAGGCCAGGCTGCGGCCGAAGCTGTGGCCGGCGTGACGCAGCCCGGCGGCGTGAGTTTCGGGGGCAACTGACATGGCGCCGGGATTGTCGGCCCCGCCTGCGATGCGCCGCGCCGCGCCGCGACGAGACGCTGCCGGCGTTCGCCAAACGCCGCCGGGCGCGTGCTGGCCGATTGTTAGACGACCAGCACTTCTTCGGGCACCGCCCCGCGCAGGAACAAGAGCGCGCCTTCGTCGCTGACGATGGACTCGTGCAACACATCCTTCAGTCCGAGGTGGAAGCCGCCGGCCGGGATGTGCAGCAGCGTGCCGATGCGCACCGAGCCCTCCATCACCACGCACTCTTCGTCGATCGGATGGCGGTGCGCCGGCAGCTGCGAGCCGGGCGCCATGCGCACCAGATAGGACATCAAGTCGCCTTCGCGGTGCAGGATCTTCAGCGTCAAGCCCGCGCCCAGGTCGCGCCAGGGGCCTTCGCCGCCCTGCACGGTCTTGTGGCGCGGCGTGGTGTCGTGCGCGATGCGCTGCAAGAGCCGCTTCTTGATGCGCACGTGAGCTTGCGCGTCCAGCGGCTCTGGGGTGATGGCGGCGTCGAGCAAGGCGACGATGTCGTCGTCGAGCACGGGATCGGGGGTGCTGGGAGCAGGGGGGGTCGGGCGGGCGGTCATGTCCGTCTCAAAGCGTCGTCGAGGATGGGGGCGAGCATCGTGCGCAGCCGTTGCTGCGCGCGCAGGATCAATGTCTTCACCGTGCCTAGCGGCAGCCCGGTGGCGGCGGCGATCTGTGCATGGCTCAACTCGCGAAAGTAGGCCAGTCCGAGCACCCAGCGTTCGGCAGCGCCGAGCTGGTCGAGTGCGGCGATCAGCCGCGCGTCGGTCTGGCGGCGCCACAGGCGCTCGGTGGGTTGTTCGGATGTGTCGGCGGCCTCATGCTCGGCCGGCTCGCCGTCGGCGCCGCTGCCGCCCACACTGGGCTGGCTGCGGTGTTGGCGCAGCAGATCGAGGCAGCGGCTGCGCACGATGATCAGCAGCCAAGTGATCGCGCTGCCCCGGGCCGGATCGAAGCGGGCCACCGTACGCCAGGCTTCGAAGTAAGCCTCGGCCAGCAGGTCGTCGACATCGGCGCCTTGCAGCATGCGCCGCGCCACCGTGCGCGCACAGGCGAACGTGGCGTCGTAGAAAGTTTCGTAGGCGGTGCAATCGCCGCGTGCCGTGGCATGCAACAGCTCGGCCAGGCGTGCGTCGCGCGCCTCGCGCGCGGGATCGGCGACCTCGTGTTGCGCGGGGGTGTCGGCGCGGCGTGCGGCCGTCTGTGCCATGGTGCTGGGCGCGTGATTTGTAACGAGCGCGAACCATAGCAGACGCCCCGGGGCTTGACCATTCGACAAGCGCGCCACCGGTGGGCGAATCGAGAAGGAAGACAGGGCCAGGGTTTGCACGACAGACTTTCTGCTGTTCGTCATTACGGGACGACTTCGGGCCTGGATGTTTTCACCATGACGGCGGCAGGGTCTGGGCGTGACTTCACGCGACATCACCTGACTTCACGCCGGCCCCGGGGCCGATCTGCTTCGAAAGTGGTTCAATGTGCGGCATGAATACGAGTCGCCGAAGCGCTTTGAGCTGGATGGCCGCCGGCACCTTGCTGCCCGCTGGCCGGTTGCTGGCGGCGCCGCTGCCGGCGATGACCGAAGGGCCGTTCTATCCCTCGCGCAGCTGGCGTGCCAGCCGTGGCGACTGGGACGCCGACCTGACCCAGGTGCGCGACCGCGGCACCACGCTGGCCGCTCAAGGCGAACACCTGGCGTTGCTGCTGCGCGTGGCCGATGCCACAGGCCGCGCCGTCGACGGCGTGGAGGTGGAGATCTGGCAGTGCGACGCGCAGGGCGTGTACCGCCACCCGCGCGGCGGCGACGGCATCGACCCGGGGTTTCAGGGTTTCGGCGCGGGCCGCAGCGACGCCCAAGGCGCGCTTGCCTTTCGCACCATCCGCCCGGTGCCTTACGCCGGGCGCACGCCGCACATCCACGTCAAGCTGCGGCATGCGAGCTTCGGCGAGACAACCTCGCAGCTGTTCGTGGCCGGCGAAGCGGGCAATGCGCGTGACTTCCTGTGGCAGCGGCTGTCGGCGCCGGCGCGCGCGGCCTGTGAGATGCGGCTCGAGCCGGTGCGCGATGCCGGAATCGCGTGGCGGGTGCGGCAGGTGATCGAGTTGCCGGGGTGAAGAGGCGGTGGGCCGCGAAGTTCCGGTTCGCCGCGCATCGACTACGCCGCGGCCAGCTTCGCCCGCAACCCATCCACTCGCTCGCGATTCACCCCGAGGTCCTTCCGCCCTACCCGAGACGCCGACCGCACCTGCACCACCCCCGCTGCCGGGTCGAACCAGAACTCGGCGTCGTCGGTGAACTTCATCAGTCGCGTCGTGAATTGCGCGTAGAGGTAGTCGGGACGGCTCTCGATCACCTTCGCCCCGGGCATGGCTTCGACCAGGGCTTTCAGTTTGGCGATCGTCGCCGGGCCGTCGCCGCGCAGGGGCAACGGCGCGATGCGCGCGTCGTCGCGCTGTGGATGATCGGGCCACAGATCGGCCTGGCTGCTCACGCTGTTGGGCGTCTTCGACGGGCGCTTGAGCTTGCCCTCCTGCAGGCCCAGGTCCTTGGGCGCGCTGCCAGCGAGCATGCCCAGCTGGCCGAGCACGATCGTGAGCACGGCCAGCGCCGCGATCACGATGACGATCCACTTCAGGATGAGCATGGTCCGCACCTCGTCGTCTTGTTGTTTCAGCGCCGGCGTGAGCCGCCGAGCAGCGAACCGAGCACGCCGCGGATGATCTCGCGGCCTACCGCCGAGCCGATGCTGCGTACCGCCGATTGCGCCGCCGATTCAACCAGCCCCGGCTTGCGCCCGCCGCGCGGGCCGGTGCTGCCCAGCATCATGCCTTTCACCATGTCCATCATGCCGCCGCCTCCTTCGGCCGGCGCGGCAGCGCCCGGTACGCCCAGCGTGGGCGCGCCCATCGTCGATGGCGCCGCCGGCGCGTCACCGCTGGCCACAGCGCGGCCCTTGAGCTTCTCGTACGCCGATTCGCGGTCCACCACCTTCTCGTAGGTGCCCGCGACCAGCGATCCGGCGATCAGCGCCTTGCGCTGCTCGGGCGTGATCGGCCCGATCTGGCTGCCCGGCGGCAGCACGTAGACCCGCTCGGTGACGCTCGGCCGCCCCTTCGCGTCGAGAAAGCTGATCAGCGCTTCGCCCACCGCCAGCTCGGTGATCGCAGTGGCCATGTCGCCGATCTTCGGATTGGCGCGCATCGTCTCGGCGGCGCTCTTCACCGCCTTCTGATCGCGCGGCGTGAACGCGCGCAGCGCGTGCTGCACGCGGTTGCCGAGTTGCGCGAGCACGGTGTCGGGCACGTCCAGCGGGTTCTGCGTCACGAAGTACACGCCGACGCCTTTGCTGCGCACCAGCCGCACCACGAGTTCGATGCGCTCGACCAGCGCCGCCGGCGCGTCGTTGAAGAGCAAATGCGCTTCGTCGAAGAAGAACACCAGCTTGGGTTTGTCGAGGTCGCCGACCTCGGGTAACGTTTCAAACAACTCGCTCAGCATCCACAGCAGGAAGGTCGCGTACAGGCGCGGCGCGTTCATCAGCTTGTCGGCGGTGAGGATGTTGATGACGCCCTGGCCGCCCTCGGTCTGCATGAAGTCGGCGATGTTCAGCATCGGCTCGCCGAAGAACTTGTCGCCGCCTTGTTCTTCGATCTGCAACAGGCCGCGCTGGATGGCGCCGACCGAGGCGGCGGAAATGTTTCCGTATTCGGTGGTGAACTGGCTGCCGTGTTCGCCCACGTACTGCAGCATCGCGCGCAGGTCTTTCATGTCCAGTAGCGCCAGGCCGTTGTCGTCGGCGATCTTGAAGACCAGGTTCAGCACGCCGGCCTGCGTTTCATTCAACGCCAGCATGCGCGCCAGGAGCAGCGGCCCCATGTCGGAGACGGTGGCGCGCACCGGGTGGCCCATGTCGCCGAAGACGTCCCACAGCGTGGCCGGGCACTTCTGGCTCTTCGGCTCGGGCAGGCCGCGTTCCTTGATGATCGCGGCCACCTTGGGGCTCAGGCTGCCGGCCTGCGTGATGCCGGTGAGATCGCCTTTCACGTCGGCCATGAAGACCGGCACGCCGAGCTTGCTCAGGCTCTCGGCCAGCGTCTGCAGCGTGATCGTCTTGCCGGTGCCGGTGGCCCCGGTGATGAGGCCGTGGCGGTTGGCCAGCGCGGGCAGCAACTCGCACGAAACATCGCCGTTCTTGGCGACGAGGATGGGATCGGCCATGGGTGGTTCCTGATTCGATGGTCAGCGGAAGTCTAAGGCGCAGCGCTGCGCACGATGTGCGCGGCCTGCAGACCGCCGTGCTTGCTGGCGGTGCAGCGCCGATCAGCGTCGCACCGCCCGACGCCAGCGTCGCGAGGAGTTGCCGGCGGGCGCAGCGCGCGGCGGCTGGTGCGCGCGCTGGCAGAGGTCGAAGCCCAGGATAGGCAGCGGCCGCGAGCCGGGCGCGCCACCACGGCGAGCAGGCCGAGCCCCGTGGCGATGCCGGTCAACACAGCCAGGGCGACATGTTGAAAGCGCTGTTGTCGTTCGGCCGTCGGTTCGTTCGATGAATCGCTCATGAACGCGTGGGCAGGCCGCGAGGCCCGCACTCGGCTATGCCGCAGCAGCACGCGCGTCATTGCTGGCATGCAGCCGCATCAGGCCGCGCCGCATCCAGGTACGCGCGGTGCTTTCGGGCACGCCGCAGCAAGCGGCGATCTCGAGGTGCGAGTAGCCGCGCAGCAGCATCAGCTGCATCGCCTGGCGCTGCTCGCGGCTGAGCTGCTCGATCGAGCGCTGCGCCTGGCGCTGCTGCATCGCCGCGGCCAGCAGCGCTTCGGGGCCGGGGGCCTGGTCCTGCAGCGTGGCGGCGAGCGTGTCGTCGAGCTCGACCATGTGCTCGCGCTGGCGGCGCTGCGAGCGCAGCATGTCGATGGCGCGGTTCTGCACGATGCGCAGCAGCCGGGTCATCGGCCGCGAAACCTGCGCATCGACGACGCGCGTGTGGCCGGCCTGTCGCCGCGGTTGATCGGCCTCCTGGACTTGATGGCGCAGGGCCGCGACAACAGCCAGATCGCCGCGGTGCTGGGTCTTTCCGAGAAGACGGTGCGCAACCACATCACGCAGCTGTTCGACCGGCTGGAGGTGGACAACCGCGCGCAGGCCATCGTGCTGGCGCGCGAGAACGGGTTGGGGCGCAGCGCCGCGTGAGAGGGCGCGAGGCGGCCACGCCTAGAATCCCGCTCCCCCACTGCACCTGTTGCGCGCTCCGTTCGCGCCGCCCCCGATTCCATGGCCGGACATTCCAAATGGGCCAATATCCAGCACCGCAAAGGCCGCCAGGACGAGAAGCGCGGCAAGGCCTGGACCCGCGTCATCCGCGAGATCATGGTCGCGGCGCGGCAAGGCGGTGGTGACGCGGCGATCAACCCGCGCCTGCGCCTGGCGATCGACAAGGCCAAGGCGGTGAACCTGCCGGCCGACACCGTCAAGCGCAACATCGACAAGGCCACCGGCAACCTCGAAGGTTCGAACTACGAAGAGATCCGCTACGAGGGCTACGGCATCGGCGGTGCGGCGATCATCGTCGACTGCATGACCGACAACCGCGTGCGCACCGTGGCCGAGGTGCGCCATGCATTCTCGAAGTACGGCGGCAACCTCGGCACCGACGGCTCGGTGGCGTTCCAGTTCAAGCATTGCGGGCAACTCGTCTTCGCGCCGGGCACCAATGAAGAGCAGGTGATGGAGGTGGCGCTGGAAGCCGGCGCCGACGACGTGGTGAGCGGCGACGACGGCTCGATCGAAGTGCTGAGTGCGCCCGCCGATTTCGAGGCCGTGAAAGCCGCGCTCGAAGCGAAGGGCCTGAAAGCCGAGATCGCCGAGGTGACGATGCGCGCCGAGAACCCGATCGAGTTGGCCGGCGACGACGCCGCGCGCATGCAGAAGCTGCTCGACATCATCGAAGACCTCGACGACGTGCAGGACGTGTATCACAACGCCCTGATCGGCGAATGAAGGTCCTGGTCATCGGCGGCGGCGGGCGCGAACATGCGCTGGCCTGGAAACTCGCGCAAAGCGAGCGCGTGCAGACGGTGTTCGTGGCGCCCGGCAATGGCGGCACGGCGCTCGATGGGCGGCTGCGCAATGTGGCCCTCGCCGATCACGATGCGCTGGCTGACTTCGCTGCCGCCGAGAAGGTGGCGCTCACCGTGGTCGGCCCCGAGGCGCCGCTGGCCGCCGGCGTGGTCGACCTGTTCCGTTCGCGCGGCCTGCGCATCTTCGGGCCGACCAAGGCCGCGGCGCAGTTGGAAAGTTCCAAGGCCTTCGCCAAGCAGTTCATGCAGCGCCACGGCATCCCCACTGCGCGCTGGGCCGAATTCACCGACGCCGCCGCGGCGCATGCCTATGTCGAGCAGCAAGGCGCGCCGATCGTCATCAAGGCCGACGGTCTGGCCGCCGGCAAGGGGGTGGTAGTGGCGATGCAAGCCGCGGAAGCCCACGCGGCGATCGACGACATGCTCGGGCACGGCCCGTCGCGCGTGGTGATCGAAGAATTCATGGCCGGCGAAGAAGCCAGCTTCATCGTCATCAGCGACGGCAGCCACGTCGCTCCGTTGGCCACCAGCCAGGACCACAAGCGAATCTTCGACGGCGACCAGGGCCCCAACACCGGCGGCATGGGAGCCTATTCACCGGCGCCGGTGGTCACGCCCAACGTGCATGCCCGCGTCATGCAAGAGATCGTGCTGCCGACCATCGCCGGCATGGCGCAAGACGGTGTGCCCTTCACCGGCTTCCTCTACGCCGGGCTGATGATCGACGCGCAGGGCCGGCCCCGCACCGTGGAGTTCAACGCCCGGCTCGGCGACCCCGAGGCGCAACCGATCCTGATGCGCCTGAAGAGCGACCTGGCCGAGGTGCTGCTGCGTGCCGCCGACGGGCAACTCGCCGATGTCGAACTGCAATGGGACCGGCGCGTGGCGCTCGGCGTGGTGGTGGCCGCCGCGGGTTATCCGGCCGCTCCGCGCCACGGCGACCCGATCTGCGCCTTGCCGCCGGCCAGCGACGACTGCCAGGTGTTCCACGCCGGCACCACGCTGATCGATGGCCGCTTGCACAGCAGCGGCGGGCGCGTGCTGTGCATCGCCGCGCTGGCCGAATCGGTGCGGCTGGCGCAGCAGCGCGCCTACGACGGCGTGAAGCGCGTGCAACTCGCCGGCGCGCAGTGGCGCAGCGACATCGGGCACCGCGCGATCAAACAGTGATGGTCGAGCAGACGCAACGCCCCGTGCAGTTCAGCGGCAGCCGTCTGGCGCGCTGGTGCCTGCGCATGGCCGGCTGGCGGCTGGTCTTCGACGGCCTGCCCGCGCGCCAAGGCGTGCTGGTGGCCTACCCGCACACCTCGAACTGGGACTTCCTGCTCTCGATGTTCGCCAAGTGGGGCATCGGTGTGCCGGTGAGTTTTCTGGTCAAGGACAGCCTGTTCGGCGTGCCGATCCTGGGCCGCTGGATGCGCTTCCTGGGCGCCGTGCCGGTCGATCGTTCGAACACCGGCGGCATGGTCGGCGGCCTGGTCGAGCAGGTGCAGACCGCGGCGTCGCAAGGGCGTTTGTTGTGGATCGGCCTCGCCCCCGAAGGCACGCGCCAACGCACCGAGGGCTGGCGATCGGGCTTCTACCGCGTCGCGCATGGCGCGGGTGTGCCCGTCGGCTTGCTGTTCTTCGACTACCACCGCCGTGAGGTGGGCGTGGACAGCTACTGGCGACTGTCGGGCGACATCGACGCCGACTTCGCCGCCTTCGCGCAGCGCCTGGCGACTCGCCAGGGCCGCCGCCCCGCGTTCGCCTCGCCGATCCGGCCGCTTTGATCCCACGATTGCCCATGACCGCTGTCACCAACGTTCGACATTACCTACTCGGCCTGCAGCGCACCATCATCGACGCGCTGCAGGCCGAGGATGGCCGCGAATTCCTGACCGACGCCTGGACGCGCGAGCGCGGCGGCCCGCTCGAAGGCGACGGCATCTCGCGCCTGGTGGAGCAGGGCGGCGTGTTCGAGCGCGGCGGCTGCAACTTCAGCCATGTGCGGGGCACGACGCTGCCGCCTTCGGCCACGCAGCACCGGCCGGAGCTGGCCGGCGCGCCGTTCGAGGCGATGGGCGTCTCGCTGGTGATGCACCCGCTCAATCCCTACGTGCCCACGGTGCATATGAACGTGCGCATGCTCGCCGCCACGCCGGCCGGCGGCGAAACGGTTGCCTGGTTCGGCGGCGGCATGGACTTGACGCCCTACTACGGCTTCGAAGAAGACGCCACGCTTTTCCACCGCAGCTGCCGCGACGCGCTGGCGTCTTTCGGCGACGACAAATACCCGCGCTTCAAACGCTGGTGCGACGAGTACTTCTTCCTCAAGCACCGCAACGAGCCGCGTGGCATCGGCGGCGTGTTCTTCGACGACTTCGCCGAACTCGGCGACGAGCGCAGCTTCGCGATGATGCGTGCGGTGGGCAATGCTTTCGTGCCCGCCTACCTGCCGATCGTGCAGCGGCGCCGCGCCACGCCGCACGGCCAGCGCGAGCGTGAGTTCCAGCTCTACCGCCGTGGCCGCTATGTGGAGTTCAACCTGGTGTGGGACCGCGGCACGCATTTCGGGCTGCATGGTGGCGGGCGCACCGAAAGCATCCTGATGTCGATGCCGCCGCTGGTGAGCTGGCGTTACGACTGGAAGCCCGAGCCCGGCACGCCCGAGGCGCGGCTGACCAGCGACTTTCTGCGCGCGCGTGACTGGGTGTGAAGCAACTGCGCATCGGTGTCTTCGGCGGCACCTTCGATCCGGTGCACAACGCGCACCTGGCGCTGGCGGGTGTCGCTTTGCAAGCCTTGCAACTCGATCGCTTGCTCTGGATTCCGACCGGCCAGCCGTGGCAGAAGACACGCCACATCACCGCTGCCGTGCACCGCGAGGCGATGCTCGCGCTGGCCATCGCCGGCGAGCCGCGCTTCGTGCTCGACCGCATCGAACTCGAGCGCGCCGGCCCGAGCTACTCGCTGGACACGCTGCGCGAACTGCAGGCCGCGACACCCGGCGCCACCTGGTTCCTGCTGATCGGCGCCGATCAGTACGCCACCCTGCACACCTGGCACGGCTGGCAGGAGCTGCTTGCGCGCGTGGTGCTGGCGGTGGCCGCGCGGCCGGGTGTCGCGGCACGTCCACACGCCGAGGTGCTGAAGCACGCCCACCAGGTAGTGCCGCTGCCGCCGATGGACCTCTCGGCCACCGTGATTCGTGAACGCGTGGCGGCCGGTACATCGATCGCCGATCTGGTGCCCGCCGCCGTCGCGAGCTATATTGACCAACACGCGCTATATCGCGCCGCACCCAGGAGCTGAATGGACATCCGAAAACTGCAGCGAGCCATCGTCGACGGGCTCGAAGACGTGAAGGCGCAGAACATCGCCGTCTTCAACACCGAGCACCTCTCGCCGCTGTTCGAGCGGGTGATCATCGCCTCGGGCACCAGCAACCGCCAGACCAAGGCGCTGGCTTCCAGCGTACGCGACAGCGTGAAGGCGCACGGCCTGCAAGTGCTGCGCACCGAGGGCGAAGAAAACGGCGAGTGGATCATCGTCGACTGCGGTGCCGCCGTGGCGCACATCATGCAGCCGGCCATCCGCGACTACTACCACCTCGAAGAAATCTGGGGCGGCAAGTCCGTGAAGATGAAGATGGGCGCCCCGCCGCCAGCGCCGGCCAAGCGGGCCGCGGCCACGGTGAGGCCGGCGGCGAAGAAAGCGGCAGCACCTCGGCCCGCGGCGAAGAAAGCGCCGGCCAGGAAGCCCGCGGCACGCCGCAGCACGGCAACGCATTGAACGATGAAGCTGCTGGTGGTGGCCATCGGCCAACGCCAGCCGGCCTGGGCCGAGGCGGCGTGGGACGACTACGCCAAACGCTTCCCGTCCGAGCTTCATCTGGAGCTCAAAGCGCTGAAAGCCGAGCCGCGAAGCGGCGGCAAGACCGCGCAGCAGCTGATGGCGGCCGAAGCGGCGCGCATCGAAGCCACGCTGCACAAAGAGGCCAAGGGCGCGCGCCGCGTGGTGCTCGACGAGCGCGGGCAACGATTGACCTCACAGCAGCTGGCCGAACGATTGCGCCACTGGCTCGGCGACGGCCGCGACGTGGCGCTGCTCATCGGTGGGCCAGATGGCCTGGCCGATGCGCTGAAAGCCGGCGCCGACGAATCGATCCGCTTGTCGGACCTGACGCTGCCGCACGCCTTCGCGCGCGTGCTGCTCGCCGAAGCGCTGTACCGCGCCTGGTCGATGAACGCCGGGCATCCGTACCACCGCCAGTAGCGGACTCAGCCGCCGCGACAATGCGCCGATGCCTGCCGATCGACGCCTTTATCTCGCCTCGCAGAGCCCGCGCCGCCGGCAGTTGCTCGAACAGCTGGGTGTGGCGTTCGAACTGCTGCTGCCCGATGCCGGCGAAGACGCCGAAGCGCTGGAAGCGACCCGTCCCGGTGAATTGCCCGCGGCCTACGTGCAGCGTGTGACGCTGGCCAAGCTCGCCGCTGCGCGAGAGCGGCTGCGCCGGCGCGGCTTGCCGGTGGCCCCGATCCTCAGCGCCGACACCACCGTGGCGCTGGGCCGGCGCATCCTCGGCAAGCCCGGCGATGCGGCGCAGGCGCGCGAGATGCTGGCGGCGCTGTCCGGCCGCACGCACCGCGTGCTCACGGCGCTGGCGGTGTGCAGCGGGCGCAGCGTGCAGCAAGCGCTGAACGTCTCGCATGTGCGCTTCGCCCCCTTGCCGCGCGCAGTGATCGAGGCCTACATCGCCAGCGGCGAGCCTTTTGGCAAGGCCGGCGCCTACGCCATCCAGAGCGCGCTGGCAGGCTGGATCGTGCACATCGCCGGCAGCCATTCGTCGATCATGGGGCTGCCTCTGCACGAAGCCGCGCAGCTGCTGCGGCGCGCCGGTGTGCCGATGTCGCTGAGTCCGGCCGGCGCCTAGACTGCCACCCCATGGCAAACCAAGACATCCTCATCAACTGGGCCCCGCAGGAAACGCGCGTGGCCGTCGTCGAAAACGGTGCGGTGCAAGAGCTGCACCTCGAGCGCACGCTCGAACGTGGACTGGTCGGCAACGTGTACCTCGGCCGCGTGGTGCGTGTGCTGCCCGGCATGCAGAGCGCCTTCGTCGATATCGGCCTGGAGCGCGCCGCGTTCCTGCACGTGGCCGACCTGCACCCGCACGTCAACGGCAGCGCGCGTGGCGAGCGCAGCGAGCCGTTGCCGCCGATCGAACGCCAGGTCTTCGAGGGCCAGACGCTCACCGTGCAGGTGGTCAAAGACGCCATCGGCAGCAAAGGCGCGCGGCTGTCGACGCAGGTCTCGATCGCCGGGCGGCTGCTCGTTTTCCTGCCGCACGACACGCACATCGGCATCTCGCAGAAGATCGGCAGCCCCGAACTGCGCGAACAGTTGCGCGCGCGCATGCAGGCGCTGGCAGGTGAGGGCGCCGGTACAGGTGGCTTCATCCTGCGCACCAACGCCGAGGACGCCAGCGACGCTGAACTGGCCGACGACATCGCCTACCTGCGCAAAGCCTGGGCGACGATCCGGGAGCGCGCGCAAACGCGGGCTCCGGGCACGCTGCTGCACCAGGATCTGAGCCTGGCCGAACGTGTGTTGCGCGACATGACCACCGAGGCCACGCAGACCATCCGCATCGATTCGCGCTTGCAGTTCGACGTGCTGCGCGGCTTCGGCGAAACCTACATGCCCGGCGCCGCCGCCAAGCTCGAGCACTACAAGGGCGAGCGGCCGATCTTCGACCTGTTCGGCATCGAAGAAGAGATCGCCCGAGCGCTGGGCCGGCGCGTCGACCTGAAGAGCGGCGGCTACCTGATCATCGACCAGACCGAGGCGCTGACGACGATCGATGTGAACACCGGCGGTTTTGTCGGTGCGCGCAATTTCGACGACACGATCTTCAAGACCAACCTCGAAGCCGCCGGTGCCATGGCACGCCAGCTGCGCCTGCGCAACCTGGGCGGCATCGTCATCGCCGACTTCATCGACATGACGCGCGAAGAGCATCAGCAGGCGGTGCTGGCGGAGCTGAAAAAGCAGCTCGCGCGCGACCGCACGCGCACCACGGTGAGCGGCTTCACGCAGCTGGGACTGGTGGAGATGACGAGGAAGCGCACCCGCGAAAGCCTGGCGCACCTGCTGTGCCAACCCTGCCCCACCTGCGAAGGCCGCGGCCAGGTGAAGACCGCGCGCAGCGTGTGCTACGACATCCTGCGCGAAATCCTGCGCGAAGCGCGCCAATTCGACCCCAAGGAATTCCGCGTCATCGCCAATGCGACGGTGGTGGAGATGCTGCTCGACGAAGAGAGCGTGCACCTGGCGGGGTTGTCGGAGTTCATCGGCAAGCCGATCTCGCTGAGTGCGGAGGCTTCGATGAGTCCGGAGCAGTACGACATTGTGCTGATGTAGGCCGTTCCGGCAGGCCGATGGCCTCGTCCGAGATTGGGTGTAAATGGGTGCATGAATGGCCTACCATCCCCGACGATGATCTGCGATCGCTGGCCGAGCAGGTGCGGCGCCTGAATCGGAAGATCGAGCGCGAAAAGCTGGTGCTGGCCGCGCTGCCAGAACTGTCGCTGACGATCGTCGAGTTCGCGCGTGAGCACGGCCGTGTGACCATGGCCGGCGCCATCCGGCTCACGGGCAGCAGCCGCAACACGCTGAAGCAGCACTTTCGCGACTTGGTCGAACGCGCGCATCTCAGTCAACGGGGTGCGGGGCGAGGGGCTTGGTATGAGCTTCGGTAGGCGATCAGACGAGCACTGACATGCCGCCCCATTGAACGACACTGCCATCCCATGCCCACCAAGAAAAGCAAACCCAACGACAGCGCCGCCACGGTCGGCTACGAAGCCCAGCTCTGGCAAATGGCCGACGCCCTGCGCGGCAGCATGGACGCGGCCGAGTACAAGCATGTCTGCCTCGGCCTGCTGTTCCTGAAGTACATCTCCGACGCCTTCGAGGAGAAGCACGCCGCGCTGCTGCCCGAGAAGGCGCAAGGCGCTGACCCCGAAGACCCAGACGAGTACCGCGCCCAGAGCATTTTCTGGGTGCCGCCCGAGGCGCGCTGGCCGCACCTGAAGGCGCAGGCGCGCCAGAGCACCATCGGCCAGCTCGTCGACGACGCGATGGCCGGCATCGAGCGCGACAACCCGGCGCTCAAGGGCGTGCTGCCCAAGGACTACGCCCGCCCCGCGCTCGACAAGCAGCGCCTCGGCCAGTTGATCGACATGATCAGCAACATCAGGGTCGGCGACGAGGCCAGCCGCGCCAAGGACGTGCTCGGCCGCGTCTACGAGTACTTTCTCTCGCAGTTCGCCAGCGCCGAGGGCTAGAAGGGCGGCGAGTTCTACACGCCGCGCTGCGTGGTCAAGCTGCTGGTCGAGATGCTCGAGCCCTACCGCGGCCGGGTGTACGACCCCTGCTGCGGCTCGTCGGGCATGTTCGTGCAGTCGGTGGAGTTCATCCGCGCGCACGCCAAGGGCAATGGCCACGGCGGCAACACCGGCGCCAAGGCCAAGGCCGACATCTCGATCTACGGCCAGGAATCGAACTACACCACCTGGCGCCTGGCGCGCATGAACCTCGCCATCCGTGGCATCGACAGCGGCCAGATTGCGCAGGGCGACACCTTCCACAACAACCGCCATCCGGACCTGAAGGCCGACTTCATCCTCGCCAACCCGCCCTTCAACGTTTCCGACTGGGGCGGCGAGCGCCTGCGCGACGACAAGCGCTGGCAGTACGGTGCACCGCCGGCGGGCAACGCGAACTACGCCTGGGTGCAGCACATCGTGCACCACCTCGCGCCCGCGGGCGTGGCCGGCTTCGTGCTGGCCAACGGCTCGATGTCGTCCAACCAGTCGGGCGAGGGCGCGATCCGCCAGCGCCTGATCGAGGCCGACCTCGTGGACTGCATGGTTGCGCTGCCGGGCCAGCTCTTCTACTCGACGCAGATCCCAGCGTGCCTGTGGTTCCTGGCGCGCGACCGCAGAGGAGGCAAGTTCCGCGACCGCCGCGGGCAGGTGCTCTTCATCGATGCCCGCAAGCTCGGGCCGCTGGTGGACCGCACCCACCGCGAGCTGACCGACGAAGACATCGCCCGCATCGCCAACACCTACCACGCCTGGCGCGGTGAGAAGGAGGCGGGCGAGTACGCCGACGTGCCCGGCTTCTGCAAGAGCGCGCCTCTGGATGAAGTGCACAAGCACGGCCATGTGCTCACGCCCGGCCGCTACGTCGGCGCCGAGGCGCAGGGGGACGATGGCGAGCCGTTCGAGAAGAAGATGCAGCGGCTCACTGCGACGCTGCGCGAGCAGCAGGCCGAGGCCGCAAAGCTCGATGCTGCGATTGCCGCCAACCTGAAGGAGCTTGGGTATGGCGGGTGAGTGGAAGCGCATGCCACTCGGCGAGTTTGTGACTCTTC
>JANNQO010000363.1:0-13633 GCA_031400795.1 Rubrivivax sp. | reverse complement strand
GGGGACGGGCAGCTTTGCCAGCGGTGTGCTGCAGATCCAGCGTGCCAGCGGCAGCGCGGCAGCTGCCTTTGTGGGCACGCTCTTCGGCGACGGCTCGACGCCGGCATCGGTTTCCGGGCGCATCGCCGTCGACGGCGACTTCTTGCTGGGCGGAGAGTTCAGCTTTCTGGGTGCGACGCTTTCCGCCGCGCCAGGCTCCGTGGCCACAGGCACGATGCTGATCGGGGGCCATGCCGGTCAGATGGCTGCCAGCATGATCGGCTCCAGCTTCAGCACAGTTGCCACGAACGTGGGCAGCCAAGCACGGGGCAGGCTGGACGTCGGCGGCAACCTGCTATGGGACACCGGCACCTTTCCCGCCATCGGCAGCACGATCGGGTTTGATCGTCTGGTCGATCCAGCGGCGCCTGGCGGTGCGCGCGTGGATGAGGCACGCGGCCAGGTGGTCGTCGGCGGCACGTTGCGCAGTGCCACTTCCACCGGCAGCACGCGGATCGGCACCACCAACGGTGGCCGCGCTGATGGCAGCCTGGCCGTCGGCACGATCGACACCAGCGTGCACCGCATGGCGCTGACCATCGGCAGCGCCGGCGCGCTCGGCCAGGCCCGCGGTGAACTGCGTGCCGCCAGCGGCGACTTGCGCACTGCGGGTGACCTGCGCGTCGGCGTGGCCAGCGGCGGCATGGCGCAGGGCTTACTCACGCTGGGGGGCTCGCTGCACGGCGACGGCGGTGCGTTGCAAGTGGGGTCTGTCAGTGGTGCGCAGCCTTCGCTGCCGTCGACGGCCATGGGCGACGTGCGCACTGCCGGTGCGGTATCAGGCTACGGCAACCTGCTGATCGGCAGCACGTTCGGCAGCCAGGGCGCCGGCACCCTGGCCCGCGGCAGCTTGAGCAGCGGCGCCGGCTTGGCACTCGGCCCCGTTGCCAGCGCCAACGTCGGCTCGGTGATCTTCAACGATGGCGGCGCCGTGACGGTGACTGGCGACATGCATCTCGGGCATTCGCTGCAGGCTGTGAACGCCGACCTCAGTGCCGGCTTCATCTTCCTCAGCGGCAGCGGCTCTGTCGCCGCGGGCCGCATGCGCATCGACGGCGATGCCGGAACGGCGCGCAGCCTGATGGTGGGGGCGACCGTCGCCGGGACCGGACAGACCGGGCTCGACGCGACCGGCGAGGTGCTGATCCGCGGCGACCTGGCGCTGGTCCGCGATGGCTTCATGTTCGTTGGCAACACGTCGGGAGAAGACCGCAGCAGCGGTGTGGCGGCGCCACGATTCGACCAGGCGCGCGGCAACGTGGTCATCGACGGCATCTTGCGCCTGGCCGGCAACGCCTTGACGGTGGCAGTCGGCGTGGTGAATGGGGGCCAGGCCGATGGCAAGCTCAGCCTGGCGCATGCCGACATGGCGGGCCATCACATGCGCAGCCTAATGGTGGGCAGCTCGCTGTCCGGTCAAGCCCAGGGCGAGTTGTCGCTGCGCGGCGGTGTGCTGCGTGCCATCGACGCAGAGATTGGTACCACCCGCACCGGCAGCGCGCTTGGCCGCTTCCTGCTCAGTGGCGCCGAGCTGCAGACCACGCGCCTGCTCGCCGGCGATGGCGCAGGCGCACGCGCCGAACTCGAGTTTGTTGACGCACTGGCCACGATCACCGACGACTTCAGCCTGGGCAACGGCCGCCTCGAGCTCGAGCGCAGCCTGGTGCTGGTGGGTGACCAGCTCGCCTTGGGGCGCGGCGCGCTGTTGCACGTGGACGTCGACGGCCTCGCGCGTGGCGACGGCTATGGTGCGATGAATGCCGCGTCGGCCCTGCTCGGCGGGCTGCTCGAGGTCGACTTCGAAGACCTGGTGTTCGGTGGTGTCGCGGCGGTATTCGATCTCGTGCGCTCGGGCTCGGCCCTGGGCGTGCTGGGCGATTTTGCCGGCGTGTCCTTCCTCAACCTGCCCGCCGGCTACCGCGCCTGGGCCGGTATCGAGCGCGATGGCGTGGCGGTCTACCGCGTTCACCTCGCGCTGGCCACGGTACCCAGCATTGGGTCGTTGGCCTTGGCCGCCTTGGGTTTGTGCGCTCTGCTCTTGTGCCCGCGGCGCAAGTCCGGCTGGGCCTCCGCTTGATTTCCGCCAGACCGCGGCTCGCATCTGCTGCGAGCCACCCAAGCTGCGGGGTGGATCTGTCCAACCCGGCCGCGTGAGCGTCGTGAATCGCCAAGCCCTGATTCACTCGAGAGCCTCGCGCAGAAGCGCGTCGATGTCGTTCGGGACGGCACCGCGCGCCAACATTCGCTTGAAGGCCTCGTACACGTCGGTCTTCGACCCTGCCTTGCGCAACGTGTTTTCGTCGTTGAACCAGACATAGACGATCACCTTGACCGGGTTTGACGCAAAGCGTGATGACACGGTAGACCGAAGCCAGCAGCCTGGTCTTGGGGTGCGTCTTGTAGCCCTCCGGATCAATCGCCGCGAGCCTGCTCACCGCCAACTCAAGCTCACCCAGTGCGGCCTTGAAGATCCGGTAGTAATACAGGCGCCAGCCATTCGCAATCATCGGCCGCCCTTGTTAATTACTCGACGTCGACGCCTTCGACCAATCTTCCGATGCGGCGCAATTGATCGGCGTCGGCAGCGACGATGTCTCCCGGGCGCTCCGTCATCTGCTTGTCAATGAATTGGAGAAAGCTCGCCACGACGGGGTCACCCTCGTCCTCTTTGGGCTTGCGTTTGGAAGTCGGCCTGGCCGACACCAGCACAGTGCCGTCCGCGACGACCGTCACCTGCACCTTGCCGCTGAATTCGGGATGGGCGTGGAAGAACCCTGCTGGCAAGCGCATGCCGCGTGAGTTGCCAACTTGGACCACCGTGCCTTCGTACTGCTCTTGACGCTTCAGCGCGCCCATCGGGACCCCTTTGCCACGTATCTACGCTTGTGATCACGGCCTTCTAGGCGGCACGATGCCTTCGCGCATCGGGAACCCGATAGGTTTCGGGCAGGATCTGTTGGCCTTCTCGCGCCTGATGGCCCTACCGGCTGAACCGGAACGATGCACGGCGACGCGGGTCGGCAGGGGACGGGCCTACACGGCCATTACCGCGCCACCTCGGACAGCGAAGTGGGCATCACCCCGGTCACGGGCTTGAGGCGGATTTCACCGTCCATATAGCACACCGACAACACGTCCCCCGGTGCCAGGTGCGCGCTCTGCCGAACGACCTTGGGAATGACCAGCTGGCCTTTGCTCCCGGCCCACGTGGCGCAGGTACGGCCTGCCGTTCACGACGATGGATCGGCTGGCGATGGATCAGGCTTCGGCCACGCCGCCCAAGCCGCCACGATGGCGCGGTGGTGGGGAATGTTCTGCAGGAAGCCCTGGCGCAGCCCGGCGTAGCTGGCGCTGCGGCCGATGGCATCGGCCTGGGCCATCAGCGCGGTGTGGGCGCGCTGCAGCCACTCGGCAGCGCGCGGGTCGCCGGCGCGCTGCAGCACCTGGTGGCAGGTGAGTTCGATTTGGCGCGGGTCTTCGGTACCGTCCAGCGTGCCGCCGGCGGCCACAAAGTCCAGCAGCGGCTTCAGTGCAGCCACCGCGGCCAGCGCCGCGGCGGTGTCGCCTTCGGCCAGCGCCACGCGCGCCAGGCCGGCGCTGGCGTCGTGCTGCATTGGGTCGTCGATCTCCTGCGCCACCGCCTGCGCCTGGGTGTAGGCCTGCCGCGCCTCGGCCAGGCGGCCCAGCGCGAGCTCGGCATCGGCCAGGGCGAGCCGGGCCTGCATCTCGCGGTCACGCGCCTGCGCCGCCACGGCGATCTCCAGCGCCTGCCGCGCCAACGCCAGCGCCCGCGTCTCGTCGCCTTGACACAGGGCGAGTGTCGACAGGTTGCCTAACGCCGCGCCTTCGACCACCCGGTCGCCGTTGGCCCGCGCCAGTGGCAGCGCCGCGTCCAGATCGCGCCGGGCCTGCGCCAGGTCGCCCAGGCTCAGCCAGCCCCCGCCCAGGTTCGACAGGCTGACGGCCTCGTCGACCCGGTTGCCGGTCTCGCGGTTGATCAGCAGGCATTGCCGGTTCAGATCCTGCTCGCCCACCAGGTCGTCCTGCCTGTTCGCAGCGGCCCCGAGCACATTGAGCAGATTCGCCTCGGCAGCCCGCAGCCCGCGGCTGCGCGCCTCGGCCAGGCCCTGCAGGGCCAGTGCGCGGCCGGCTTCGATGTCGCCTTGATTCATGTGCGCGAGCGCCAGCAGCCGCAGCGCCTGCAGCCGCAACTCGTCGTCGCCGGCCCGGGTGGCGCAGGCCAGGCCGTGGCGCGCCGCGCGCTCCTGCTCTGCCCAGTCGGCGATGCGCATCGCGCGGAAGCTGCGGCGCCGGGCCGCTTCGGCGCGGCGGCGATCGTCGTCCAGCACCGCGGCAAGCTGATCCAGCGCGTCCAGGTCCAGGGCCTGCTCGTCGCGCCGGGCCTGCAGGCCCAGCGTCCGCTGGCGCACGCTCAGCAGCCGCCAGCGCAGTTCGGCCTGGGCTGGTGACGTTGCCAGTGACAGGGCCGAGGAGGCATCGCCCAGCAAGACCAGCGCCCGGCCCACATGCGCCCGCACGCGCTCGTGCGCCAGCCGCTGCCCGGCCTGCTCGGCGGCGCGGGCGTGGAACTCGGCGGCCTGGGCCTCATCGCCCGCCAGCTCGTAGTGCTCGGCCGCCAGGCCCAGAAAGTCGCCGGCGCGCAGGCTGCCCTGTTCGGTGAGGCCGGCCAGCCACTGCGCCACGCGGGCGTGGCCTTCGCGCTTGTGGCGCTTGAGCACGGTGTCGTAGGTCACCTGGTGCAGCACCTGGTGGCGGAAGGCGTACTCGCGCAAGCCTTCGAGTTGCGCGTCGGCTCTGGGCAGCGTGAGTTCGCGCTGCACCAGCGCGGGCAACTGTTCTGCGGCCTGGGCGTCGACCGCGGCCAGCGCCTGGTCCCAGAACACCGCGCCCACCACGCTGGCCTGCTGCAGCGCGCGCTTCTCGGGCGCCGGCAGGCCGTCCAGCCGCGCCTGCAGCACACCGGTGAGCGTGGCGGGGACCTTGGTGACGAGCAGGCGTTCGGCGTTCACCGACCAGCTCTCACCCGTGCGGATGGCACCCTGGTCGATGAGCATCTTGACCAGCTCTTCCATGTAGAAGGGGTTGCCCTCGGCGCTGCCGGTGAGCAGTTCTCGGAGTGCGGCTGGGATTTCGGGCAGCTTCTTCAGCAGTTCGTTGGCCAGCATCCGACTGCCGGTCTTGTCCAGCGGCTGCAGATCGATGCGCTGGTGGATGCCCTCGGTGCTGCTCCAGTCGGTGCGCCGCTCGAACAGCGTCGGCCGCGTGAAGGCCAGCACCAGCAGCGGCACGTCGCGGTTCACCTCGGCCAGGTAGTTCAGGAAGTCCAGCGTCTCGCCGTCGGCCCAGTGCAGGTCTTCGAGTTGCAGGATGACGGGCAGGTCTTCGCTGGCTGACACGCGGCGGAACAGTTGAGCCGCGGCGTGGAAGGCGCGGTTGCGAATCTGCTTGGGGTCTTCGAGGATGCCCTTGATGTGGCGGCTGCCCTTCCACTCGATGCCTATGAGGTGGCCCAGCAGGTGGGCGTGGCCCTCGGCCAGGTCGGGGCCGTCGTCGTGCAGGAAGAGGGGCACGATGCCGTCTTCCATCTTCTTGCGTGCGGCTTCGACGCTGTCGTCGTCGGCAATCTGGAAGCGCCAGGCGAAGATGTCGCGCAGCAGCCCGAAAGCTTGGCTGCCGGTGGCCGGCGTGGCACGGCCGCGGAAGACGAAGAATCTCTCGGGCCGGGCCTCGCTCCAGGCTTCGAATTCGTAGAGCAGCCGGCTCTTGCCGATGCCGGCTTCGGCCACCACCGTCACCGCCGCCAGCTTGCGTTCGGCAAAGAGGCGCCGATACGCGGCCTGCAGTACTTCGAGTTCGGCGTCGCGGCCGATCATCTTCGTGGCCACGCCTTCGATGCCGCGCGTGCCGATGCGGAACTGGCGCGGCTTGGCGCGTTGCACCAGGTAGCTTTGCACGGGGGCGTCCACGCCCTTGACGGCCAGCGGCTCCTCGGCGTCGACCTCGAACACGCCGCGCACCTGCGCGTAGGTGTCGTGGCTGATGCGCAAGGCCCCGGCCGGGGCGGTCTGCTCCATGCGCGCCGCGATGTTCACCGCGATGCCGCGGATGCTGCCGTCGGCATCCACCCCGCCACCGAGCAGCACGCCGCCGGTGTGCACGCCCACGCGCACGTTGAAACCGGCGTGGCCGTGGGCGGCTTGCACTTCGGCTCCCAAGACCTTGCCGAGTTCGAGCAAGGCCAGGCCGCACTGCACGGCGCGCTCGGCGTCGTCTTCGCGGGCCTCATCCACCCCAAAGGCCGCCAGGATGTTGTCGCCGGCGTACTGCAGTACCCGGCCGCGGTGCGCTTGCACCACGGACGTGCCTCGCGCCAAGGCGCCGTCCATCACCGCGCTGATGGCCTCTGGGTCGAGGTGCTGGCTGAGCGTGGTGGAGCCGACCACGTCCAGGAACAGGATCGACACCTGCTTGAGAGTCTGGGCGGGTTCGACGGGCGCGGCAACCAGCGCTGCCAGCTTGGCCCGCAAGCCGGCCTGCATGGCGTCGACAACCAGGTCGCCCAGAGCAGCGCGCTGGCCCTCCAGCGCCGCCATGGCGGCTTCGAGCTGGGCTTGCTGGGCGATCACGACCTCACGACCGCTTGCGCCTGGGCTTCGCCGGGACGGGCGGCTCGGTCATCCAGTCTTCCAGCGTCAGGCCGAGCACCTGTTCGAAGTGGCGCGTGTTGTGCGTCACCAGCACCAGGCCTTCGGCCAGCGCGTGCGCGGCGATCTGGGTGTCCAGTTCGCCAATCGGCGTGCCACCCCGCCGGTGCGCATCCTTCAACGTCCCGTAAAGATCGGCAGCCGGCGGTGCCCAGGGCAGGTTGGGCAATTGCAACAAGAAGTGGTCGATCAGGCTGCGCCGCCGGTCGTCAGCGGCCATGCCGGCCTGGCCGAAGCGCAGCTCGGCTCGGGTCAGCACCGAGACGGCCACGGTCTGCTGCAACAGGCCCTCGCTCACGCGATCTTCCAGTGCCGCCGAACTGCGCCGCAGGTAATGGCTGGCGATGTTGGTGTCCAGCAGGTACCGCAGGGTCACCGGCGCGCCCTACACCCTGCGGCTGGCCCCGCCAAGGGGAAACTTGCCCTCGGCAGAGCCTGTGGGCTCATCGCTGCCAGCCGGCCAGCGGGTCGGCCCGCGGCGCGTCGTCACGGGGCGGCACGAACTCATCGCTGGCAGGCATGCTCTGCAGTTCCTGCAGGAACGCCTGCAGCAGGTCGGCGTTGGGCTTGGGCTTGAGTGTGATCTCGCCGGTGTGCTCGTTGCGGCTGATCCACAGCTCGCGCGTATCCACCCGAAACGCCTTCGGCAGGCGCACGGCCTGGCTGTTGCCCGTGGTGAAGACCTTGGCGGTGGCGACCATGCAGCGCTCCGTTCTTAAGTAGATACGAAAACGTATCTATTCTAGCGGTGCCGGGCGGCCCATGCCGCCACGATCTCGCGGCGATGCGGGATGTTGTGCAGGATGCCCTCGCGCAGCGCGGCATGGTGGGTGCTGCGGCCGCGCTGCCAGTGCCGTGTCAGGCTACGGGAAGCTCTTGATCGGCAGCACGTTCGGCGGCCAGGGCGCCGGCACCCTGGCCTGCGGCAGCTTGAGCAGCGGCGACTTCGAAGACCTGGTGTTCGGCGGTGTCGCGGCGGTGTTCGACGATGAGGCTCGAGGCTCGTCCAGACCCCGACCCGTTGCGCACATCCATCCGCCGGAAAACCTGGACTTCGGCGGCTGATGGCGAACGGCGTGAAATGATGCGACATGCCGCTGAGCCTCGAGGACCTGCACCGCATCGCCGCCCGCACCGTGGCGCACTATGACGAGCGCGCCCAGGCCTATTGGGAAGGCACGCGCGACCACGACGTCAGCCAGAACGTCGACGCGTTGCTGGCGCACATCGGCGTGTCGCCGCCGTTCGATCTGCTGGACTTCGGGTGCGGGCCCGGCCGCGACCTGCGAACGTTCAAGGCGCTGGGACATCGCGCCGTCGGTCTGGAGGGGTCGCCCCAGCTGGCCGCGATGGCGCGCGCGCACAGCGGGTGCGAGGTGCTCGAGCAGAGCTTCCTGCAACTCGATCTGCCCGGCGACCACTACGACGGCGTGTTCGCGAACGCCGTGCTGTTCCACATACCGAGCCAGCAGCTGCCGCGCATCCTGCGCCAGCTTCACGCAAGCCTGAAGCCGGGCGGCGTGCTCTTCAGTTCGAACCCTCGCGGTGACGGCCAGGAAGGCTGGAGCGGTGATCGCTACGCTGCGTTCTACGATTGGCCCGCCTGGCAGGGGCACGTGAGTGCGGCCGGATTCGTCGAACTGACCCACTTCTATCGCCCGGCCGGCCTGCCGATCGAACAACAGCCCTGGCTTGCGAGTGTGTGGCGCAAGCGCTGAACGCGCTGCCAGGGCGCACATGGACATGGAGTCGCCGCATGAGCAATGACGTGAGCCGCAACAAGGCCACCGCCATCGCCTTCTACGAGACGATGTTCAACCAAGGCCAGCCGGCGCTGGCGATCGAGCGCCACGCCGGCACCACATACACGCAGCACAACCCGCATGTGGCCGACGGCAAACAGGCCTTCATCGACTACTTCGAACGCATGGCGCGCGAGTACCCGGGCAAGCGCGTCACGATCAAGCGCGCGATCGCCGAAGGCGCGCTGGTGGTGCTGCATTGCCACCAGCATTGGCCCGGCGATGCGAATGCCGATTGGGCGGGCATCGACATTTTCCGTTTCGACGACGCCGGCAAGATCGTCGAACACTGGGATGTGCTGCAAGTGGTGCCCACCATCGCTGCGCACTCGAACACGATGTTCTGAGGCCAGGCGTTGGGCACCTCGTGATGGAACTGGTTCGCCCGGCACGCGAGCACCTGGCCAGCTACGTCGCTGCGCTCGAGCGCGGTTGGTCGGCCGACAGCTCGCGTGCAGCGGCGGCGCACGAGGATCTGGCCAAGATCGAACGGGACGCGGACGCCTTTCTCGCCGCGATGGAAGACCGCCAGGCACTCGGCGGCCCGGTGACGCTGCCCGACGGCTCGACGGTGGCGCGCATCCCCGGCTTTCGGCGCTGGATGTGGGACGGCGAGTTCGCCGGCAGCATCGGGCTGCGCTGGCAAAGCGGCACCACCGCATTGCCGCCGCATTGCCTGGGCCACATCGGCTACTCGGTGGTGCCGTGGAAGCAGCGCCTGGGCTACGCCAGCGCCGCGTTGCGCGCGCTGCTGCCCGAGGCGCGTGCGGTCGGCCTGCCTTTCGTCGAGATCACCACCGACCCCGACAACTTCGCGTCGCAGCGTGTCATCCGGGCCAACGGCGGGCAGCTGGTCGAACGCTTCGTCAAGCCGCCGCAGTTCGGCAGCGTGCCGGGCTTGCGCTTCAGGATCGGTTTGGACGGGCTTGCCGAAGGCCCGACCTGGTTCGAACGCTGAGCCTGCAGGCCTCACGGCGGTGCGTCCGCCCGGCGCCCGCGCGGCTCAGCGGCGGCGCGGGCGCCGGGCCGAAGGCGCCGGAGCCGCGCCCGCCAGTTCGCGCGCGATCACGCGCACACCGGCCTCGATGCGTTCAGCCGGAATCGACGAATAGCCGATGCGCAGATGGTGGCGCGGCTGCCGGGTGCCGGCAAAGAACACGTCGCCCGGCTCGACCACGACGCCTTGCCGGTACAGCCGTGCGGCAAGTTCGCGCGTATCGGTGTCCTTGCCGGCGCTGACCCACAGCGCCGAACCACCCTGGGCCACTGCCGCGACGAGGCGGGGTGCGTATTGCGCCAGCGCCGTGCGCAAGCGCTCGGCACGCTCCCGGTAGGCGAGATTCAGCCGCCTGACGAAGGCTTCCTGATGGCCATGCGCGATGAAGCTCGCGGCTACCTGCTGGTTGTTGGTCGGTACGTGCCGCATCATCAGCCGGCGCATGGCGCGCAACTCGCGGATCAACTCGGCCGGCGCGACCACGTACCCCAGTCGCAGGCCATGAGCCAGGGTCTTCGACAGGCTGCCCAAGTAGATCACGCGCGACTGCGCGTCCAGGCTCTTCAGCGCCGGGGTCGGCTGGCCGGAAAAGTTGAGCTCGCTCTCGTGGTCATCCTCGATGACGACGAAGTCGTCGCGCTCGGCGCGTGCCAGCAACTCCATGCGCCGCTGCAAGGGCATCGTCACCGTGGTCGGGCATTGGTGGCTCGGCGTCACGAAGACGTACTGGCAGCCGGACAACGCAGCACCGATCACCAGCCCCTGCTCGTCGACGCGCAGCGCGCGCACATGGCGCGTGCGCAGCAGCAAGTTGTTGCGTGAGTCCGGGTAGCCCGGGTTCTCGATGCCGACATGGGTGGCTGCGCCCACCAGCAGCGTGGCGAGCAGATAAGTCGCTTGCTGCGCGCCGCTGGTGACCAGGATCTCGTTGCGTTCGACCCAGATGCCACGCGCCGGCAGCAGGCGACGGTGGATCTGGTCGACCAGCGAGTCGTCGTCGCGGTCGATGTGATCGGGCGCCCACCGGCGCAGCGCACGTGTCTGCAGCGACTCGAGCACGCATTCGCGCCAGTCTGCACTGGGAAACAGCGTCGCGTCGAACTGGCCGTAGATGAATGGGTAGGGCTGCTGCTGCCAGTCGCTCGGCTTGACGATGTTGCGCTGCGCCGATGGCCTGAGTTTCAGGCGATCGGACCAACGCACGGCGCTGACGGGTGGCGTCGAGTCGGCGCGCCGGCGGGCGCCCAGGTAGGTGGCCTGGATCTGCTCGCTGACGTAGTGGCCGCTGCGCGTGCGGCTGGTGATCAGGCCCTTGTCGGTCAGGGCCTGCAGCGCCAGCGTCACCGTGGTGCGCGAGATGCCGAGGTGCGCGGCCAGCTGGCGGCTCGATGGCAGCGCTTCGCCCGGGGACAGATAGCCCTGCATCAAGGAGTGCACCAGCATGTCGCGCAACTGCCCTTGCAGCGTGCGCGAGCCGCCCTCGAAGCGCTTGAACAGCCGCGGCCACATCAAGTCGCTGGTGCGCGCCGGGCGTGTCATGTCGGCTCCAAGCTCAGGGCTAACCCGATGAAAACTGGATTGATGGATTGATCTTATCTGGACTTAACCCGCGGCATGGCTCTCGCCAATACTCGCACCCAGGATGCCCGCCACGAAAGACACCGCACGCCTGTACACCGGCACCGCCACGGTGGTCGCGTTGGTGGCCTTCTGGCTCATCGCCTCGAAGACCGGCTTCATCAGCGCGCAGAGCTTCCCGAGCCCCGAGCAGTTCGGCGCCGCCGCCAAGCAACTTGTGGTTGGAGAAGGCTTCGCCGACGGCCGCATCCACGAGCACATGCTGCAAAGCATCAAGCTCATCCTGATGGGCTTCTTCGCAGCCACCGCGGTGGGCGTGCCGCTCGGCCTGTGGATGGGTTGGAGCCGCACCGCCGAGGCGCTGGTCAACCCGATCTTCCTGCTCGTGCGCCCGATCCCGGCGCTGGCCTGGATCCCGCTGGCCATCGTCTGGCTCGGCCTGGGTGACGCGGCCAAGGTGATGATCCTGTGGTTCGCCGCCTTCGTGCCTTCGGTGATCAACAGCTTCACCGGCGTGCGCAGCATCGAGCGGCCGATCATCGAGGCCAGCGCCATGCTCGGCGTGCGTGGCTGGTCGCTGGTGAAGGACGTCATCGTGCCGGGCGCGCTGCCCTCCATCTTCACCGGGCTGCGCCTGTCGCTGCAAGGCTGCCTCACGGCGCTGGTCGCCGCTGAACTGCTGGGCGCGCTGCTCGGCATGGGCAAGGTGCTGTACCAGGCAGGGCTGGATATCTACCCGGCGATGATCCTTGCCGGCATGGTGGCGGTGGCGGTGGCGGGCTTCGGCCTCACCGCGATCCTCGACTTCGTCGAGCGCCGCTCGATGCCCTGGCGCGCCACGCACTGAAGCACGAGGCCGGCGATGGGCGACAAACTCGACCGCAACCAGCTGATCTGGCTCTCGGGCACCGGTCTGCTGATCTTCTTCGGCCTGTGGACCTTTGCCGCCTGGGTGGAGCTGGCGCCGCGCAAGTTCCTGCCGCTGCCCTGGGAGGTGGTCGAGCGCGGCATCGCGCTGCTCAGCAAGCCTTTTTCCGGCCAGACCCTGCAAGGCCACCTCGCCGCCAGCCTGCAACGCTACCTGCTCGGCTTCGCGCTGGCGGCTGCCATCGGCGTGCCGCTGGGGCTGCTGATGGGCTGGTACCGCTGGCTCGACAACATGGTCACGCCGCTGTTCGACAGCCTGCGCTTCATCGCGCCGATCGCCTGGGTGCCGTTTGCGGCGCTTTGGTTCGGCACCGGCATCGGTGGGCCGATGCTGATCATCTTTGCAGGTGCGTTCCCACCCTGCCTGATCAACGCCTACCGCGGTGCACGCTTCGTCGAGACGAAGTACATCGAGGCGGCGCAGGTCTACGGCGCCTCGGGCCCGCGCATCGTCTACGAGGTGCTGTTGCCGGCCTCGCTGCCCTCCATCATCGCCGGCCTGCGCATCAGCGCCGGCGCCGGCTGGCAAAGCCTGATCGGTGCCGAGCTGATCGCCGCGAACAGCGGCATCGGCCTGATGATGGTCCGCGGCCAGGGCGCACTGGACACCTCGATCGTGATGGTGGGGATGATCGCGGTGGGCCTATTCGGCCTGCTCATCGACGTCGCCTTGCGTGGCGTCGAGGCCTGGGTCAACCGCAAGCGAGGGCGCTAGAAGAACATGGCCAACATCGTGCTCGACAACGTCAGCCGCACCTTCAAGCGCGACGGCAAGGAATTCCTGGCGCTGGACAAGGTCAGCTACGTCTGCAACGACGGCGAGTTCGTCGCCGTGGTCGGCCCTTCGGGCTGCGGCAAGACGACCTGCATGCGCATGGCCGCCGGGCTGGAGTTCCCCAGTTCGGGCAGCGTCAAGGTCGGCGGCAAGGAAGTCACCAAGCCGGGCCCCGACCGCGCCGTCGTGTTCCAGGCCTTCGCGCTGTTCCCGTGGAAGACGGTGCAGGAGAACATTCAGTTCGGTTTGCGCTCGCTGGGCGTGGGCCGCGAAGAGGCGGCCGAGCGCATCGCCAAGAACTTGAAGCTGATGAACCTCGAAGGCTATGAGACCGCTTATCCGCACCAGCTCAGCGGCGGCATGCAGCAGCGCGTGGCCATCGCGCGCGCCTACGTGCTCAACCCCGACGTGCTGCTGATGGACGAGCCCTTTGGCGCCCTGGACGCGCAAACCCGGACCGTGATGCAGGAAGAGCTGCTGCGCGTCGGCCGCGCCAACCCGCGCACGGTGATGTTCATCACCCACGCGGTCGAAGAGGCCGTCTATCTCGCCGACCGGGGGGTGGTGATGTCCCGCCGCCCCGGCACGATCAAGGAAATCATCGACGTCAAGCCGGTGCGCGACGCCGAAGACTGGCAGAAGTACGAGTGCATCGAAGACGTGATGGACCTCGAATCCTTCGTCCACCTGCGCACCAAGATCTGGCGCCTGCTGCGCGAGCAGCATGGGCCGGGTGATCACTGAGCACCCGCACTGACAACCATTCGCGCGGCCAAGCCGTTCTTTCCCC
>JANNQO010000362.1:0-11662 GCA_031400795.1 Rubrivivax sp. | reverse complement strand
CGCCGGTGGCCGCTGCCGCGATTGACCATGCCTACTGGAACAATGCTGCCGCGGAATTCGCGCAACGCAAGGAAATGCGCGGCAAGCGCCGCGCGCTGCTGATTTCCGGCAATGCGAGCGAACTGGCCAAGCAGCGTCTGGAAAAGGCGGGTGTGGCGCTCTACAGCGGACTGCGGCCGTAACGGCCTGGCGGTATCCGTGGGCCGGCACGCGCATCCGCTCGTGACACGGGGACTTTGCGCGGGGAGAATGCGTCTTCTCCTTCACTTTCCCGCGAACCGACCATGAGCGACACCCCGCCCGTCCCCGCCACTGAGGAAGCAAAAAAGCGCCTGCGCGACAACGTCGACAAGCTGCTTGCCGCGGCACCCATCCGCAGCGAAGGCAGCATCACGCTGAACGGCCGGAAGATGAAATACGAGGCGGTCGCCGGTTTCATCCCGGTGACCGGAGGCGGCCTCGACGAGAAGCGCGGCGAGCCCGAGGCTGCGATCTTCACCACGGCCTACCTGCTGGTCGATGCCGACCCGGCCACGCGCCCGGTGTGCTTTGCGTTCAACGGCGGGCCGGGCTCGGCGTCGATCTGGCTGCATCTCGGCGCGCTTGGGCCGAAGCGTGTCGTCATCCGCGAGGATGGCACGATGCCGCCGCCGCCCTACGCGGTCACTGACAACCCCGAGTCGTGGTTCGAGCATTTCGACCTGGTGTTCGTCGATCCGCCACACACCGGCTATTCGCTGACCGCAAGCGAGGACGCGCGCAAGAAGATGCTGAGTGTCGACGGCGACGTCGACGCGCTGGCGGAATGCGTGCGCGCGTGGCTTGGCCGCCATCGCCGCTGGCGCTCGCCGGTCTACCTCGCGGGCGAAAGCTACGGCACGACGCGCGGCGCGGCGCTGGCCGACAAGCTGCAGGACCTGGGCGTCGCGCTGTCGGGGCTGATCCTGGTCTCGTGCGCGATGGACCTTCAGTCGATCGTCTTCGCGCCGGCCAACGACCTGCCGTACGCGCTCTTCCTGCCGGCGCTGGCCAACGTGGCGCAGTACCACGGCCTGCTGCAGGGCTCGATCGGGCAGTCCGGCGCCGCGGCGCGCGAAGCTGCCGAGGCTTATGTGCCCGAGTACCTCGCTGCGCTGCATGCCGGGGCGCGGCTGGGTGCCACGCAACGCAGCAAGGTCGCTGCCCGCGTCGCCGAGCTGACGGGGCTGTCGAAGGCCCTGGTCGAAGAGAAGAACCTGCGCATCAGCGACCAGACCTACTTCTTCGAAGCGCTGCGCAGCAAGGGCCTGCAGGTCGGCCGCCTGGATGCGCGCGCCACCGGCCCGATGGCCGCGAGCCGCACGCGCGAGTGGGAGTTCGACCCCGGCATCGAAGCCATCGAAGGCCCGTACACGATGATGGCGATGGACTACTTTGGTCAAACGTTAGGTCTGGCCAGCGAGCTGCGCTACCAGGTGCTGAACCGCGAGGTGAACCAGGGCTGGCACTGGCTGCGCGGCCAGGATGAGCCGATGGGGCAGAAGATGGGCTTTGCCAGTACCAGCGCCGACCTGGCGCGCGCGCTGCGCCGCAACCCGCATCTGAAAGTGCTGGCCGCCAGCGGCCGCTACGACCTGGGCACGCCCTACAGCGCGAGTGACTGGTCGCTGGCGCAACTCGACGCACCCGCCGAGGTGCTGGCACGCGTGCAGCACCGCTACTACGACGCCGGGCACATGATGTACACGCGCCAGGCCGACCTGGCGCAGCTGAAGCAGGATGTGGCAGCCTGGCTCGGTTGATGGCTTCGAACGACTACGACGATCGAACGTCGGTCACCGGTTCGTCGCCGTAGTCCGGCCGCGCCATCAGGCGCAGCAGCTTGGCCGCCGCGGCGGCCGGGCTGTCGAGCTGGCCTTCGCTCTTCAACGCGACGAAACGCTCGCGTTCGCCGAAGAGCAAGGGGTCGGCGTTGCGCAGCTGCACCTGCATGTCGGTGTCGATGACGCCCGGCGCCACCGAGGCGATGCGCGCGCCGTTCGGCTTGGCGGCTTCTTCCAGCGCCACGGAGCGGGCCAGATGATCCAGGCCGGCCTTGGCGGCACAGTACGACGCGCTGCCGGCCATCGCGCGGCGGCCCAGACCCGAAGAGACCAGCATCACGCGGCGCGGCACGGCCCAGCCTTCGGTGGCGCGCAGGAAAGCCGCGGTGAGCAGCAGCGGCGCTTCCAGCCCGACGCGCAAGGCGTTGCGCAAGTCCGCGCCTTGAACAGCGGCCAGCGGCGCGAGCTGCGACACCACACCGGCGTTGTTGATGAGCGTGGCGGACGGGGCGCCGGGCCGCTCCGTCAGCCAGGCCGCGAGCCGCTCGGCCGCACTTTCAGCGTCGGCGAGATCGACGCGCCACTGTTCGACGCTCGGGGGCAGCGCAGCAGCATGCTGGCGGGCCATCGTGAGCACCTGGTGGCCGGCCAGCGCGAGCTGTTCGGCCAGCGCGAAGCCCAGGCCTCGCGAAGCGCCGGTGACGATCGAGAGAGGTTGGGTCATGGCGCGCAGCATAGCCGGCTCGATCGAGGTCAGAACGGCGCCGCGCTCGCCAGCCGCAGCTCGGCGCCGGTCGCCGGATGCACGAGGCAGAGTGAGGCCGCGTGCAGCATCAGCCGCTGCGCCTCGTCGCCGGCCAGGCCATACAGCCGATCACCGGCGATCGGGTGGCCGATAGCGGCCAGGTGCACGCGCAACTGGTGCGAGCGGCCCGTCACCGGTTGCAGTTCGAGACGACTGAATGCGCCGATGCGCTGCACGACGCGCCAATGGGTCAGCGAAGGTTTGCCGCGTTGATGATCGACGCACTGGCGCGGCCGGTTCGGCCAGTCCGCGGCCAGCGGCAGCTCGATCGTGCCGGCATCTTCGGCGGGCTCACCGTGCACCACGGCCGCGTAGCGCTTGTCGATCGTGCGACGCTCGAACGCCATGCTCAGGCTGCGCTGCGTGGGCGCGTCCAGCGCGAACAACACCAACCCCGAGGTTGCCTGATCGAGCCGGTGCACGACGCTCAAGCCGGGCCAGCGCCGCGCCGCCAGATCACGCAGGTTGCAGGCGCCCGCTACGCCCAGCCCCGGCACGCACAACAGCCCGGCGGGTTTGTCCAAGGCGATCAGGTGCTTGTCTTCGTGGTGCAACTGGCCTATACCTGATGGCGTCGAAATCGCCGATACCGCCTGTTGCAATCCAGTCTGCTGGGGCGTGGTGCCCAGGGCGTTGCCGCCGGTGCAAGATGGCACGATCGAATCATTCCTTTGTCGACGCTGTCCGAGGAGAACATCATGCGCCTGACCCCGGTCCCGCTGTCCGTCGCCTTCGTTTCTGTCTTGCTCGCGGCTTGCGGCGGGGGCAGTGAACCGAGTGGCGCGCCCTCCGAACGCACGCAGGCGCTGGCTTCCGTGGGTGCCAAGGAAGTCTTCGATTGGGCGGCCTTCAAGTACCCCACGCTGTTCCAGAGCGGCTCGGCGGATTTCCCCTTCAACTACAACGGCGTCGACTACACCGTGCGCGGTTTCTCCGGCGGCAACTACCTGGGCATCACCCCCGGCGGCGCGATCTACGGCCTCGGCCCGTTCACGAACAACGTGCTCACCGGCTTCGGCAACAAGGCCGACTACGAGGCGTTGATCCAGGCCGACAGCTGCACCGTCTACCCAGGCAGCTGCACACCGGGCACGCTGCCGCCGGGGCCGCTGAACGAGTGCACGCTGACCGCGGCGCAAGCCCTGGTCACCGGCAACCGGCTGATACTGAAGTACGAAACCACCGGCATCGCGACAGGCACCACCGATCTGGACGTGCTGGTCGAAGGCCCCGCCACTTTCGAAGGCCAGAGTGCCGTGCGCATCGCCGAGACGGTCACCAACACCTTCGATGTCGGGCTGGCCATGACCAGCACCAGCACGATCAAGTCCACCAGCTATGAGCAGGCGGCCGACGGCGGCTTCATCCGCACGCTCGGGTTCGAATCGGAATTCTCATCGGGCGGCCTCACCACCAGTTCGCGCACGGTGTTCGCGCCGGGGGAGCTGAATGCGGAGTTCGGCCTGCGCGTCGGTCAATCCTTCACGCAAACGTCGTCGGGCACGCGCACCACCACCACGCCCGGCCTGCCGCCCACGACGAGCAGCTTCACCGACCAGGAGACCAACGCCTACGAGGCGCGCGAGAACCTCACCGTGCGCGGCAAGACCTACGACACCTGCCGCTACCGCAGTTCGTCGCCGGGGTCCGATTCGCACACGCTGAACTGGATCGTGGTGGGCAAGGGCATCGCTGCACGCAGCCGCACCGTCAGCGGCACCGAGGTGACGATGAGCGATCTGGTGGCGGGGTCGATCAACGGGGCGCCGATTTGAGACCAGGGGGCGGCGAGGAATCGCCGCCGCTTCCGAGCTCGGCGCATCGAATCCTGGGCGGCGTATCGGTCACTGGGAGCCTGAAAGCGCAGAATCGCTTCCTACCCCCTGGAATCACTCTGGGGGCGTGCAGGAGGCCTCTTCATGCGACCAGGACGAACAAGGAAAGTCGGCGAGCGACTGGTCGAGTCGTTCACGGCCGATGGTGACAATGGGCGCGAGTACGAGGTGCTGGTGTACGAAGAACAGCACGTCGTCATGCAAGCGATCGGCCGCGAAGCACCCGTGCAGGGCGGCAGGCATCATCTCAGGACACGCAACGGCACGCGGGTGAATGCCACTCAACCGGACGGTTGCTTTCTGCTCGGCGAGACCGGCGTAACGCTGACTCGGCGTTCGGGCGCAGCAGCCGTTCCCCGCCACTCGGCCACCACCCGAAGCTAGCTTGGCCGCGACGATCTGCACCGCATGCAGGTCCGCCAGACGAAGCATCGCGTCCGTGTCCATGTCAGCGCGCTGCCGGCCCTTGCAAAAGTCGATCGCCAGGCTGGCCGCTTCGGCCATGTGACGCAGTCTGATCAGGTCATTCGGCGGCATATTGCGGCTCGGCGGTGCGCAGCACCTCGTCGCGGAAGTAACGGCTCAGGTCTGCGGCCGTGCGCAGGTCGACGCACGGTCCGCCCAGCAACGCCGACAGCTCGATCTCGATGCGCGCCATGTCGAAGGTGGACGTGCTGGTGCAAATCTGGCTTGAAAGGTGACGTGATGGGCAAGGCATTCGAGAGCATCAAGCAGGGTCTGACCGAGGCCATCGGCCACGCCAAGGGCACGCAGGCCGGCGTGAAGGTGTGGCGCCCTGCGGCCGTGGACGTGGCCGCCGTGCGTGGCCGCTTGGGCTTCACCCAGGCGCAATTTGCGGCGCGCTTCGGCGTGTCGGACCCGGCCGGGGTGCTGCGGGTTTTGTCCTGACGTGGTTCAACTCGGGCAGACCATGTGCAAGGACACCGAACAGTTGAAGTCCTGGAGCCAGAATCTCGGCCACGAGGGCGTGCTGACGACGTTCTCGAGCTTCGGCACCGTCGCGCCGCACCGGCAGCGGCAGATCATCCAGTCGCTGGCGGTGGGCGGTCGCCAACCTCGGGCCGATGTTGAGGTTATGGCGCAAAAACGGCGCCCGAAAGCGCCGTAAGTCGTTGACTTTCTTGGTGGGCGGTGCAGGGATTGAACCTGCGACCCCTGCAGTGTGAATGCAGTGCTCTACCGCTGAGCTAACCGCCCTGGCCTGTGCCTGGGAAAGGCGAGCGATTATGCCATCGCCACCGGGCGCCAGAGGGCGCGGCCCTTGCACTCGCGGTCGAGTTCGGCGAGCAGCGCTTCGTGTGCAGCTTCCTCTGCGGCGTCGACGTCGATGAGCCGCAGCACGAGGCTGCCGAAGTCGATCGCCGGGAGCTGATTCGCCATGCCGCCGCTGCCGCCGCTCGCGTCGATGACCAGGCTGTCCTGGCCGCGCGTCATGCGGATGTAGACCTCGGCCAGCAGGCTCGCGTCGAGCAGCGCGCCGTGCCACTGGCGCTGCGAGTTGTCGACCTCGAGCCGTTTGCACAGCGCGTCCAGCGAGTTCGCCTTGCCGGGGTACAGCTCGCGCGCCATCGTCAGGCTGTCGGTGACCTTGGCAGCCACGCTGTGCACCGGCGCGCGCTGCACGCGCGCCAGTTCGGCGTTCAGGAATCCGATGTCGAAAGCCGCGTTGTGGATGATCAGCTCGGCGCCATCGATCATGCGCAGCAACTCGTCGGCCACCTGCGCGAAGCGCGGCTTGTCGGCGAGGAACTCGTCGGTCAGGCCGTGCACGCGCAGCGCGTCGGGGTGGCTGGAGCGCTCCGGGTTCACGTACTGGTGCAACTGCCGGCCCGACAGGCGCCGGTTCAGCATCTCCAGGCAGCCGATCTCGACGATGCGGTCGCCATGGGCGGCATCCAGCCCGGTGGTCTCGGTGTCGAGGAAGACTTGTCGCATCGGGCGATGCTAACGACCGGCTCGGGACGACCGGCGCCAGATCACCACCCCGGCGGCGATCATCGGCAGGCACAGCCACTGGCCCATGCTCATCTGCAAGGCGAGCAGGCCGAGAAAGCCGTCGGGCTCGCGGAAGTACTCGACGATGAAGCGCAGCACACCGTAGCCGACGAGGAATCCGCCCGAGACCTGGCCCACCGCGCGCGGCTTGCTCGCGTACCACCACAGCAGCGCGAACAGCAGCAGCCCTTCGAGCGCGAACTGGTACAGCTGCGAAGGGTGGCGCGGCAACTGGCTGCCGCTGTGCGGAAAGACCATCGCCCAGGGCAGTGCGGGGTCGGCAAAGCGCCCGTACAGCTCGCCGTTGATGAAGTTGCCGATGCGCCCCGAGGCCAGGCCGGTGGGCACACAAGGCGCGATCAGGTCGGTGACTTCGAAGAAGCGCCAGCCGCGGCTGGCGCCGAACAAGGCCATCGCCGCGAGCACGCCGAGCAGCCCGCCGTGGAACGACATGCCGCCCTTCCAGACCATCGGTATCTCGAGCGGATTCGCCAGGTAGTGGTCGGGCTTGTAGAAGACCACGTAGCCCAGCCGCCCGCCGATCACCACGCCGAGCACGCCCCAGAACAGCAGGTCTTCGATGTCGCGCCGCGTCCACCCGGCCTCGGCGTTCCAGGGTTGGCGCACACGGCGGATGCCCAGGAACAGGAAGAGGCCGAACGCGACCAGGTAGGTCAGCCCGTACCAGTGGATCTGCAAGGGTCCGAGCGCGAGGGCGACGGGGTCGATCTGGGGATGCACGAGCATCGGGGCGCTCTCCAATCAGCACGCTCGGCGGCGCGCGGCGGCGGATTGTCGCTGCTTGCTCAGGCCGGCGCGGCACAGCGCTGCACCGCGCGCCGTCGCGCCGGATCAGGCGATGCGGCGCGAGAGGCGATACTTTCCGCCGTCGCGATAGAAAGGGCCAGCCATGACCGCCAACCGCCGCTCGAAGAACATCACCGAAGGCGTGGCGCGCGCGCCGAACCGATCGATGTACTACGCGATGGGCTATACCGAAGGCGACTTCGGCAAGCCGATGATCGGCGTGGCCAACGGGCATTCGACGATCACGCCCTGCAACTCGGGGCTGCAGAAGCTCGCCGATGCGGCGGTGGAAGGGCTGAAGGCGGCCGGCGCCAACCCGCAGGTCTTCGGCACGCCGACCATCAGCGACGGCATGGCGATGGGCACCGAGGGCATGAAGTACAGCCTGGTCTCGCGCGAGGTGATTGCCGACTGCGTGGAGACCTGCGTCGGCGGCCAGTGGATGGATGGCGTGCTCGTCATCGGCGGCTGCGACAAGAACATGCCCGGCGGCATGATGGGCATGCTGCGCGCCAACGTGCCGGCGATCTACGTCTACGGCGGCACCATCCTGCCCGGCAAGTACAAGGGCCAGGATCTGAACCTCGTCAGCGTGTTCGAGGCGGTGGGCCAGTTTTCCGCCGGCCGCATGAGCGAAGAAGACTTCTGCCAGATCGAGCGCCGCGCCGTCCCGGGCAGCGGCTCATGCGGCGGCATGTACACCGCCAACACGATGAGCTCGGCGTTCGAGGCGCTCGGCCTGAGCCTGCCGTACTCGTCGACGATGGCCAACGTCGAGGACCAGATCGTTGCCAACGCGCGCGAAGCGGCACGTGTGCTGGTCGAGGCGGTGAAGCGAGACCTGAAGCCGCGCGACATCGTCACGCGCGAGGCGATCGAACACGCGGTGGCGGTGATCATGGCCACCGGCGGCTCCACCAACGCCGTGCTGCACTTCCTGGCCATCGCCCATGCTGCCGAAGTGCCGTGGACCATCGACGACTTCGAGCGCATGCGCAAGAAGATTCCGGTGCTCTGCGACCTGAAGCCCAGCGGCAAGTACCTGGCCATCGACCTGCACCGCGCTGGCGGCATTCCGCAGGTGATGAAGACGCTGCTCGCCGCCGGGTTGCTGCACGGCGACTGCATCACGATCACCGGCAAGACGATCGCCGAGACCCTGGCCGAGTTGCCCGCGGTGCCACGCGCCGACCAGGACGTGATCCGCCCGATCACGAAGCCGATGTACGAAAAGGGGCACCTGGCGATCCTGCGCGGCAACCTGTCGCCCGAGGGCTGCGTGGCCAAGATCACCGGCCTGAAGAACCCCGTCATCACCGGCCCGGCGCGGGTTTTCGACGACGAACAAACAGCGCTGGCGGCGATCATGGCCGGGCGCATCAAGGCCGGCGACGTGATGGTGCTGCGCTACCTCGGCCCGAAAGGCGGGCCGGGAATGCCCGAGATGCTCGCGCCGACCTCGGCGCTGATCGGGCAGGGCCTCGGAGAATCGGTCGGGCTGATCACCGACGGGCGTTTCTCGGGCGGCACCTGGGGCATGGTCGTCGGGCATGTGGCGCCCGAGGCGTACGAAGGCGGCACGATCGCGCTCGTGCAAGAGGGCGACTCGATCACGATCGACGCGCACGTGCTCGTGCTGCAGCTCAACGTCGACGACGCCGAGATCGCGCGGCGCCGCGCCGCGTGGCAGCCGCCGCCGCCGCGCTACACGCGCGGCGTGCTGGCCAAGTTCGCGAGGAACGCGACGAGCGCGAGCACGGGGGCGGTGCTGGACTGACCGCGGATCTCGGCGCCCGCCGTCACCGGCCCCGGGGGTCGGCTCGAGCGCGAAGACCCTCGCCGCGGCGTCACGGCTTGCCGCCCTTGGCGGGCGCGGGCCCCGTGCCGCCCAGATGGGCGGCGCAGATCGCGTTGGTCTTCTTCATTTCGGCCGAGGTGTGGATCGCAAGCGATACCTCTTTCATCGCGGCCATCAACTTTGGGATGACCGGGTCGAGCGCTTTCTCGATCCGCTCCTGTTGCTTCGCCTTGAACGCGTCGACCTCCTTCTTCGCCACCTTGACCGGAGCCTTGAGCTGCGGTGCCGTCGCGTCGGCCACGGCCCGCCGGAGCTCGGTCGTCTGCGTGACCGCGCTGCTCTTGTAGGCATCGACATGACGCTGCTCGTGGTCGACGACGTGCTTGTGGCAAGGCGTCGACTTGCTGATCGCCTTGTCGACCATCACCCGGGCCGAGACCGTGACGGCGAGCGTGACCTTGCTGACGGCCAGAGTCACCATTCCGGTGGCCTTGTCGGGCGTCTCCTCCCACACGAACTTCATTGGCGGCCTCTCGATGGAGGCTTGGGTCACGCCGAGCGTCTTCGTCCCCTTGATCGCGTTCTCCTGCTTCTGGATCGTGGTGCTGTCGACGTCGGTCCACGAGACCTTGCTGGGGTCCAACGCCATCGTCACGTCGAAGGTGGTCTTGCCGGCCATGGTGCCTCCGTAGCGCTCAATCCCTGCTGACCGTCTTCGTCGGCGGCAGTCCGCGACTGAAGACGAACTTCTTCAGCGCCGTGTACTTCGGCGTCTGCTCCGCGGGCATCGTAAGCTCCTATTTGCCGGCGGAGAGCTCGAGGCGGCACGCTGCTGTCGTCGTAGTGGAGGATGCGCCGGCGCGCCTTCAGGCCGAACACGTCGACGCCGTCGGACTGGCCCAGCGTCGACTTCAGCGCGGCCAACGTGTCCATCAGCACCATGCGCATGTTCGTCCAGTCCTCGAGATCCGGGTTGACTTCCACGCTGCCCGTTGGCTTCTTGCCGCTCGGCTTGGATGATCCCCGCGGCGACTTGTCGATGCCGGCGGCCTCGCGGCGCTTGCGCACCGCCGCGATGAACCCTGTCTGCTGGTTCAGTGTCGCCTGCGTGAGCTTGCCGATCGCCTTCGCGTGCTGATTGACGAAGTCGCGCAGCATCGCCGACGCCGGTGCCGCCGAGGCGCGCTGAATCTCGCCGTCGACGTGAACTGGAATTCGGCGCCGCGCTTGATGGCCCGGCGCTGGCGCACATGGTCGACGATCAGCCCTCGCATGGCCCGCGCGGCGTAGGCGAAGAAACGGCCGCGGTCGGGAAAGACCGAGCCTCGCGAGCGCAGGTCGAGGTAGGCCTCGTGCAGCAGCGTCGTCGCGCTCAGCGTTACAGGGCCGGCGCCGCGGTGCAGCTCGCGCCGGGCCAGCCGGTGCAGTTCGCGGTAGAGCGCGGCGAACAGGGCATCGGCCTGGCCTTCGCGCAACTCGCCGCGCTCGGCTGCGGCCAGCAGTTCCGAGACCCTGCCTGTGTCGTCGGCCGCGTCGTCGATCGCTGCTTCAGGCATGTGGGCGCCTGCGCAAGGGCGTTCTTGCCAAGCGCCGCAGCCGCTCAGCCGCGCTTGTTGCGGCCTTCTTCGTTGACGTTGGGTGCCACGCTGTCGCGCTCGTCAGGCGATTGCGCGCGCCGGTGCGCCGACTTCACGGCCTGGACGCGGCGGGCGCGCCGGGTGTTCAAGCCCAATGCTTCCATGTCGCGTTCACGGCGCTTGATCTTGCGCTCTTCCATGCGGTCGATCGCGGCCTTCTGCGTCATGCCCGTGGAGTCGCGGATCGCCCACCACACCGCTGCCAGCCCGAACGGCGCCAGTACCCAGCCCCAACCCAGGTCGGCGCCGAAGCCGATTTCGGCGAACTTCAGCACCAGCAACACCACGCCGATCAGCACGAGAATCATGATCGTTCTCCGCGGCCGCTGCACTGCCGTCCGCAGTGCCACTGTAGTGCATCGCACAGCACTGCCACGATGGCGGCTCAGAAGGAAGCCCCGCTGCGATCCAGCGGGCCATTTCGGTTGAGGGCGCCACGCCGCGCTGGCGCGCGACTGAATCAGTTGGCTTGCGCCAACTGCTCCAGGATCGCTGGATTCTCCAAGGTGCTCGTATCTTGCGTGATCGCCTCGCCCCTGGCGATCGAGCGCAACAGCCGGCGCATGATCTTGCCGCTGCGTGTCTTGGGCAGGTTGTCGCCGAAGCGGATGTCCTTCGGCTTGGCGATCGGGCCGATCTCTTTGGCGACCCAGTTGCGCAATTCGGCGGCGATCTTCTTCGCCTCGTCGCCGGTCGGGCGCGAGCGTTTCAAGACGACGAAGGCGCAGATCGCTTCGCCGGTGGTGTCGTCGGGGCGGCCCACCACGGCGGCTTCGGCCACCAGCTCGGTGTGCGAGACCAGCGCCGATTCGATCTCCATCGTGCCCATGCGGTGGCCGCTGATGTTGAGCACGTCGTCGATGCGGCCGGTGATGGTGAAGTAGCCGGTGGTCTTGTCGCGGATCGCGCCGTCGCCGGCGAGGTAGTACTTGCCCTGGAATTCGGCCGGGTAGTAGCTCTTC
>JANNQO010000361.1:0-3260 GCA_031400795.1 Rubrivivax sp. | reverse complement strand
GCGAGATCCACCCCAACGACGTGAGCGACGCCTTCATCCGCGAGTTCGCACCGAGAGGCATCGTGCTCTCCGGCAGCCACGCCAGCACCTACGAAGACCAGGCGCTGCGCGCGCCGCAGGGGGTATGGCAAGCCGGCGTGCCGGTGCTGGGCATCTGCTACGGGATGTTCACGATGAGCGTGCAGCTGGGCGGACAGGTGCAAGCGGCGGCGCAGCGCGAGTTCGGCTATGCCGAGGTTCGTGCGCGCGGCCACACGCGGCTCTTCGATGGCATCGAAGACTTCCGCACGCCCGAAGGCCACGGCATGCTGAAGGTCTGGATGAGCCATGGCGACAAGGTGACCGAGCTGCCGCCGGGCTTCAAGCTGATGGCCTCGACCGACAGTTGTCCGATCGCCGGCATGGCCGACGAAGCGCGGCGCTACTACGGCGTGCAGTTCCACCCCGAGGTGACGCACACCGTGCAAGGCCGAGCGATGCTCGAACGCTTCGCGCTCAGCATCTGCCAAGCGCGGCCCGATTGGGTGATGCGTGACCACATCGAAGAGGCGGTGGCGCTCATCAAGCAGCAGGTCGGCGGCGAGGAAGTGATCCTCGGCCTGTCGGGCGGTGTCGATTCCAGCGTGGCCGCGGCGCTGATCCAGCGTGCGATCGGTGACCAGCTCACCTGCGTCTTCGTCGATCACGGCCTGCTGCGCCTGAACGAAGCGCAGATGGTGATGGAGATGTTCGTGGGTCGGCTGCACGCCAAGGTCGTGCATGTCGACGCGAGCGATCAGTTCCTCGGCGCGCTCTCGGGCGTGGCCGATCCCGAGGCCAAGCGCAAGATCATCGGCCGCGAGTTCGTCGAGGTCTTCCAGCGCGAGGCGAAGCGGCTGGTCAACGCGCGCTGGCTGGCGCAGGGAACGATCTATCCCGACGTGATCGAAAGTGGCGGCGCCAGATCTGCAACGGGCGCCAGGAAGGCGACCACCATCAAGAGCCACCACAACGTCGGCGGGTTGCCTGAAACGTTAGGACTGAAGCTGCTGGAACCGCTGCGCGACCTGTTCAAGGACGAAGTGCGGGAACTCGGCGTGGCGCTGGGCCTGCCGCACGAGATGGTCTACCGTCACCCGTTCCCCGGTCCGGGCCTGGGCGTGCGCATCCTCGGCGAGGTCAAGCGCGAGTACGCCGAATTGCTGCGCCGCGCCGATGCGATCTTCATCGAGGAACTGAGAGCCGCCGGCTGGTACGACAAGACGGCCCAGGCCTTTGCCGTCTTCCTGCCGGTGAAGAGCGTGGGCGTGATGGGCGATGGCCGCACCTACGATTTCGTCGTCGCGCTGCGTGCCGTTCAGACCAGCGACTTCATGACTGCGGATTGGGCCGAGCTGCCCTATTCGCTGCTGAAGAAAGTCTCTAGCCGCATCATCAACGAGGTGCGCGGCATCAACCGGGTAACGTATGACGTGAGCAGCAAGCCGCCGGCGACGATCGAGTGGGAGTGAGGGAGGTTGGTTTTGAGGGCTTCGAGGTCAATCGGGGACTATCGGAAGCAGCGCAGGGAAGCGCTCTCAGGCCCTCGCAAGTCATTGATTGACAATCGGTTTCCTGTTTTGAGCGCTGCGCAAGCATTCGCGGACTATCGGCAACGATCGCGTGCAAGCGGAAACTTTTGACGGTAAGACTGACGGTCAAAACTCGACGCCAGATCTTCGGCGGCGTCTTACCGTCACGTGAAAGTTGGGCCTGACGGTAAATTTCAAGGCGATTCGCGAGCATTCATGCGGGTTCGCGGGCAGCAGCAGCATTTCTGGCCGCTGACGGTAAATCGCGTGAACGTCTGCACCGCAACCGCTCAGCCAAGCACTCCTGCCTTGCGATCTCCGAGGCGAAGGGGAGGGCGCCGACCATAGTTGCTCCTCTATCCGCCGTTGACAGATGGAGCTACATCATCAACGAACTGAGCGTCAAGACGAGCAGTGACCGGGGTGTCGGCTGTCTGTGCCTGAGCCGTCTTGCGAACGGCTGATTCGTACACCGGCAACCGGCCATTACCGGAACTTCAGTGGCCTGCCACAAACAACGGCTCTGGGCTTGCTTGCTGACGTTCGTTGACGTGCTGACAACTGGCGAAGGCGGCCCTTCAGCGACGGGACGCAACGACGAACGCGTGCTGAGGGCGAAGAAGTGGGTTGGCCCCCAATTTCCTGTCCAGCGAAGTCTCCAGGTACTTGCCCGCGCGCAGCCAGCCCTGGCGCGCGGCACGCTCTACGTGGGCAGCAGATTGACGATGTGCGAAAAGAGTTGCCGATACTCCTTGTCGGTCTCGCCGCGGAAGTTCGGGTCGCGGTTTTCGGTGAAGGCGGCGTCGATCGCCACCCAATCTTCGGGCAACAAGTAACGCTGTGCCGCAGGCAGGATCACCCCTTCCTCGCGACCCAAGTGATCCCACAAGAAGGCAGCGTAGCGCGCGACCTCTTCGTCGAGCGTGCGCGTCGCGATCAGCTGACCCTGACTGTCGGCTGCCGCCAGGGCCTCGACCTGCTGCGCCAGCGACGCGACGAGTTGCTCGTCACGCACGTGCTGGCGTTCAAGCTCGTCGAGTTCGGCGTTGCAGCTCGTCGTGCGTTCGCGCAGCCGCCGGAACAGATGTTCCTCTTCCTTGGGGTGGTGAAGCTTTACCGGAAACTGCTGCACGTAGCGCACGATGGCCCGCATCAGTGCCACGTCGGCCGAGATGCCCGCTTCACGCGCGGTGTGCAGGGCATGCATCCAGGCATGCATGACCGCGGCCAATGAACGGTGTTCGTCGCGAATGATGCCGATCGCCCGCGCCGGCGCCGTCGGTTCGCCGGTGGACGACACCAGCACGGGCAACCCGGCATTCATCAGCACCGCCACCGTCTCCGAGGCAAAGGCCATGCCCAGCTTGCCACGCCCGCCATGCGAGGCCATGAAGATGAGGTCGCAACCGCCCGCGCGCGCGGCCTCGACGATGGCCTGTGCCGGCTTGTCGCTCACGGCATGGCGCGATTCACTGGGCACCCCCAGCGCGCGCGCCGCAGCCTCGGCCTTGGTCAGCAGCTCGCGGGCCTTGCCGAGATGCTGGTACGCATGCTCGTCGCGCGCGGTCAGGCGCAGCACTTCGGCGTCACCGCGCAGCGAGGCGGCTGCATCGGCGACGGCGTGGAAAAACGTGATGCGCGCTCCCAGCGGGCGTGCCAGCGCGACGGCGTTGCCAACCACCTCGACCGAAAGATCGGAGTCGTCGACGG
>JANNQO010000360.1:0-26687 GCA_031400795.1 Rubrivivax sp. | reverse complement strand
GCAGCCCCTACGCGCACGCCCGCATCAAGGGCATCGACAAGAGCAAGGCGCTGGCCTGCCCCGGCGTGGTGGCGGTGCTCACGGCGGACGATCTGAAGCCGGTGAAGCTGCACTGGATGCCGACGTTGGGCAGTGACGTGCAGGCGGTGCTGGCCGACCAAAAGGTCTGCTTCCAGCTTCAGGAAGTGGCGATGGTGCTGGCCACCGACCGCTACGCCGCCTACGACGGCGCCGCGCTGGTGGAGGTGGACTACGAAGAGCTGCCGGCGATCGTCGACCCGAAGAAGTCCATGCTGCCCGACGCGCCGATCATCCGTGAAGACATCGCCGACAAGACCGAGGTCGGCCACGGCCCGCGCACGCACCCGAACCACATCTTCACCTGGGAGGCCGGCGACAAGGCCGCCGCCGACGCCGCGTTCGCGAACGCCGCGGTGACGGTGCGCGAAGAGATCCTGAACCCGCGCGTGCATCCCTGCCCGCTGGAAACCTGCGGCTGCGTGGCCTCGTTCAACAAGGCCACCGGGCACCTGACGGTGTACATGACGACGCAGGCCCCGCACCTCGTGCGCACGGTGCTGGCGATGCTCTCGGGCGTGGCCGAAAGCAAGATCCGCGTGGTCGGCGGCGACATCGGCGGCGGCTTCGGCAACAAGGTGCCGGTGTACCCGGGCTATGTGGTGGCGATCGTCGCGTCGATCGTCACCGGTGTGCCGGTGAAGTGGATCGAATCGCGCATCGACAACATCTCCACCACCGGTTTTGCACGCGACTATCACGGTGTGGGCGAACTCGCGGCCGATGCCGACGGGCGCATCAAGGGGTTGCGCTTCACGGCGCTGGCCGATCATGGCGCGTTCAACTCGCATGTCTCGGCGACCAAGCTGCCGGCCGGTCTGTTCTCGATTTGCACCGGCTCGTACGCGGTGCCTGCTGCCTACTGCCGAGTCGATGCGGTGTACACGAACAAGGCGCCGGGCGGCGTGGCGTATCGCTGCTCGCTGCGCGTCACCGAAGCGGTGTACCTGATCGAACGCATGATGGACGTGCTGGCGCTCAAGCTGGGATTGGACAAAGCCGAGATCCGGCGGCGCAACTTCGTCAAGTCCGAGCAGTTCCCCTACACCACCGCCTTCGGCTGGACGCTGGACAGCGGCGCCTACCACCCGGCGCTGGCGAAGGTGCTGAAGGCGGTGGACTACGACGGCCTGCGAGCAGAACAGGCGGCCAGACGCGCCGACCCGAAAGCCACGCACCTGATGGGCATCGGCATCGCCACCTTCACCGAGATCGTCGGCGCCGGCCCGACCAAGGTCTGCGACATCCTGGGCATCGGCCTGTTCGACAGCTGCGAGATCCGCGTGCACCCCACCGGCGGCGTGATCGCGCGCCTGGGCACGATGACGCAGGGCCAGGGCCACGCGACGACCTACGCGCAGATCATCGCCACCGAACTCGGCCTGCCGGCGAGCGACATCGTCGTCGAAGAAGGCGACACCGACAAGGCACCCTACGGCGCGGGCACCTGGGGGTCACGCTCGACGCCGGTCTCCGGTGCGGCCACCGCACAAGCCGCGCGCAAGATCAGAGCCAAGGCGCAGCAGATCGCCGCGCACCTGCTCGAAGTGGCCGAGGGCGACCTGGAGTGGGAGATCGACCGCTTCAAGGTGAAAGGCAATCCGACGCAGGCCAAGACCATGAAGGAGATCTGCATGGCCTCGCACACCAGCAACATCCCCGCCGGCATGGAGCAGGGCCTGAACGCGGTGTCGTACTACGACCCGCCGAACATGACCTTCCCGTTCGGCGCGTATCTCTGCGTGGTGGACGTCGACAAGTTCACCGGCGAGACCATAGTGCGGCGCTTCTACGCGCTCGACGACTGCGGCACGCGCATCAACCCGATGGTCATCGAAGGCCAGATCCACGGCGGGCTGACCGAGGCTTTCGCGGTTGCTTTCGGCCAGCAGATCCCGTTCGACGAGCAGGGCAACCACCTGGGCAACAGCTTGATGGACTACTTCCTGCCCACCGCGATGGAAACGCCGCATTGGGAGACCGACCACACCGTCACGCCCTGCCCGCACCACCCGATCGGCGCCAAGGGCGTGGCCGAGTCGCCGCATGTGGGCGGCATCCCCTGCTTCAGCAATGCGGTGATCGACGCCTTCGCGCATCTGGGCGTCACGCACATGGACATGCCGCACTCGGCGTATCGCGTCTGGCAGCAGTGCCATGCGCTGGGGATCGATCGGCGGGCATGAGCGTTGAACGCAGGCTCGAGCTGACGGCGCTTCAGCAAGAGCTGGGCGCGGCGGGCTACATCGCCGAACCGGGGTTGGCCGCGGCGCTGCTGCTGATGCAGGACCTGGGCCGGCCGCTGCTGCTCGAAGGCGATGCGGGTGTCGGCAAGACCGAGGTCGCCAAGGTGCTGGCCGAGGTGCGCCGCACGCGCTTGATCCGGCTGCAATGCTACGAAGGGCTGGACGCTCATTCGGCGATGTACGAATGGAACTACCAGCGCCAATTGCTCGCCATCAAGCTGCTCGAACAAGACCCGCGCGGTCTCGAGCAGAAGGAAGAAGACATCTTCTCCGAGCGCTACCTGCTCGAACGCCCGCTGCTCGCGGCGATCCGCTGCGAACAGGCGCCGGTGTTGCTGATCGACGAGGTGGATCGCGCCGACGAGGCTTTCGAGGCGTACCTGCTCGAGCTGCTGTCGGACTTCCAGTTGTCGATCCCGGAACTCGGCACGGTGAACGCCATCACTCGGCCGGCGGTGGTGATCACGTCCAACGGCACGCGCGAACTCTCCGACGCGTTGCGCCGGCGCTGTCTGTACCAGTACATCGACTACCCCGACCACGAGAAGGAACTCGCCATCGTGCGCAAGAAGGCGCCCGAGGTGGCGGCGGCGCTTGCGGTACAGATCGTCGCTTTCGTGCAAGGCGTGCGCCGCATGGAGTTGCAGAAGAAGCCCGGCATCGCCGAGACGCTGGATTGGGCGGCCGCATTGCTTCGGCTGGGCGTGACGGTGCTCGATGTCGATGGCGCCGAGCGCATCGTCCAGACGCTGAGCGCGTTGATCAAGACGCGCGACGACCGCGCTGCGTTCCCGCGCGAAGTCATCGCGCGGCTGGCCGCGACATGCTGAAGCTCGAGGATCGCGCGGCCGATCGGCTGGCCGGCTTCCCCGGCTTCCTGCGCGCCAACGGCTTCGCAGTCGGCGGTGGTGATGCCGTGCCGGTGCTGCACACGGCGCAGCGTGTGGGCGTGCTCGATGCCGGCGTGCTGCGCTGGAGCCTGCAAGCGCTGCTGTGCGGGCGCGGCGATGAATGGCGGCGCTTCGATGCGCTGTTCGACAGCTGGTTCTTGCCTGCCAACACCTGGCAGCGGCCGGAGAAGCGCGATGCCGAGCCGGGTGCTGCGGGCGGCGATGAACCCGACGATCCGACGCGTGATGGTGGCGGCAGCGACGATCGTGATCAGCCCCGGCAGCGCCGCTCCGCGAGCCGCGCCGAAGTGCTCAGCTCCGCCGACTTCCGCGCCCTCACCGAGCGCGAACATGCCCTGGACATCGAAGCCCTGATGCGCCGCCTGGCGCGCCAGCTGCGCCACCTGCGCCTGCGCCGCGAGAACCCGGCGCGCCGCGGCCGGCGGCTCGACATGCCGGGCACCATCCGCCGCAGCATCGCCAGCGGTGGCACGCCCTTGCAGCTGGCCTGGCGCGACCGCCGCCGCGTGCGCCCGCGGCTGGTGCTGCTGATCGACGTGAGCCGATCGATGGCGCTGTACAGCTTCTTCTACCTGCGCCTGGCGCGCGCCTTGTCGGCCGAACTCGCCGACGTGCACAGCTTCATCTTCCACACCCGCATCACCGCGGTCTCGCAGGCGCTGCACGACCCCGACCCGTGGCGTGCGCAGGAGCGGCTGCACCTGATCGCGCAAGGCTGGGCCGGCGGCACGCGCATCGGCGCGAGCCTGGCGCAGTTCAATCGCGAGCACGCGCGGCGCCTGGTGCATTCGCGCACTGCGGTGCTGGTCTTCAGTGACGGCTACGACACCGGCGACCCAGCGCAGCTCTCCGCCGCGCTGGCCGAGTTGCGTCGCCGCGCGCGGCGCATCGTCTGGTTCAACCCCTTGAGCCAACGCCCGGGCTACGCGCCGATCTGCCAGGGCATGCAGGCCGCGCTGCCGCACCTGGACCTGCTCGCGCCGGGCGCCGATCTGGCGAGCCTTCGCGCGGTGCTGCCGCGGGTGATCGAGGCGCTTTCATGAAGGGCGTGCGATGGGCTGCCTGCTGAAGGGCAACAGCGGCCTGTACAGCCGCATGACGGTAGGCGCGGTGCTGCTCGCCGCTGGGGCCGGCACGCGCCTGGGCGGGCGACCGAAGGCGCTGCTCGAACTGGGCGGCGTGCCGCTGGTGCTGCGCCAGTTGATTGCGCTGTCGGGCGCGGGTGTCGATGAAGTGGTGGTCGTGCTGGGCCACCATGCCGACGCGGTGGAGGCCGCCGTGCGTCCATTCCCGATCACGCTCGTGCACAACATCAATCCCGACGACGGCCAGGCCTCGTCGGTGCGCATCGGGCTGCGAGCGCTGAGCCCCAAGCTCGACGCAGTGATGGTGGCGCTGGCCGACCAGCCCTTGCTCGACGCGCAAGACATCACCGCGCTGATCGGCGCGTTCAAGAAACGGGGTGACGCCGCGATGGTGGTGCCACGCGTGGCGCGCTCCGATGGCGAGCCCGAGCCGGGCAATCCGGTGATTTTCGATGCAGCACTGCGCGAGCAGTGGCTCGCCGGCAGCGCCGACCTGGCTTGCCGCACATGGCGCCATGCTCATCCCGAGCGCGTGCGCTGGTTCGACACTGACAACCGCCGCTACGCGCTCGACATCGACACGCCCGAAGACCTCGAGCGCTTCACTGCGAGCACCGGGCATGCGCTGCACTGGCCTGCGGCTCACGCCGGCGAGGTGGTGAGATGACAACTGCCGCGCCGCTGCGTCTGACGCTGGCGCGCGCCTGTGCCTGGGGCCTGCTCATCGCCGGCTGGGTCGGCCTGGGTGCGTTTGCGCTGCAGTTCGCGGCCACGACAGGCAGCGGCTTCGCGCTGGTGGCGCTGTGGCTGCTCGCGCTGGGCGTAGCCGCCGCGGTGGCCACGCGCGGGGGCCTGGGCCGTGGGCCCCGCGCGCTGGCCTTGGTGATCGCGGCGGTGGTGACCGTGTCGGGTTTGGCAGGCAGCGTACGCGGCTTCGGCGTGCTCGCGCTGCTGCCGGCACTGCTCGGTTGGGCCGTGCTGACCGCGCTGGCTTCAGGCGTGGTGCGTGGGCTGCGCCTGGCGACCTCTGCGACACCCCGGCCGCCGGTTGCCGCAGCGGGCCTCGGCGCATGCGCTGGCGGCCTTGCGCTGGGCGATCCCGGCGACCTGGTGGCGCTCGCCACCCGTCTGGCGGTCTTCGTCGGGGCCATCGCGTTCGCGCTGATCTGGCTGCAACGGCCGCTCGATGATCGAGCCCGCCCGAGCGGCTGCCGCGCCGGCCTGTTCGACTGTTCGCTGCCCGCCTGGCCCGCGGGCGCGTGGCGCGACACGCTGCAATGGCCTCTGCTCCTGGCCGGCTTGGCCATGCTGCCGATGATGGCGGCGCTGCCGCTGATGGCCGGCTGGTGCCGTGCGCAGGCCGTGCCGCCGCAGGCCATGGTGATGCTGCACCTGGCGGCGATGTTCGGCCCGGCCTGGCTGCTGCAAGACGCGATGGCGCGCTGGCCGCTGCGCCGGCTGGCGATGGTCTGCGCGGCGCTGCTGAGCCTGGGCGCAGTGGCCGTGCTGTGGGCCCCCGCACCCTGGGACTGGCTGATCCTTGCCTTGGCGCATGGCGCGGCCTGGGGCTTGGCCTGGGGCGGGCAGTTGTGGGCCCCGGCGCGGCGCGGGCAACAAGGCGCCTCGCCCTGGCGCGCGGCGCTGGGCTATGCGGTTCTGACGCTGGCTTTCGGCGCCGTGGTCGAGTGGGTCGGTGCAGCCGGAGTGGCCGCAGTGCACGCCGCCTTGGGTCTGGCCGCGGCTGCGGCCGTGGCCTGGTCATTGGGCAATGGTCCTGCGGCCTGGGCGCGCCTCATCGGCGCACCGGCTCGGCGATAGAGACCGCTGTGGGCGCCCGTCGCTCCGGCGGTCCGCTCAAAACACCGACAACCCGGTGCGCGCGACGAACATCTCGAGCACGGTCATGCCCAGCCAGGAGCATCCGCTCGCGTCCAGCTGAGGTCCCGTTCAGAAGCCGTAGCTCGCCGTCAGCTGAAAGCGCCGGCCCAGTGCCACCTCGCGACCCTTGTCCCAGAAGTTGAAGGCCGCGGGCCAGCTGAAGCTGCGGTTGTAGTCGTTGGCCACGTTGAGCAGCGAGGCCGACAGGGCGAGCCCCTTCACGCCCACCCAACTGCCGCCGATGTCCACCGTGCGCTCGGCAGCGACGCGGCAGCGGCCATTCGCCTCGACCAGCGCGGCCGTCGCCGCATTGAAGGCGCTGCAGACCGTGGACATCATCGGATCGGCATGGTTGTGGCGGATCCACGCGCGCCACGCACCGCCGCTCCAATGCAGCGTGAAGCGTGCCCGCGTGACCGGAATGCCCGTCGTCTGGGTGCCGACCAGGTGCTCCACGTCGGCGCCGGCGGTCAGCTTGCGGTCGAAGCGTTCGGTGAAGGTGCCGTTGACGTTGAAGCGAAAGCGGCCGAACCGGATGTCCGGGAAGCGCCAGTTCAGGTCGTAATCCATCCCGGCCGTGCGCGTCCACTCGTAGTTGTCGTAGCCGCGGATCAGCATCAGGATCGGGCCGCTGTTCGGAATGATCACGCCATTGCCGTCGCGCAGCCAGTTCACCTGATTGGGGTCGCGGATCACCTGCGGGTGCGTCCGCGTCGGGCTGAGACTGGCCTCGTCCATGATGTCCAGGCCCTGCTGCACGCGAATCTCGTCCTTGCGGTGGAAATACCAGAAGTCCAGCGCCACATCGACGCTGGATGTCGGCGACAGCAGCAACCCCAACGTGGCCGACTGCGAGCGCTCGGGCTTGAGCTCGGGGTTGGCCGAGATCGCGGTCGCCAACGCCGTGCTGCGCTCCGGCGCCGGCGCGCTGCCGAAGGCCAGGACGTTGCAGTCACGCGTGTTGTTCGGGTTGATATTGGGGCTGCCGATGGTCCGGTTGCGGGCGAGGTCGCAGCGCAGCAGGTCGAACGAACGGCGGTCCGTGGTGCTGTGGAACGAGGCGACGTAGGACTCCCGGATCTGCGGGATCGATGGTGCACGGAAGCCCGTGGCGACCGTGCCGCGAACGGCGACGACGGACTTGATCGGCGACCACTTGAAGCCGAGCTTGCCTGTGGTGGCGTTGCCGAAGTCGCTGTACTTCTCGCCGCGAAGCGCCGCCTGCAGTTCCAGGCTCTTCCACACCGGCAGGCTCAGTTCGGCGAAGGCGGCCCGGCTGTTGCGGCTGCCTGAGGCGCTGTTGCCACCGCCGAAGACGTAGTCGCCGCTGAGCAAGACGGCATCGGGGGTCGAGGCGAGCAACTCCCGCCGCCACTCGGTGCCCAGAGCCAGCGCCGCGTTGCCGCCGCCCATCTTCCACAGCTCGCGCGAGGCACGCAGGTCCACCGAGGTGAGCGTGGAGTCGCCCTCGATCACGGGCCGGCCGGAGACGCTGGCCTTGGCCGCTTCGTCGTTGTTGCCGCCGAAGCGGTAGACACCGTAGTTCGGGTTGCCCGGCGTGATGGAGCTCGTCAGCAGAAACGAGCGCATGCGCGCCTGGTCGACCTCCCTGCCCTGGCTGCGGCTGTGGAGGAAGGCGCTGTCGATGTCCCACGCACCGATGCGGCCCTCGAGGCCGATCGCCACGCGCGTGGTGTCGATCGTCGTGTCCTTGAAGCCGTAGAGGTCCTCGAAGCGGTACATCAGCTGGATCGGCTGGCGGGTGGGGTTGTCGGGATGACCCACCGGCAGGATGAACGCGCGCTGGTTGCGCAGCGTGCCGTCGCGGTTCGCCCAGATCGCGGCGAACTCGGCGCCGGCCTGCGTCACGAGGTTGGGCGTCAGGGCCACCGGGTTGCCCTGCTCGGAGGTCTTCACGCGCCAGACCATCAAATCCGCATACAGCTGCAGCTCGGGCGCCAGCGCGAAGCCGGCGTGCAGCAGGCCGCTCACACGCTCCTGCCTGGCGATCGTCTCGTCGGCGTTGTCGAGGTTGAAGCGGCAGGCGCCGTTGCGCAGGCTGGCCGCGCTGCTGCCCAGACCCTGGGGCCGGGTGGGCACACCCTTGCCGACCGTCAGTTCGTCGGGGCAGCCCGGCAGCGTGCCGAGGTAGTTCGCGCCCGAGAGGTCGTTGTTGGCCACCGAGATGCCATCCAGCGTCGTGCTCCCGGTCAGCGAGGTCGGTACGCGGTAGTAGTTGGCCCAGAACGAGACCGCCGAATCGGGATAGAAGCGATGGAAGGTGTCGTTCAGCGCGCGGATCCTGTCGTGGCCGGCCTGGTCGCCACGGTCCTTGATGTCGCTGAACATCACCGGGTCGCGCCGCGCGATTTCGAGAGCGCCGAAGACGTTGAAGCGCTGCGTGTCGATGTCGCCGAAGCCGAACGCCACGCTGCCCCGGTGCTGTGCGCCGACGCCGCGATCGTTGGCGCCGTTCGATGCCTCGGTTTGCACGCCGCTGAAGTTCTTGCGCAGCACGTAGTTGACGACGCCGGCCATCGCATCGGAGCCGTACAGCGCCGAAGCGCCGTCCTTGAGGATCTCCACGCGATCGACCGCAGCCCTGGGGATGGCATTGACGTTGAACAGCGTGGCACGACCGAAGGTGACGTCCACCGCGGCCACCGGCGCGATGCGCCGGCCATTGACCAGCGTGAGCGTGCCCTGTGAGCCGAAGCCGCGCAGCGAGATCGTCGAAATGCCGGATACGGCACCCGAGGCCGCGCCGTCGGAAACGGAGCTGAAGTCGACCAGGCCGGTGCTGCGCAGCAACTCCTCGATCGAGGTGTAGCCCGAGGTCTTGATGTCGTCGCGCGATACGGCGACCACGGCTGACACGGTCTCCCTGTCCGCACGCTTGATCAGCGTGCCGGTGACTTCGACGCGCTGTGGCTGCGCGGCGGTGGTCTGGGTGAGCCCCGGGTCCGGAGCCAGTAACGTGGCCAGCGCGGCCAGCGCCACGGGATGTTGGCGGAGCATCGTGGCTGGGTGGTGCGTGGTCGCGCTGGCCCGGGTCGTCGCTCGCAGCATCCAACAACCGTTTGAACTTAGTATGCATGAGGGCCGATCGCGACCCTGAACGTGTGCGCCGACGAGGTGATCGAATGAGACGACGCGAGATGGCGTTGGGCAGTGCGGCGGCGGCGCTCGCGGGCCGTGCTGCGGCCCAGAGCCGGGTGCGCCGCATCGGCGTGCTGTGGGGAGGCACCTTCAGCGAACGGCACCGAGTCGGCGCGATCAATCTCCTGCAGAAGGCCGGCGCCGTCGAAGGACGCGACTTTGTGCTGCTGGTTCGCTCAGCCGCCGGCGACAGGGAGAAGGTGCCGCAGCTGGCGCGCGAACTCGTTGCCGAGGGCGCCGAGATCATTCTCTGCACCGGCGATATAGCACCGTCTGTCTTGCGCGCCACGACCAGTGTGCCGGTGGTCGCCTACGGCCTGTCCGCGGAGGGTGTGGCCGCGATGGCCGCCGAAGGCCAGCGCAGCCGCCTCGCGGGCATCGACATGCAGAACATCCCAATGAGCCTGAAGCGGCTGGAGCTGCTGTCGAGCTGCCTGCCGCGCGGTGCACGCGTGCTGATGGTGATCGAGACGCGCTGGCGTGAGTCCCTTGGCAGACGTGCCGTGGAACAGGCCGCCGCGCAGCTCGGCATCGAGCTGCACCCGAGCTGGTGCGACGCCGTGACCGACCTTCCGGCTGCGCTGGCCCTGGCCCGCCGCATCAAGGCCGTCGGCCTGTACCAGCACGTCGGCTCGTTTCTCGCCAGCCTGAGCGGGCAGCTGATCGCGCTGGCCACCGAAGCGCGTCTGGCAGACATGTACGAGTGGCCCTCGGCGGCACGACAGGGTGGGTTGATGGGCTATGGCCCTGACCAGGGCGAGCTCTTCCGCCAAGTCTATGCACAGGTCTGGCGCATCGTGCAGGGCGCCAGCCCGGCCTCGTTGCCGTTCGAAGGGCCGATGCGCGTGCATCTGGCGCTCAACATGGCCCGCGCCAGGTCTCTGGGCCTGCGCGTCCCGCGCGCGCTGCTAGCGCGCGCGCACGAGGTCATCGAATGAACGAGGACGGCATCGCTCGCAGGCATCTCTTGGGCGGCGCGCTGCTCGCCACGCCGCTCTTCACCCGAGCGCAGCAACCCGGCCGGGTCTATCGCATCGCCTATGTCTCGGTCGGCCGGCCGGGACCGCAACCGCCCCCGTTCATGCAGGGTTTGCGCGATCTGGGCTATGTCGAGGGGCAGAACCTGGTCAGCGAACGGCGCTACGCCGAAGGGCAGGAGGATCGATTGCCCGCGCTCGTCGACGAGGTGATGCGCAGCAAGCCCGAGCTGCTCGTGGCCGCCTCGACGACCGTGACGCGCGCCATGATGCGGGCCACGACCACGATCCCGATCGTCTTCACGGCGTCGGCCGATCCGGTGCGATACGGCCTGGTGACCAACCTCGCCCGACCCGGCGGCAACGTCACCGGGTTCTCGCTGGCCGAAGGCACCTCAGGCTTCGCGGCCAAGCTGGCGCAGTTGCTCAAGCAGGCCGTGCCCAGGCTCTCGCAGATGGCTGTGCTGTACACCGACAGCCGGGAGCATGATGCGAGCAAGGTGCAGGAACTGCAGGCTGCCGCGGAGGTGTTGAAGGTCAAGCTCGACACCTACAACACGGAGCGTGATCCGGCGTTCGATGAGGCGCTGGCGGCGATCGGCAACAGCGCTGGCCGTGGCCCGGCGCGAGGTCTCGTCGTGACCGGGAGCCCGCTGTTCGACCTCAGGCGGGCCAGGCTGATCGCGTTCGCCGCCGACAAGCGCTTGCCGGCGATCTACTACCGCGCGAGGTGGGCCGACGAGGGTGGCCTGATGTCCTACGGCCCGAACACCAGCGATGTGGGCCGGCAAGCGGCGGCCTACATCGAGACGATCTTGAAGGGTACGAAGGCGGGCGACCTGCCGGTCGTGCAGCCGACCCAGTTCGACCTCGTGATCAACCTGAAGACCGCGCGCACGCTCGGTCTCGAGATCCCGCGCGCGCTGCTGCTCAGCGCAGCCAGGGTCATCGAATGACCGAACGCAGGCCGCTCGTGCTCGCGACGGGTTCGCTGTGACGCCCGTCGCTCGGGCGGTCTGCTCAGAACACCGACAGCCCGGTGCGCGCGACGAACATCTCGAGCGCTTTCATGCCCAGCCAGGAATTGCCGCTCGCGTCCAGCGCAGGTGACCAGACGCACAGCGTCAGGCGGTCCGGCACCACGGCCACGATGCCGCCGCCGACACCGCTCTTGCACGGCAGCCCGATCAGGAATGCGAACTCGCCGGCCATGTCGTAGGTGCCGCAGGTCAGCATGAGGGCGTTGATGCGGCGCGCCTGCCGCTCGCTGACCACCGGCGCGCCGCCCGACGGGTGTGCGCCGTCGCAGCACAGGTAGCCCACCGCGCGCGCCAGCTGGCGGCAGCTCATGCGGATCGCGCATTGGCGGAAGTAGATGGTCAGCACCGTCGCCACGTCGTTGTCGATCTTGCCGAAGCTCTTCATGAAATTGGCCAGCGCGTGGTTGCGAAAGCCTGTCTGCGCCTCCGATGCGGCCACTTCCTCGTCGATGTCGATGGTGGCCGCGGCGAGGCTCGACAACATCGCGACCAGCTCGGCGTCCGTTTGCCCCTGACTCAGCAGGCGATCCGCCACGGCAATGGCACCGGCGTTGATGAACGGGTTGCGCGGCTTGCCTTGCTCGTGCTCCAGTTGCACCAGCGAGTTGAACGGGTTGCCCGACGGCTCGCGGCCGACACGCTCCCACAGCGCATCGCCGACCCGCTGCAGGCACAGCGTCAGCGAGAAGACCTTCGAGACACTCTGGATCGAGAAGGGCGCGTCGCAGTCGCCTGCCGCTGCCTCGACACCGTCGCAACTGCGCAATGCAATGCCGAACTGATCGGCGCGCACTCGGGCCAGCGCTGGGATGTAGTCGGCCACGCGGCCCTGCTGCCCGGCCTGCGGCCGCAGCACGCTGACGATCTCATCGAGGATCGGCTGGAAGTCCATGGCGCGCAGTATGCGGCGCGCCTTGGAAGTTCCTCAACCGAACATCACGAAGCACCCATCGTCTTGAGCGACGCCGGCCAGAGCGACGCTCGCCGTTTCAGAGGCGAAGATCATGCCGTCGTCGCCGTAGGGATGGCCCTCGGACGGAGATACGACGGCCGCAACGTCGGCGATCGAGGCAACCGCTCCGTCCGATACGAAGACCATGCCGTCGTCACCGTAGGGATGGCCCTCGGACACTGCGGGCGCGGCCGAAACAACGGCGATGCCTGCCACCACCGGCTTGGAGGTGATCAACATGATGTCATCGCCGTAGGGATAGCCCGCGGACGCGGCAGGGGCTGAAGCTGGCGTGGCAGGGGAGACGGAGACACGGAGCTGGTTGGAGAACATGAAGGAGGTCATGAGAGCAAACATGGTGTGTTCCTGTTCAGGAAGAGGTACCGAGGGCTTGGCTGCTGGCATGCCTGGGGGTCAGGGATGCATGCAGCCGAAGTGAAGGACCGAATGTATTGACGCCGGCTTGGTGGCGCCCTCGGCGCAGGGCACCTGCTGTTGTAGGACGGCGGCGCGAGTCGATGCGCCGCGCCTCTCGCGTGGCGGCGTCAGCGTCGCTGAGAGCGGGGTGCGCGGAAAGTCAGCGAAGTGACGGCGCGCGACGCCGATGACCACCACCTGCGCATCGCGGGTGCGGCGCGCATCGGGCTTGCCCGTGGCCAGGACGCCGGGCAGGGCCGGGCGAGACGCCACTGCATCATCGATAATAGTCATTTTATAGTCTTTTAAGCCACTCATTGTTTGTTAGTAGATATCCAGATGGCCATTATCGGAACGCCATTCACACCCGGCACCTTGTTGCTGCGCCTCGGCTCGCGCGCCAGGCGGCGGCGCCTGGGACTGGCCTTGACCCGGCGCGCCTTGAGCGAGCGCAGCGGCGTGCCCGAGGCCACGATCAAGCGCTTCGAGAACACCGGCGAGGCGGGCAGCCGGGCGTTGACGATGATGCTCGCGGCGATGGGCCTGGCCGACGATCTGGAGCGTCTGTTCGGCGAACCGCCGCCCAACTCGGTGGACGATGTGCTGCGCCCCGAGCGGCGTCGCGGCTTGCGCGCCGATGCCGGCGTGCGGCGCCGCACCACGCGCTGACCATGTTGCACGTTCGGCAGCTTCGTGTGACCCTGGACGGCCGGCTCGTCGGCCGCCTGGCCAGCAGTGCGCGCGGCCAGGTCTGGTTCGAATACGACGCTCGCTGGCTTGGCGACGGCTTCGACATCGCGCCCCACACCATGCCTTTCGTTCCCGGCTCGCAGCAAGCCACCTCGCCGCTCTTCGACGGCCTGCACGGCGTGTTCAACGACAGCCTGCCCGATGGCTGGGGCATGCTTCTGATGGATCGGGCAGTCAGGCAGTCGTTGGGCTGGTCGCGGCACGAGGCCTTGCCGCTCGATCGCCTGGCCTACCTGGGCGAGCGCGCGCTCGGTGCCTTGAGCTACGAACCCGAGCTGAAGCTGCCTGAGCCGGATGAAGATGACCCGGCTGTCGATCTGGCGCGCCTTGCCCAGGCAGCGCACCAAGTGCTGGCCGGCGACGAAGCCGAGGTGCTGAACGAGTTGTTGATCCATGGTGGATCCCCCGGCGGTGCACGACCCAAGGTGACTGTGGCGCGAAGGCCATCCGATGGCACCTGCGTCTCCGGCTTCGCCCCCCTGCAGCCCGGCTTCGAACACTGGATGGTCAAGTTCCCCGGCCGCGCCGATTCGGCCCAGGCCGGCCGCATCGAATTCACCTACGCCGAAATCGCGCGCCGTGCCGGGCTCACGATGCCGCCCAGCGCGCTGCTCGAGGTGCCGCAGCTCACGCCATCGGGCCGCGCCAGCCGGCGCGCGCCGCAGCATTTCTTCGCCGTCAAGCGCTTCGACCGCGAAGGCGACCAGCGCATCCACATGCTGTCGCTGTCCGGCCACCTCTACGCCACGCACCTGGCGCCGAGCCTCGGCTACGACACGCTGATGGCGGCCACGCTGCGCCTGACGCAATCGGTGCAGGAGGTGGCGCAGGCCTTCCGCTGGATGGTCTTCAACGCGGTGATGCACAACCGCGACGATCACAGCAAGAACTTCGCCTTCCTCCACCACCACGGCCGCTGGCACCTGAGCCCGGCCTACGACCTGACCTTCAGCCCCGGCATCGGCGGCCAGCACAGCACCGACATCCACGGCAGCGGGCACCCGCAGCGCAGCGACGCACTGGCCGTGGGCCGCAGCGCCGGGCTGGCCGACCCCGGCACCATCATCGACGAGGTGGTTGAAGCCGCCGGCGCGTGGACGCGGCTGGCCGACAGGAACGAGGTGACCGGCGACGAACGCCGCGCCATCGGCACGGCCATTCAGACCATGCGGCGGCGCATGGGCAACGCCACCCCTCGGGTCGCAGGCGCAGCGAAGCCCCGCCCGTGAGCCGGTACTCTTTGGGCGAGACCGTCAGCGCCGCTGCCGCATCGCTTCGTACAGGCACAGCCCCGCCGCCACCGAGACATTCAAGCTCTCCACCGCACCGGCCATCGGGATCGCCACCAGCTCGTCGCAAGTCTTGCGCGTGAGCTGCCGCAGGCCCGGCCCCTCGGCGCCGAGCACCAGCGCAACGGGCCCACGCAGGTCGGCGTCGTACAGCGTGCGCGGCGCGTCGTCGCTGGTGCCGACGATGCGGATGTCGCGCTCCTTCAGCTCGTTCAGCGTGCGCGCCAGGTTGATCACCATCAGGTAGGGCATGGTCTCGGCCGCGCCGCTGGCGACTTTTGCCACCGTCGCATTGAGGCCCACCGCATGGTCTTTAGGCGCGATCACCGCGTGCGCCCCGGCGCCGTCGGCCACGCGCAGGCAGGCGCCCAGGTTGTGCGGGTCGGTCACGCCGTCCAGCACCAGCAGCAACGGCGGCGCGGCGATGCCGTCGAGCAGCTCGTCGAGCGAGTGCTGCTGCGCCAGCGCCGTGACGCGCGCCACCACGCCCTGGTGGCGCGTATTGCCGGCGAGTTGGGTCAAACGTTGGTCGTCGCTGTCGACGATGCGCGCGCCGGCCTCGCGGCAGCGCTCGACGAACTGGCGCATGCGCGCGTCGCGGCGTGTCGCGTCGATGTGGATTTCGCCGATCGACGCCGGCGCGACCTTCAATCGCACGGTGACGGCGTGAAAGCCGAACAGGACCTTGCTGCTCATCGTTCGATGGTAGCCAGCCGCGCGCCGTGCACGAGGCGCCGAATGCCCGCGGCAACCGCCACGCCTTCGCACGCCGCGCAAGGCCGCGAGGTGGAATAGAGGACGGCCCCGGCCAGGTTTGCGCGGCCCAGGCGGCGCTGGGCGTCGCGGATCGCTTCGCGTTCGGCGTGCGCGTCCGGGTCCTGGCGTTGCACGACGCGGCTCGGACCTTCGCCGACCAGCCTGCCGTTCAGCACCAGCACCGCGCCGTAGGGCTGGTCGCCCCAGGATTCGGCCAGCGCCTTCATCGCCAGCGCCGCGCGATACCACCGCTCCTCATCGGCGACATCGGCAGCACGCGCCGGCGTGGCCAGGGCCGCTGCGGCCCAGGCCAACGCGTGTCGCCGTGAGCAGCGGATCAGCATGATGCCCATCAACCCGAGCGCATCGCCCGCGACAGCAGCAGCACCGGGATCAGCCCGACCACGACGATTGCCAGCGAGGGCAGCGCCGCTTCGCCGAGGCGCTCGTCGCGCGCCAGGTTGTAGGCCACCACCGCCAGTGTGTCGCTGCCGAAGGGGCGCAGCACGAGCGTGGCGGGCAGCTCCTTCATGACGTCGACGAAGACCAGCAGCGCAGCGGCAATCGCCGAGCGGTGCAAGAGCGGCAGGTGCAACTCCCACCACAAGCGGCGGGCGCTGCCGCCGAGCAGCTGCGCCGATTCGTCGATCGTCATCGGCACCCGCGCATAACCCGCCTCCACCGATTGCAGCGCCACCGCCGAAAAACGCGCCAGGTAGGCGAACATCACGCCGAACACCGTGCCGGTAACAAGCATGGTCGGCGCGATCTGCGGCGCCTGTTCCTGAAGCCAGGCCAGCGGCAGCAGCACGCCGAGGGCCACCACCGCGCCGGGCACGGCATAACCCAGCGCCAGCAGCCGCGCCGCGCCGCGCAGCGCCCGGCCTTGCCCGCGCCGCAGCACGAACGCCAGCGCCAGCGCCAGCAGCGTGGCGGCGGCGGCGGCCATCGCCGCCAGCTTGAAGCTCGTCCACGCCCAGCCGGCAAAACGTGCCAGCGGCAACCCGAACTCGGATTGCTGTGCCTCCACCAGCGCCATGCGCAGCAGCCACAGCACCGGCAGCACGAAGCCCAGCAGCACCGGCACAGCGCACAGCGCCACCGCCGCCCAGCCCGCCCGGCCACGCAGCCGCACCGGCCGCGCGTCGTGCGCCGCCACCGCCTGCGCCGCGCTGCCGCCACGCGACCCGGTGTAGCGCAGCCGCCGCTGCGCGCGCCGCTCGGCCAGCAGCAGCAACGCCACCAGCACCAGCAGCAGCGACGCCAGCTGCGCCGCGGCCACGCGGTCGTTCATCACCAGCCAGGCCTTGTAGATGCCGGTGGAGAAGGTGGTGAGGCCGAAGTACGAGCCCACGCCGTAGTCGGCCAGCGTTTCCATCAGCGCCAGCGCTGTGCCGGCAGCCAGCGCCGGTCGCGCCAGCGGCAGCGCCACCTCGGCAATGCGCCGCTTCATGCCCGCGCCCAGCATGCGCGCGGCTTCCATCAGCTGCACGCCGCGCTCGCCTAAAGCGGCGCGCGTCAGCAGGTAGACATAGGGGTACAGGCACAGCACGAACAGCAGCACCGCGCCACCCGGACTGCGGATGTCGGGCCAGAGCGCCCCGCGCGCGCCGGTCCACTCGCGCAGCGCCTGCTGCACGGGGCTGCTGTATTGCAGCGCATCGGTCCACGCGTAGGCCAGCACATAAGCCGGCATCGCCAGCGGCAGCAGCAGCGCCCATTCGAAGTGACGCCGGCCGGGGAAGTCAAAGAGGGTCACCGCCGCTGCCGTGGCCGCGCCCAGCACCATCACCCCCACACCCACGCCCAGCGCGAGCAGCAGCGATTGCAGGGCATACCCCGGCAGCACCGTCTGCCACTGATGCTGGAGCACGGCCATCGCCGCCGCGTCGGTGAACAGCCAGGAGCCGAGCACCGACAGCACCGGCAGCGTGAGCAAGGCGCAGATCGCCAGCAGCATCCAGCGCGGCAGCGATCGGACCATGGGAACTGAAATACGAACCATCCTCATTCTCGATCAACCGATTATCATTCGCTTCCATGTTCCTGAGCCTGCACGCCTGCACGGTGCGCTATGTCAACAACAGCGCCAACCATGCCGCTGTGGATGCCGCCTCGCTCGAGCTTCAGCGTGGCCAGATCGGTGTGCTGATCGGCCCCTCGGGTTGCGGCAAAACCTCGCTGCTGCGCGCCGTCGCGGGGCTCGAGCGCCTGGCCGCGGGGCGGCTGGTGATGGACGGCGCCACCTTGAGTGACGCCGCGGCCGGCATCCACCAGGCGCCCGAACATCGCCGCATCGGCATGGTGTTCCAGGATTACGCGCTGTTCCCGCACCTCTCGGTGGCCGAGAACATCGCCTTCGGCGTGCGCCACCTGCCGCGCGGCGAGCGCCGCTCGCGCGTGCAGCAGATGCTCGACCTGGTGGGCCTGTCGCACGCCGCGCGGCGCGCGCCGCATCAGCTCTCGGGCGGCCAGCAGCAGCGCATCGCGCTGGCCCGGGCCTTGGCGCCGCAGCCACAGCTGCTGCTGCTCGACGAGCCGTTTTCGAGCCTGGACGTCGACCTGCGCGAACGCCTGGCGCAAGAGCTGCGCGGCATCCTGAAAGGCGCCGGCAGCACGGCGCTCTTCGTCACCCACGATCAGCTCGAAGCTTTCGCGCTGGGCGATGTGATCGGCGTGATGAACCAGGGCCGCCTCGAACAATGGGACGACGCCTACACGCTGTACCACCGCCCGGCGAGCCGCTTCGTGGCGCAGTTCATCGGCCACGGCGTGTTCGCGCCGGCGCGCATCGTCGCCAACGGCCAGGGTGCGCGCGTACACACCGCGTTGGGCGAGCTTCGCGATGCGGCCGAGTGTCCGCTGCCCGAGGCCTACCCGCGCGGCGAGTGCGACGTGCTGCTGCGCGCCGACGACATCGTGCACGACGACGACAGCCCGGTGAAGGCGTGCATCGAACGCAAGGCGTTTCGCGGCTCGGAGTTCCTGTACGCGCTGCGCCTGCGAAGCGGCGAACTGGTGCTGGCGCATGTGCCCTCGCACCACGACCACCAGGTGGGCGAATGGATCGGCATCCGCGCCGCCGTCGATCACGTTGTCACGTTCGAACGCGAATCGACGTAAGTCCAAGGGTCTTGCAGACGACTGGAACCTCATGCCGAATCTAGAATCCGTATCCAGTCTTCCTCTCCCGAAAGGCCTGCTGCCATGGGCTCCAAACTGAAAGTTGCCGGCTTGTTGATCGCCGGTGCCGTGGCCGGTGCGCTCACCACCATGCAGATCCAGGCCGTGGCCCAGCACGCGCTGGGGCCCTTGCCGATGGAAGAAATGCAGCAGCTGGCAGCGGTGTTCGGCGTCGTGAAGAGCGATTACGTGGAGCCGGTGGACGAGAAGAAGCTGATCTCCGACGCCATCAGCGGCATGGTGGCGGGCCTGGACCCGCACTCGCAGTTCCTGGACAAGAAGACCTTCAAGGAATTCCGCGAAAACACCGGCGGCAAGTTCATCGGCATCGGCATCGAGATGGGCATGGAAGACGGCCTGGTGAAGGTCATCTCGCCGATCGAAGGCTCGCCGGCGTTTCGCGTCGGCCTGAAGAGCGGCGACTTCATCACCCGCATCGACGACACGCCGGTGAAGGGCATGTCGGTCGACCAGGCAGTCAAGCGCATGCGCGGCGAGCCCAACACCAAGGTCAACCTGATGGTGTTCAGGAAGCTCGAGAGCCGCACCTTCCCGGTGACCATCGTGCGCGAAGAGATCCGCATGCAAAGCGTGCGCGCCAGGATGGTCGAGCCCGGCTACGGCTGGCTGCGCGTCAGCCAGTTCCAGGAGCGCACCGTCGACGACTTCGTGCGCAAGATCGAAGAACTGTACAAACAAGACCCGGCGCTGAAAGGACTGGTGCTCGATCTGCGCAACGACCCCGGCGGCCTGCTCGATGGCGCGATCGCGCTGTCGGCAGCGTTCCTGCCCAGCGGCGTGTCGGTGGTCTCCACGAACGGCCAGATCGCCGATTCACGCGCCACCTACAAGGCCGCGGCCGAGTACTACGTTCGCCGCGGCGGCGACCCGCTGAAGCGCCTGCCGGCGGCGCTGAAGAACATCCCGCTGGTGGTGCTGATCAACGAAGGCTCGGCGTCGGCCAGCGAGATCGTCGCCGGCGCGCTGCAAGACCACAAGCGCGCCACCATCATGGGCGCGCAGTCGTTCGGCAAAGGCTCGGTGCAGACGATCCGCCAGCTTTCGGCGGAAACGGCGCTGAAGATCACCACCGCGCGCTACTACACGCCCAGTGGCCGCAGCATCCAGGCCAAAGGCATCGTGCCCGACGTGTGGCTCGACGAAACCGCCGAGGGCAACGTCTTCGCCGCGCTGCGCATGCGCGAGGCCGATCTCGAGAAGCACCTGCAAGGCAGCGAAGAGAAGAAGGACGAAGCGCGCGACAAGGCACGCGACGAAGCGCGCCAGAAACTCGAAGAGCAGCTGGCCAAGAGCAAGGAACCGCCGAAACCGCTGCCCGAGTTCGGCACGGCCGAAGACTTTCCGCTGCAGCAGGCCCTGAACCAGCTGCGCGGCAAACCGGTGCTGGCCAGCAAGATCCAGAGCGAGCGCAAGGCCGAACTCGTTGGACGATGACGCGCTGCTGCGCTATTCGCGCCACATCCTGCTCGGCGAGATCGGCATCGAAGGCCAGCAGCGGCTGCTGGAATCACACGCGCTGATCATCGGCGCCGGCGGCCTGGGCTCGCCGGTGGCGCTGTACCTGGGCACGGCCGGCGTGGGCCGCCTCACGGTGGTCGATCATGACCGCGTGGAGATCACCAACCTGCAGCGCCAGATCGCGCACAACCTGAGCCGTGTGGGCCTGCCCAAGGCCGAATCGGTGAAGCGCACGATCGGGGCCATCAACCCCGACGTGTGTGTGCAGGCACTGGTCGCGCGTGCCGACGGGCTGCTGCTGGACGAACTGGTGGCCGCCGCCGACGTGGTCATCGACTGCTGCGACAACTTCCGCACCCGCCATGCCGTGAACGAGGCTTGCGTGCACCACGCCAAGCCACTCGTCTCGGGTGCCGCGATCGGCTTCGACGGACAGATCTCGGTCTACGACATCCGCCAGCCCGAGCAGCCTTGTTATGCCTGCCTCTTTCCGCCCGAAGCCGGCTACGAAGACGTGGCGTGCGCCACGATGGGCGTGTTCGCGCCGCTGGTGGGCATCATCGGCAGCATGCAGGCCGCCGAAGCACTGAAGCTGCTGGTGCCCACCGGCACGCCGCTGGCCGGCCAGCTGCTGATGCTGGACGGCCGCACGATGGCCTGGGACCGCATCGCCGTCGCGCGCCACCCGCACTGCATGGTGTGCAGCAGCCACAGAGAGCCATGACCCTCGCCAATCACGACCTCACCGCGCGCAACTTTCCCTCCGCGGAAGAAGACGCTGCAGCCGAAAGGCCCGTGCCGCGCTACGGCGGGCCGGAAAGCGCCTACCGGCTGGCCTTCACCGACACCGAGTTCCTGCTGCGCGAGGAACTGCGCCCGGTGCGCATGCAGCTCGAGCTGCTCAAACCCGAGCTCGTGCAGCAAGAGCAAGGCGTCGAATCGACGATCGTGATCTTCGGCAGCGCGCGCATCCGCGAGCCGGGGGCAGCGCAGGTCGAGCTGGCCACCGCGCACAGCAGCGGCGACGCTGCCGGCATCGCGCGCGCCGAAACCGCCATGGCGATGAGCCGCTACTACGAAGAGGCGCGGCGCTTCGCGTCGATCGTCACCAGCCGCTCGCGCCAACTCAAGACGCCGATCTTCGTCGTCACTGGCGGCGGCCCGGGCATCATGGAAGCCGGCAACCGCGGCGCTTTCGACGTGCAGGGCAAGAGCATCGGGCTGAACATCGTGTTGCCGCACGAGCAGGCGCCCAACCCCTACATCACGCCCGAGCTGTGCTTCCAGTTCCACTACTTCGCGATGCGCAAGATGCACTTCGTGATGCGCAGCATCGGCCTGGTGTGTTTCCCGGGCGGCTTCGGCACGCTCGATGAACTCTTCGAGACGCTCACGCTGATCCAGAACAGCAAGAGCAGGAAGCGCCCGATCCTGCTCTTCGGGCGCGCGTTCTGGGAGCGGCTGATCGACTTCGACTACCTGGTGGAAACCGGCATGATCGGCGCGCAGGATCTGCGGCTGTTCCACTTCGTCGAGAGCGCCGAGGAAGCCTGGGAGCGGCTGGCGGCGCACTATGGGTTCGAACTCAGGGATACCGCTGCGGGCAAGTTTGCCGAGGACGCTTGACTGTCCGAACGGCAGCATCGCCCGCGTGACGACACCGAACTTTCGGCGACCGCTCACGTTCGGCAGGTCGGCAGCACCGGCGGCTGCAGCACGCCGCGGATGCACGTGAAGCCGACCGTGCCGCGCAGCGGCAGCACACTGTCGGAGACGATCAGTGTCCGGAATGACGCAATCGTCGTCGCGGTGCCTTCGTTGGGGAAGCAGGTGTTGCCGCCCACGGTCCACGACTTCGGCGTGAAGCAGAAGGTCGGCCCGATCACCGGCGCACCGCTGGCGTCGGTGGTGATGACGAGGTTGTCGAGCACGCGGTCGTACCCGGTGCCGTTGGGCCGGAAGGGCGCGCCGACAGCGAGCGGGTCGAAGGTCGCGACGGCGATCCCGGCGGCGACGAGCTCGGCGTTGACGAACTCGTTGCCCCTCAGCGCGCTGACCGCGGCCGGTACCGCGCTCGGCCGCGACGCGATCATCGCCGGCGTCAGCGCCGCCGCCGACATGACGCCCGAGACCTGCCGCGACACGTCGGCGGCGACCCAGTCGGTGAGGCCGGTGATCGCGATGAAGATGTAGCCGTTGGTCTTCAGCGGCTGCGTGCTCAGCGAGCGGCGGATCACGCCGTCGGGCCGGCGCACGTTCAGCACAAGCGGCGGCACCATGCCGGTGAGCTTGAGCCGGAAGTAGCCCTGGGCGTCGGTGGGCTTGTCGGCGAAGACCGTGCGCCCGGTGGTGTCGACGACCCAGACCGTGCCGCCGACGATGGGTGCTCCGTCGCCCGCGGTGCCGTCGCCGCTGGCGCCGCCGTCGGCAGCGCCGCCGTCGCCGCCGAAGCTGTCGAGCACGCGTGGCAGCGGCGAGAAGCAGGGCGGCGTTCCCGAGATCAACAGTGTGCCGGCGCTGCAGACGTAGGTGATGCTGCCGATCACCGGCTCGGAGGTGTCGCCGAGCACCACGCTGGCGCCCGCGGGCAGGCCGGTCGGGGCGGCGTCGGCGGTGCAGATCTCGTTGACGACCTTCCAATCGCGCGGCACGGTCGGGCAGGCCAGTGCCGTCGGGGCATTGCAGCTGGGCGCTCCCACGGCGCTCAGCGTGCCGTCGGTGCATTGGTAGGCAGCGCTGCCCGTGGTGCCCGTGGAGTCGGTGAACGTGAACGAGGCGCCCGAGTCGAGCGTCGCCGGGCTGCCCGGATTGGGCATGCAGCTCTGGCCGCCGGAAGTCCAGTTGAGCGCGCTCGTGTCGCAGGCGCGTGGCGCTGCGAGCCTGCAGATCGGCGAGCCGACGATGCCGAGCTGGCCGTCGGTGCACTTGAAGTTGGCCACGCCGGTGGGGTTGCCGGTGAAGTCGAAGTAGCCCAGGATCGTGCCATTGATCAGGGTGGCCGGCTGGCCCGGGTCGGGCGCGCAGACGTTGCCGTCCACCGTCCATGAGGCCGGAGCCGTGCAGTCGCGCGGCGGCGGCGGCCCCCCGCAGGCTGTCGGGTCGACGAGGCAGGTGAACTCGGCCAGCGTGCCCACGCGCAGCAGGCTGCCGCCGCTGATCGGGCCTTGCACGAAGATCTCGTCGCCGGCCACCGCTGCGTGGTTCTGCGACTCGGGGTAGTAGCGGTAGGTGTAGGGTGACAACACCTGGTTCGTGCGCGACGACGGGAAGAACTGCGGGTAGGTGCGCTCGGCCCAGTTGAAGAGCTCGGTGACCGTGATGATGCGCGTGGGCACCACGGCCTGCGCGCGTTCGCGTTCGGTCGCATCGGCCGCCGCCCCCGCCACCGACAGCGCGGCGCGGCGCATGCCGGTGAAGGCGCGCACGCAGGCTCGGCCGGCGGCAGCCGTCTCGGCCCATTCGTGCGCCACCAGCCCGCCACCCGACGGCGTGCCGCAGCTCGCGGCCGCCAGGCGCACCGACGCCGGTGCGTCGAGCCGTCCAGCTTGCCAAGGTGATGGATCGTCGCTGCACGAGCCGAGCACCAGCACGAGCAGCACGCGCCAGTGGCGCAATGTCTTGGCCATCATGATCTCCAGGCTCACGAACGGCCGGCGAACGGGCCGGCTTGGAACGGTGGACGCGGCGAGCTATTCTGCGCGACATGGCGAACTCATCCTCCCGCACTGCAATCCGCTGGCTGCTGCTGTTGGCGCTGCCGTGGCTGCTGGGCACCTCGGGGCAGGTGCCCGACCGTGTCGCGCTGGTGATCGGCAACGCCGCCTACCGCGAGCAGCCGCTGCCGAACCCGCGCCACGACGCGCAAGCGATGGCGCAGCTGCTGACGCAAGCGGGCTTCGCAGTGGAGCTGCGCACGGACGTCGGCCGTGGCGATCTGTTGCAGGCCATCACGCGCTTCGGCGAGCGCATCGGCAACGCCTCGGTGCGCACCGCGGTCTTCTACTACGCCGGACACGGCTTCCAGCAGGACTGGCGCAACCACCTCGTGCCGGTGGACGCCCGGGTGCGCAGCGCCGCCGACGTGGCGGCGCAGACCGTGGACGTGAGCGAGCTGTTGCGCCGCATGCAGGCGGCACCCGGGCGCAGCCACCTGATCATCCTCGACGCCTGCCGCGACGACCCCTTCGCCGGCGCCTACCGTCCCGCCAGCAAGGGCCTGAGCCAGTTCGATGCACCCGCCGGCAGCCTGGTGGCCTACGCCACCGCACCCGGGCGCGTGGCCTTCGACGGCCCTGCCGGTGGGCATGGCCTGTACACCCGCCACCTGGTGCGCGAGCTCGCCGCGCAGGACGTCTCCGTGGAAGACGCGCTCAAACGCGTGCGCCTGAACGTGCGGCTGGAGTCGCGCGGGCGGCAGATCCCCTGGGAGATGGGCTCGCTGGAGGAAGGGCTGTACCTGTTCGGTCCGCGCGCGGTGCGGCTGTCGGAGGCCGAGATGGAACGGCGCTTCGAGACCGAGCTCGCCGCGTGGGCGAACGTGCGCCGGACCGCCGACGTGGGGCAGCTGGCCGAGTTCATCCGCAGCTTTCCTTCCGGCAACACGGTGGAGCTGGCGCAGGCGCGCTTGAACCGGTTGCTGGCCGACGAGTACCGCAAGGCCGCGCTTCAGCGCGAGGCCGAAGCCGTGCTGCGCCCGCCGCCCGAGACCGGCGCGACGCAGACCCTGCCGTCACTCGCACCGGCACCCGCAGCGGGTGGCACCCTCGCTGCGCCTTCCGAGGCACCGATCCGGCTGGCGAGCCTCGAGCCCACGCCGTTCTTCAGCGGCTACCATGAGCACCAGCGCGAGTACCGCGTCGGCGACCGCTTCACGCACCGCGTCCTCGACCGCAGCGGCCGTGAGCTGCGCCAGCAGTCGCTGCTGGTGACGGCGGTCGACACGGCCGCGGACCGGGTCGAATTCAATCGCGGCGAATACCTGTCCGACCTGATGGGCAACATCACCGCCAACCCGCGCGGCGCGATGAGCACGCCGCGGCAGTTCTATCCGTCGGAGCTGGTCGTCGGCAAGCACTGGCGCAGCCAGTTCGACCAGGCCCGAGCGAGCGGCATGACCTACCGCTTCGCCTACCAACTGCGGGTCGTGGCGCGCGAACGGATCACCGTGCCGGCAGGCACCTTCGACACCTACCGCATCGAAGCCAGCGGCTTCAACGTCGGCCTCTCCGCCTACATCAAGCGCACCATCTGGGTGGCGCCCGGCATGGCCGCCGACATCGCGCACGAGACCTACGTGCGGCTGCGCAACGGCCAGGTCGAGCAGGACGAGCGCCAGGAACTGGTGTCGCATTCGAAGGGCTGAACGCCGGCTGAGCCGTGCCGCCCTCACGAGGCCATGGCGCAGCACCATGCTTGCGGCGCCCCGCCGCCTCGCGGAACGTCGTCGTTACCGGCGAGCACCGAGAATCCCGACTCATGAAGCAACACATCAGCCTCATCGGCGCCCCCACCGACATCGGCGCCGGCACACGCGGCGCGAGCATGGGTCCCGAGGCGCTGCGCGTGGCGCGGCTGGGCGAAACGCTGCAAGGCCATGGCCTGGAGGTGCTCGACCGCGGCAACTTGAGCGGCCCGGCCAATCCCTGGCTGCCGCCGGTGGACGGTTACCGCCACCTGCACGAGGTGGTGGCCTGGAACCGCGTGGTGCACGAGGCGGTGCACGCCGAACTGAAGCTCGGCCGGATGCCCATCCTGCTGGGCGGCGACCATTGCCTGGGCATCGGCAGCATCAGCGCGGTGGCGCGCTTTTGCCGCGAGGCCGGCAAGAAGCTGCGCGTGCTGTGGCTGGACGCGCATGCCGACTTCAACACCAGCGTGCTCACGCCCAGCGGCAACATCCACGGCATGCCGGTGGCCTGCCTGTGCGGGCAGGGGCCGCGCGAGCTGATCGAGATCGGCGGCACGGTGCCCGCGCTGAATCCGAAGTCGATCCGCCAGATCGGCATCCGCAGCGTCGACGCCGGCGAGAAACGCTTGGTGCACGAGGTCGGCCTCGAAGTCTTCGACATGCGCTACATCGACGAGATGGGCATGCGCCAGGCGATGGAGCTGGCGCTGGCGACGCTGGACGCGAACACCCATCTGCACGTGAGCTTCGACGTCGACTTCCTCGACCCCGACATCGCACCCGGCGTGGGTACCACGGTGCCGGGCGGCCCCACCTACCGCGAAGCGCAGCTGTGCATGGAGATGATCGCCGACACCGGGGCACTGGCGTCGCTGGACGTGATGGAACTCAACCCGGCGCTGGACCTGCGCAACAAGACCGCGCTGCTGTCGGTGGACCTGATCGAGAGCCTGTTCGGCAAGAGCACGCTGATGCGCGAGCGCGCCTAGCACGCGGCATGCGCTGGTCTGTGCTGCTCCGCGCTGCGGCTGCGCTGGTTTTTGCCGCACGACTCGGCGCAGCGCCGCCGCCGCTCGTCAT
>JANNQO010000359.1:0-4017 GCA_031400795.1 Rubrivivax sp. | reverse complement strand
CGCCGTGGCCGGGCTGGCGAGCCAGACCCGCTGTCACTGCAACTCGATGCCCGCCTTCTTCACGAGCGTGGCGTACTTCGCCGTCTCGCTCTTGAAGTAGGCCTGCGCCGCCTCGGGCGTGCCGACGTTGATGACGTTGCCCTGCTTGGCCATCGCTTCCTTGACGGCGGGGTCGGCGAAGGCCTGCACCACGGCCGCATTGATGCGCTTGACGTCGGCAGCCGGCAAGTTCTTCGGCCCGATCACGGCGAACCAGGCTTCGACGACGTAGCCCGGCATGCCTTGTTCGACCATCGTCGGGATGTCGGGCGCCGCCGTCGCGCGCTGGGCGGTGCCGATGCCGATCGCGCGCAGCGCGCCGCTCTTCAGATGCTGCTGCACGCTGGGCAGCGCCACGGCGCCGAAGTCGACCTGGCCGCCGATCAGGTCGGTGACCATCGGCCCCACGCCCTTGTACGGAATGTGCTGCGCCTTGCCGCCGGCTTCGTCGACGTACATCTCGCCGGCCAGGTGCAGGATGGTGCCGTTTCCGCCTGAGGCGTAGGTCAGCGTGCCCGGCTTGCTCTTCAGCAGCGCCGCCAGCTCCTTGCTGTTCTGCGCCGCCACCTTGGGGTTGGCGACGACCACGATCGGCGTGTAGCCGATGATCGCGATTGGCGTGATGTCGGTGGCCATGTCGAACGGCAGCGTCTTGTAGACACTCGGGAAGATCACGACGTTGTTCGACACCACGCTCAGCGTGAAGCCGTCGGGCGCCGAGCGCGCCAGCGCCTGTACACCGACGATGCCGCCCGCGCCGGGTTGGTTTTCGATCACCAGCGGGTGGCCAAATGCCTTGGAAAGTGCGTGCTGCGCCGTGCGCGTGATCGCGTCGACGCCCGAGCCCGTGGCGTTGGGCAGGATGAACTTGATGGTCTTCTCGCCAATCTGGCCCTGCGCCACGAGGGCGACGGCAAGACTGGCCGCGATCAAGACGTGGCGGACGATGCGGGGGGCGAAGGCATGCACGGGGGTGTCTCCTGGTCGATTCGGCCTGCGCCGAACCGTGACTCTAGCCGTGCACGAAGGCAGCGCCGAACTCGGCCGGCCTTTTCACGGTGCCGCTCGTCGATGCCTAACCAAGCGCGTCGACCACCTCGCGTGGCGCCTGCACGAGCTCGATCAGCACGCCTTCACCGCCGAGCGGGAACGCTTCGTTGCCTTTCGGGTGGATGAAACAGATGTCGTGGCCGGCGGCGCCCCGGCGAATGCCGCCGGATGCGAAGCGCACGCCCTGCGCCGTCAGCCACGCCACCGCCGCCGGCAGATGGTCGACCCACAGGCCGACATGATTCAGCGGCGTGCTGTGCACGGCGGGTTTCTTCTCCGGGTCCAGCGGCTGCATCAGGTCGACCTCCACCGCGTGCGGGCCGCTGCCGACTTCGCAGATGTCCTCGTCGACGTTCTCGCGTTCGCTGACGAACGTCGACTTGACCGTGAGGCCGAGCATGTCGACCCACAGCGACTTCAGGCGCTCTTTGTCGGGCCCGCCGATGGCGATCTGCTGGACGCCGAGAATGCGGAAGGGCTTGCTCATTGGAAACTCAGGATCGCCTGATCGACCGAGAGGCTCTCGCCTTTCCTGGCCAGCACCTCGCTCACCGTGCTGTCTTGTGCCGCCGTGAGGATGTTCTCCATCTTCATCGCCTCGATCACCGCGAGTTTCTCGCCGGCCAGCACCTTCTGACCCGGCTGCACCGCCACATCCACCAACAGGCCGGGCATCGGCGAGAGCAGGAAGCGCGACAGGTCCGGCGGCGGCTTGTGCGGCATCAGCTTCAAGAGTTCGGCCGCGCGCGGCAGCAGTACCAGCGTCTCGATCTGCGTGCCGTTTTGGGCGACGCGGATCGCCAACGGGTTCTTCGCCGAGCCGCGCTCGACCTGCGCGGTGAACGGCTGGCCGTTGCAGGTGCCGCTCATCAGGATGCTGCCCAGACGCGACGGGCTGTAGATCGTGTAGCGCCGCTCGCCGACCGCCACATCGGCCTGGCCCGACGCGGCGTCGAACTCGTCGATGTGCACCGCGTGGTGCGCTTGCGCTCCGTCCGCACCGAGCACCACCACCACCAGGTCGGGCTTGTTCTTCACGCCATGGCCAGGGAGCTGGCCGCTGATGCCCGAAGCCCGCTCGCGCGCCTTGCGGCGCACGAAGGCAGCCAGGGCGACGAGGAACAGCGGGTCGTCGTGCGGCACGTCGGCGCTGTTGAAGCCTTTGGCGTAGTGCTCGGCGATGAAGCCGGTGTTGAAGTCGCCGGCGACGAACTTCGGATGCGCCAGCAGCGCGGCCTGGAACGGCACGTTGCTCGAGATGCCGCGGATCACGAAGCCGTTCAAGGCCTGGCGCATCTTCGCGATCGCCTCCATCCGGTCGCGGCCGTGCACGATCAGCTTGGCGATCATCGAGTCGTAGAACATCGGAATCTCACCACCTTCGTAGACGCCGGTGTCGACCCGTACGCCGTCGCTTTCGGCAGGAGGCGCGAAGCGCACCAGCCTCCCCGTGGACGGCAGGAAGTTGCGCAGCGGATCCTCGGCGTTGATGCGGCATTCGATCGCCCAGCCTTCGCGCTTCACGTCGGCTTGTGTGAAGGGCAGCTTTTCGCCGGCAGCCACGCGGATCATCAACTCGACCAGATCGAGCCCCGTGATGCACTCGGTGACCGGGTGCTCGACCTGCAGCCGCGTGTTCATCTCGAGGAAGTAGAAACTCTGGTCGCGCCCGACGACGAACTCGACGGTGCCCGCGCTCTGGTAGTTCACCGCGCGCGCCAGCGCCACGGCTTGCTCGCCCATCGCACGGCGCGTTGCATCGCTGATGAAAGGCGACGGCGCTTCTTCGATCACCTTCTGGTGGCGGCGCTGGATCGAACATTCGCGCTCGTTGAGGTAGACCAGGTTGCCGTGCGCGTCGCCGAGCACCTGGATCTCGATGTGCCGCGGCTGCTCGACGAACTTCTCGATGAAGACCCGGTCGTCGCCGAAGCTGTTCTTGGCTTCGTTGCGGCAGGACGCGAAGCCGTCGAAGGCTTGGCTGTCGTTGAAGGCCACGCGCAGGCCTTTGCCGCCGCCACCGGCGCTGGCCTTGATCATCACCGGATAGCCGATGTCTCGGGCAATCTGCACGGCGCGCTCGGCCGATTCGATGGCGTCGTTCCAGCCCGGAATGGTGTTGACCTGTGCAGCGCTCGCGAGCTTCTTCGACGCGATCTTGTCGCCCATCGCGGCGATGCTGGCGTGCTTGGGGCCGATGAAGACCAGGCCTTCTTCTTCGACGCGCCGCGCGAAGTCTTCGTTCTCCGACAGGAAACCGTAGCCCGGATGAATCGCCTGGGCGCCGGTTTGCTTGGCCGCAGCGATGATCTTGTCGGCCACCAGGTACGACTCGCGCGACGGCGCCGGGCCGAGCAGCACGGCTTCGTCGGCGAGTTCGACATGGCGCGCGTCCTTGTCGGCCTCGGAGTAGACGGCCACCGTGGCGATGCCCATCTTCTTCGCCGTCTTCATCACGCGGCAGGCGATCTCACCGCGGTTGGCGATCAGGATCTTCTTGAACATCGGCAGCTCCTGACCGATCACAGCGGAATGTTCCCGTGCTTGCGCCACGGGTTCTCGAGCTTCTTGTCCTTCAGCATCGCCAGACTGCGGCAGATGCGCTTCCTCGTCTCGTGCGGCTGGATCACGTCGTCGATGAAGCCGCGGCTGCCGGCCACGAACGGGTTGGCGAAGCGCGCCTTGTATTCGGCCTCGCGCGCGGCCAGCTTGGCCGGGTCGCCTTTGTCCTCGCGGAAGATGATCTCCACCGCGCCCTTGGCGCCCATCACCGCGATCTCGGCATTCGGCCAGGCGAAGTTCACGTCGCCGCGCAGGTGCTTGCTGCTCATCACGTCGTAGGCGCCGCCGTAGGCCTTGCGCGTGATCACCGTCACCTTGGGTACGGTGCATTCGGCGTAGGCATAGAGCAGCTTGGCGCCGTGCTTG
>JANNQO010000358.1:0-12285 GCA_031400795.1 Rubrivivax sp. | reverse complement strand
CCGGCGGCCTTCATCGACAGGTTGGCCCAGCCGAAGAAGCCGCCGTAACGGCCTTCGGCGAAGCGGCAGATGTGGCCGTTGAACCGGATGTCGCGCAGGCCGCTGCTGAAGGGCCCCTGGTGCTGCTCCTGGTAGCGCTGGCGCGTGTAGGTGGCACCGATTCCGGCTGGTCCGAACCAGATCATGTCGTCGTGCCAGCAGCGTGCCAGTTGCTCCTGGGGCGACTCCATCCCGTCGGCTGCCAGGTCCGCCACCATGCGGTTGATGAGGGCCAGGGTCTGGCGGCCCTCGGCCGCTTCCTGCTCGGCGAACAGCAGCCCGTCGTGCGTGCGCGGGCCCGGCGTGATGAAGGCGGCCCCGGTCTGCATCGGCAGCGGGTTCACGCCCGCCTGCTGCATCACGCTCACGATGTCGCAGAACGACGCGGTCTCGACGATGCGCTCTTCAGCCACGCGATGGAAGTCCACGTAGCGCAGGAAGGCCATCTTGCCGGTGGGCGGAATGCCGAGCCAGGGAGCGTCGAACAACCCCAGCAGGTGCCCCATCGAGCAGACCCACTCGCTGGCGTAGCCGTCGATCTGATTGCGTCCGGCCATGAAGACATCGGGGCGCCGCTGCACCGATGTGAACGCCCGCCGCAAAGGCAGCCAGAACACCGCCGCCACCGCTTCGGCGCCATGTTGCTCGTAGAAAGGATGCATGCCGCGCCAGTGGTAGCCCGCGGCGGTGTGGCGTTGCAGCACGCGCGGGATGTCGCCTTTGGAGGCCGCGTCGAGCTCGGCGTAGAAGCGCAGCACCAGCGCCTTGATGCTCTGGAAACCGGGCCCGGTGGGCGCGGCGGCTTGCAAGTCGTTCACGCTGCGGCGAGCTGCATCAGCAGGTCGAGTTCGTTGAAGAGTGTCCACTCGTGGCTGACGCGGCCGGCCACGATGCGGTGCTGCGACAGGCCCCAGATCTGCACGCGGCGCCCGCTCGGCGGCCCATAGGCACCCGCACCCGCGTGCGTGCCGTCCGCGCTCCAGCGCACCGAGCTGACGAAGCCCTCCCGCGCGCTGCCCATCCAGTACACCTCGTCCACTTCAACTTGCAGGTCGGGAAAGCTACCACGCAGGCTGGCGACGAAGGCCGCATAGGCGCTGATGCCGACGTATGCACGGTCGCTCGGGCCGCGGAAGACGAGGTCGCGGAAGTAGCTGGCCTCGAGGTGGGCAAGATCGTGGCGGTTCCAGATGGCATCGACGTTGCCGCGCACGAAGGCATCCACGTCGAACCCCGGGACGGGCTCCGACACCGATAGCGGCAACGCAGGCCGGGCGGCCTGCCGCAGGGCGCTCCAGATCTCGGGCGCCCGCGGCCAGCCGGCTGGAGGTCGGGCCGCCATCTGCGCGGCCATCTGCCGCATGTCCCACCCGAGTTGCTGCAGCAGGCTCGAGTTGTTGTAGAGCACATGCTCGAGAAAGATGCGGTTGCCCTTGGCCACGCAGTTTGCGATGACGAGCACGTCCACCTCGCGACCGGTGGCCGGGCCGTACTTGCTGTGGCCGTCGTTGGTGCCGCGGATGAGGGTGCGATGCGAGGTGTGGTAACCCACCTCGTCGTCACCGGCCCACACCACCTCGTCGGCGATCAGGCGGATGTCGGAAAAGGCGCTCGTGGTGTGGTGCGTATCCGCGATGATCTTGCGGTTGCCGCGTTGCAGGCCGTAGTCGTCGTAGACGCGGGAGTCGTCAGCGTAGGTGGCGCGGATGTAATCGACGTCGCGATCCTCCCAGATGCGGTGGGTGATGCGAACGATGTAGTCGATGATGTTGCGGTAGGTCGCCTCGAAGCCCTGCATCGGCTGTTCGGGGCCGAAGTCCGCGGGGATCCTGGCCTCGCTCGGCAGGTAGCCGCCACCGACCGACGGGCGGCCCACGTAGGCATCCAGCGAGATGCGGTAGTCCGTGGGCATGTGGCGTCGCTGCAATGGCGTGCAGCCGCTCGTCATGTCATCGGGGGCAACGAACTCGCGCATTCAGATCTCCCTGTTGAGGCAACGGATACGGCAAGTCGGCGAGCGCCGGGGGCGTGCATGGAGGCAGGCGGGTCGTGCCAAGACCTCGACCGCTGCCAACGTTGCTAGACACCGGGGTGCATTCCCCGCGCACGCGCCAGCAAGTCAACGCCGAACTGGCGGAACAGATGCACCATGTCGACGAAGACCCAGTTCTCGACGTACTGGTCGCCTTCGCGCTTCCACCAGTCCATACCGTTGAAAGCGATGCGCCGGCCGCTGGCCGGCTGGTCGAGGTAGGGTCCGGTGTGGGTGGCCAGCACGCCGGCCCAGCCGGGGCCGCCGCTGTAGGCGCCCTCGGCGATGAGTGCGTCCAGGTCCTGCACCTTGCGGTCGGGATAGGCCACGAGCCAGGGCTGCTGGTGGTGGTCCTCGAAGGCCTTGAGGCCGAGGCAGGCACCGATGCCACCGGGCCCGAACCACTTCACCTGAGGGTGGAACCAGCGTGCCATGCCCATGCTGGCCAGCTCGCTCTGGTCGAAGTTGTTCAGGCCGGCGAAGATGAATTGCCAGATGTGCGACAGGCTCTCGTTGCTCGCGGCCTCGGGCTGCGGCGCGAGCAGCACGCCATCCATCGCGCGCGGCGGCGGGTACACGCCGCTCACACCCTTGCAAGGCGGCAGCACGGGCAGGCCGGCCTGCTCCATCAGGTCGACGAGGTCGAGCAGGCAGAAGGTCTCGACGATGTGGCCACCGTCGAAGCGGTGGTACTCGCCCCAACGGATCGAGACCCGCGTGCCGCTGGCCGGGATGCCCAGGTAGTCGTGCGCAAACGTGCCGGCGAAGACGCCGGTGCCGCCCACCCACAGGCGACCGTCGCGCGACATGTCGCCGTCGCGGCGGCCGTTGGACGGGCCACCGTGCAGGATCCAGGTGTGGCGCTTGAGGTCAGGAAAGGCGGTCTTCAGCGGTGCCCAGTAGCCCAGCACCTGGGCCTCGATGCCGCGCAGCTCGAGCAGCGGATCGGGCCCGTGCCACAGCACGCCCTCGTGGCTGCAGCAGCGCAGGGCTTCGCCGGCACGGGCTGCGGGCAGTTCATCGAGGGCGCGCCACAGCTCGTGAACCAGGCGCTTGTGGGATTGGTTGAGCGTGATGTCCATGGCCTGTGCGTGTTCAGCCCTTGACGGCGCCCTGCGTCAGCCCCGAGACGATCTGCTTCTGGAACACCGCCACCAGCAGGATCAGCGGAATGGTGATGCTCACCGCCCCGGCCACGCCCTGCATCAGGAGCGCCTCGCTCTCGGCGGTGATTGAGTTGGCAATGGCCGCCGGCATCGTCATCTTCTCGCCATTGGTCAGCGCGGAGCTGAGCAGGAAGTCGTTGTAGGCCAGCAGGAAGCTGAACAGCCCGGTGGTGACTATGCCGGGCCACATCACCGGCACGATGACGCGGCGGAAGGCCTGTGCGCGGGTGCAGCCGTCCACTTGCGCGGCCTCGTCCAACTCGGCCGGGATGTGCATGAAAAACGAACGCAGCATCCAGATGGTGAAGGGCTGGTTGATGGCCACCAGCACCAGCACCAGCGCGAACGTGGTGTTGCGGATGCCCATGGCGTCGAACATCGCAAAAAACGACGGCAGCAGCGTGGAATGCGGAATGGCGCGGAAGGCCAGCGCCACCAGCAGCAGCCAGAAGCCCAGGCTGCCGCGGTAGCGGCTGAAGGCATAACCGGCCAGGCAGCCCACGGTGAGCGACACCGTGACCACCGACACCGTGACCACCGCTGTGTTGAAGAAGTTCAGGTAGAAAGCCTGGTCCACCCACAGGCGGCGGTAGTTTTCGAAGGTGATGGGCGCCACCCATTTCAGCGGTGAAGAAAACGCGTCGACATACTCGCGCAGCGAGATCAGCAGCATCCACAGGATGGGCAGGCAGGCCAGCAACAGCCAGGCGGCCAGCCCCAGGTGCAGGGCGATGTGGGTGCTCGGGTTGCGGTGTTTCATGCTTGCCTTGTTCGCTGTGAGGCCGACGGCTCAGTCGCTGCCGCGCTGCTCGCGCCAGGTGCGGCGCAGCAGCGGGATCAACAGCACGCCGATGCCGATCAGCGTTAGCACCGCGGCGGCGCTGGCCTTGAAGGCGTTGTTCTCCTCCAGCAGCACGGCGTAGGTGAGGTACTGCACGCTGGTGGTGAAGGCGCCGCGCGTGAGCACGAGCACGGGTTCGAACACGCGGTAGGCATCCATCAGGTGGATCAGCGTGACAAACACCAGCAGCGGCGCCAGATGCGGCAGCGTCACGTAGCGCAGTTGCTGCCAGCGCGATGCACCGTCCAGCCGCGCGGCCTCCAGAGAATCTTGCGGCACGCCTTGCAGGCCGGCGTAGAAGACGATGAAGGCAAAGGGCATCACATGCCAGATGCCGTACAGGATGATCAGCAGTTGCGCTGACCAGGCCTGCGCCATCCAGAACACCTGGATGCCCACCTGCTGCAGCAGATGCGGCACCAGACCGTCGTCGCGGAACAACCACTTGATGGCCAGCGCGCCGACCACGGGCGTGATGATGAAGGGCAACAGCGACGCCGCGATGTACAGGCCCCTGAGCCGCCGGGTGACATGGTTCATCGCCAACGCCATCGCCAGGCCACCGGCCAGGATGAAGGGCGTGGTGACCAGGGTGTAGAGCAGCGTGAAGCGCAGGGCGCCGATGAATTCGTTGTGGCCGTCTCCAGTGGCGGCGGCAGTGTCATCGGATGCAGTGGCGGCTTTGGCGGCTTCACTGTCCGCTGGCGCCTTGTTCAGGCCCAGGATGTTTCGGTAGTAGCTCAGGCCCACGAATTTGCAGTTCTGCAGCGCGCGGCCCGACGCGTCCACCTTCGCGCGCTGGGTCGTCACGCTGGCTGCGCCGAAGGGCCCCGTCTGCTGGACGGTGACCAACGCCATTTGCGGCGTGCAGTTGCGCACCGACAGCCACAGCGTCATCACCATCGGGAAAGCCAGCAAGGCCAGCATCAGCAGCATTGACGGTGCAGAAAACTGCAGGAAGCTCTTGCGCTTCATGTACGGGCCTCGCGTGGGGTGCCGTCGGATATATAACCCTTCTCGATGGCCGCCAGGCGGTAAGCCGCGGCTGCGCCCGCCAAGGCCTGGGCCGGGTCGCGCACACCCTTGATGGCATCGGCCAGCACCTTGCCCACCTGGGCATGGGCCAGCGTAAAGAAGGGCTCTGCTGGCCACACCTTGGCGCCGCCGGCCAGCGCGCGCTCGACACCCACACCGGTGCGGCCTGGCTTGTAGTTGCTGCGCACCCAAATGGTGAGGTCGTTGCCGGCTGCGGTGGATTCCGCCGACAGCATCTCCATCAAGACCTGGAAGGTGGCCTCGCGCTGCGCCGGGCCGTTACGCGGCATGACCACGCCGTCCCACCACACGTGCGCCGCGCTGCCACCGCCCGGCCGGGCGGCCGGTGCAGCGGCAAAGTCGATCAAGCCGGCCACGCGCGAGGCGCTGGGGTCGTCCATGCGCGCCGCCCGGCTGGCCCACAGCACACCCATCGCGGCGCGGCCCTGCTGCAGTTGGTTCATCACGTCGTCTGAGTTCGACGACAAGGCGTTGGGCGACATGTAGGGCAGCAGCGAGCGCATCAGCGCCACCGTGGCCACACCTTCGGGGCTGTTGAAGGCCGGCTCGGCAGTGCCGGGAACGAAGAAACGGCCGCCCATGCTGAAGAGGAGGTTGGTGAATTCAGTCGCCAGGTCCCAGCCCTGGGCAAAAGTCTGCGCGATCGGGTTGGCAATGCCCGGCTCCTTGGCGCGCAGCAGCGTGGCCGCCTGCAGCATCTGCTCGTAGGTGGTGGGCACTGCAATGCCGTGGCGTTGGAACAGGTCGCGCCGGTAGTACAGGTTCTGTGTGTTCTGCATGAAGGCGATGGCCATCACCTCGCCGTCCATGCGCACCAGCATGCGTTCTTCGAGCTGGTAGCGCGCGCCGTACTTGCGCACCAGGTCGGTCATCGGGTAGAGCTGGCTGCGTGCATAGAGATCGCTGAACACGCTGGCCGACACCACGGCGGCATCGAAGGGTGACTTGCCGGCCGAGGCAAAGGCAGTCTCCACCTCGTAGTTGATGCGCGAAGTGAGCTTGACGTTGACGTTCAAGCCGCCGCCATTGCAAGCCGTGGCCCGCTGGGCCAAGTGCTGCATCACCGGGAAGGAGTTGGCCACCAGCTCCAGCCGCGCCTGCAGGCCCGCCCGGCGGCACAGCGGCTCGGCCCAGGCGCTGGGCACCCAGCCCGCCGCCATGCCCGACGACAGGGCACCCAACAGCAGATGGCGGCGGTGCATGGTCAAAGCCCCGTGCGAATACGCTGTGTGCTGGCTGCGTCAAACAGGAAGCAGCGCTCGGCTTGTGTGGACAAGGCCAATGGCGAATCGATAGCCACCCGAAAGGCCTTGGGCGTGCGTGCGACCACCAGGTGCTTGCCCGCACGCACAGTGACCTGCGTGGCTTCGCCGGTGAGCTCGACGCTGAACACCGGGCCCAAAACACCTGCCGCACCCGCCGTGTCAGTTTCGGCCAGGCTCAGGTCTTCAGGCCGCACACCCAGCACCACACCGACCTGCGTGAGCCCGCCAAAACCGGCGATGCTGATGCCGGGCGCGACGAAACAACCGGCCTTCAATTCGCCTTCGATCAGGTTCATGGGCGGTGAACCGATGAAGCCGGCGACAAACAGGTTGGCCGGGTCGTTGTAGATGGCCTCGGGCGTGCCGATCTGCTGGATCTGCGCCTTGCTCATCACCACCACCCGGTCGGCCAGGGTCATGGCCTCGATCTGGTCGTGGGTGACATAGATGGTGGTCACACCCAACTCGTGGTGCAGGTGCTTCAGGTGCGCGCGCATGCTCACCCGGAGCTTGGCGTCCAGGTTCGACAGCGGCTCGTCCATCAGGAACACAGCAGGCTGGCGCACGATGGCACGTGCCAGCGCCACCCGCTGTCGTTGGCCGCCCGACAGTTCCTTGGGCTTGCGGTCCATGAAGTCCAGCAGCTCCACACGCTCTGCCGCCTGCTGCACCGCGGGGCCGATCTGCTCGGGCGTCTGGCCGCGAATCTTCAGCGGGAAGGCAATGTTTTCGCGCACCGTCATGTTGGGGTACAGACCATAACTCTGGAACACCATGGCCACGTCGCGGTCCTTGGGCTCGAGGTCGTTGACGCGCCGATCGCCGATCAACACATCTCCCTCGCTGGGGTCTTCCAGGCCAGCCACCATGCGCATGGTGGTCGTCTTGCCGCAACCCGAAGGCCCCAGCAGCACCAGGAACTCGCCATCGGCGATGTCCAGGTCCATGGGCTGCACCGCGGTGGTGTTGCCCCAGCGCTTGGAAACGCCCTTGAGTTGAACGCGTGCCATGTCTCAGCCTCTCAGGCCCTGGGGTCCAGCACTTGCATCCAGATCGCAACGTCGTCGATCAGGTGCCATTCGCGAACCACGAGGCCACCAACGACCTCGGCGTGCGAGATGCCCATCACTTCCACGGGGCGACCCGTTGCCGGGCCGTAGCGCCCGGCGCCGCTGTGGTGGGCTTGCACGCGCCAGCGCGCAGCCACGGCGGTGGCGCGGCCAGGCCGTGGGTTGGTCACCAGGTGTTCGATGGCGAAGCCCGCGTCGGTCAGCGCGTGGGTCATGCCACGCCAGAAGCCTTGTATCGCTGGCAAGCCGGCGGCGGCCTGGCCGCCAGGCAAGGCGGCGATGGCGTTGGCGTCGTGCGTGCGGGCCAGGCTATAGGTGTCTGCGGCAGTCCACAGGCGCCGCAGCACATCGGCATAGGCCACGGCGGGCTCTTGCGTGTCGACAAACGACACATAGCCGCCTGGTGCGAGCGGCATGAAAGGCTTGGTCCACCGGCCCCGCTGGTCCAGCCAGTCCTGCGCCACGTCGCGTTCATGGCGGCCAATCTGGCGCGCAATGGCGGCCTGGTCGCGCACCAGCCACTCATGCACGACCCGGTTGTTCACACACACGCAGTCCGCCACCGTGCGGGCGTAGACGGCGCGACCGGAGGGTGGCCCGAAGACACCTGGGCCAGCGTGGGTCATCGGGCTGAAGATGCGGTGCGACGAGAGGTATCCACGCTCGTCGTCGCCCGAGATGATCACGTCTTCGGCCAGCAGGCGGCGGTCGGGAAAGGCCACCAGGGTGTCCCGGGTGCCGGCGATGACCGACTCGATGCCGATGCTGACGCCTGCTGGGGTTTCGACCGCGCAATCGTCGCCGTAGTAGGCGCGGATGTCGTCGATGCGACGGCCTTCCCAGATGCGGTCGGTGATGACGCGGATGTAGTGGTCCAGGTCACGGAACTCGGCGTCGAAACCCTTCATCGGCAGGTGCTCATCGGTGGGTCTTTCGGGGCGGGGCTTTGCGAGTTGGCGAGCGCGGAGGGGGTGCGGGTGCTGGGGTGTGCGTAGGTGCGGCTGTGATGGGCAGGCGGGCCGACGCGCGCACGATGAGCGAGCCCGGTACAACGACATTGCGCGCTGGGCCGGCACCTTCTTCACGCAGCCGCTCTTGCAGCAAGCCGACGGTGGCTTCAACCATCGGATCCACCGGTTGCTCGAACGTGGTCAGACGATATGCACCCCATTCACCTTGTGGCACGTTGTCGAAGCCGACCACTGAGACGTCTTCGGGCACGCGCAGGCCGACGTCGAATCTCAGTGCGTCCATCACCGCAAAGGCCATGTGGTCGCTGGCCACGAACACGGCGTCGGGCCGCTCGCGTCCGGGCGCGAACAGCGTCAGCGCGCCCTGGCGGGCCTGGGCGAAGTCGTAGTTGCCAGTGGCACGGGCCCAGATGTGCAGGCCGGCCGCAGCCAGGCCTTCACGGAAGCCGCGCTCACGTTCCAGATTGGTCGACGACTCTTCGTTGCCCGCGATGTAGGCCATGCGTCGATGGCCACCGGCGACCAGGAAGTCGGCCAGTGCCCGCCCACCGGCCACGTTGTCGCCACGCACGGAACTCACCGACTGCGTGGCGTCGGCCCCGGCGTCGGCCATCACTCGGTTGAACAGCACCACCGGAATGTCTGCGTCGGCGCAATTGCGCGCCAGTGCAGAGGACAGCGTGCTCGCTGCCAGCACGATGCCGTCGACGTGGTACTGCAGGATTTCAGTGACCAGTTCGTCGGCGTTGGGGTTGTGGTTGATGAACAGCAGCACGTGGTAGCCGTCGCGTTGCAGGCGTTCGGCCAGTCGCTGCAGCGCCACCGGATAGAACAGGTTCTCCAGGTAGGACAACACCAGCCCGATGATGCGAGAGCGCCCGGTGATCAGGCTGCGGGCGTGCGCATTGGGCCGGTAGCCCAGCTTCAGCGCGGCGTCCGTGACACGGGCCCGGGTGGCCTCGGACACGCTGGCGCCCGGGGTGAAGGTGCGGCTCACGGCCGATTGCGACACCTGGGCCAGGCGCGCCACGTCGAAGGAAGTGACAGTGGATTTCCTAGCCGCGATCATGCCGCTGTCCACCCGCCGTCCACCATCAGGGCACTTCCGGTCACCAACGCGGCTGCATCACCGCACAGGAACACCACGGCACCCATAACATCTTCCAGCTTGCCGACACGGCCCAGCGCGATGCGTGACTGCACGTAGTCGCGAAAGGTGGCGTCTGCCAGCATCGGGGCGGTCATCGCGGTTTCGATGAAGGTGGGGCACAGCGTGTTCACGCGATTGCCATGAGGCCCCAACTCCCATGCCAGGGCTTTGCTCATGCCTTCCATGGCGTGCTTGGTGGCGCAGTAGACCGAACGCCTGGGTCCACCGACATGGCCCATTTGCGACGAGACCGTGACGATGCTCCCGCCCCGGGCGGCTGCAACCATGCCGCGGGCGACTTCGCGGCAGACCATGAAGGTGGCGCGCACATTGAGGCCCAGCACGGCGTCCAGGTCTTCGTCTAGGGTCTCGGTCAGCAATGCCGGACGGTTGGTTCCGGCGCTATTGATCAGGATGTCGTATGGCTCTTGTTCGGCCAGCACACGAGCGACGGCTGCCGCGTCAGTGACGTCCAGCACCAGCGTCTGTGCTTTGCCCCCGCGCTGGCGCAGTTCTTCAGCCACCACTTCGAGTTCAGTGGCGGAACGCGACACCAACGTCACCGCCGCGCCCGCATCGGCCAACGCCGCCGCTGCAGCAGCACCGATGCCGCGCCCCGCACCTGTGATGAGTGCGCGACGCTGGTCAAGCCTGAAACTGGGTGTGGTGGGCAGTGTGGGCACAGGGGTAGGCCATCTGGGCAGATCCGTCAGCGCCAAGCTTCAACGCCGCACTTGTTTAGCATACGTATGCATTGTGATATTTTCAATGCCATGCCGTGCATTGGTGGTTGCCCTCGATCCCATCACGATGTTTGCGGCAGCGCACACGTTGCGAAAGCGCAGACTTCGCGTACGCTTCTGGGGTGTTCTGTCAGTACCCGGGGGCGGGTTCCACCGGATGGCCGTGGCCGCGTCGCGCACTCAATATGCATGCGTATGCAACTCAGTCGATCCAGGGGCCAGCGCAGTCGGCAGCAGATGCCTCCGCGATGGCTCTCACGCAAGTGGATTTGCGGCATCGCGCTGACGTTGGCGGCCTTGGCCCCTTGTGGTCTCTGTGCGGACACCGTTGCGCCACTGCAGACTGCAGGTCTGCGGGCCCTGGCAGATAGGGCCAACCGGCTGGAGCCGGTGGGACCGATAGACGGCGGCGCGAGCTTCAGCGCTTATCTCGTGGCCTACCCCCATGCAGGGTTGCGTCTGCATGCGCTGGTGGCTGTGCCGCTCACGCTGCCACCGCCGCAGGGGTACCCCGTTCTGGTGGCAAATCATGGTTTTCACCCGGATCCGCCGCGATACGGCATCACGCCTGAAGGGCGCAACTGGCGCCCCGGCAACTACTACCGCCCCGTGCCGGCGGCCTACGCGGCAGCCGGCTTTCTGGTTGTGATGCCGGACTACCGAGGGCACAACGTCTCAGAAGGACGCGAGTTCACCTCCGGCCCGCTCGCCAGCGCGTACTACGCCGAAGACGTGGTGGCTCTGCTGGCCGCCATGGACACCATCGACCACGCCGACACCCACAACGTGTTCATGTGGGGGCACTCGATGGGCGGCCCGGTGACGATCGAGGCAGCACTGGCGGTGGTGGGGTCACGGGTCCATGTGCGTGGTGCGTCGCTTTGGTCGACCGTTGCGACAACGCAGCGCCTGGCCGACCTCACGATTCCCTTGCTGCTGCAACATGCCCTGGGTGACAAGAGCACCGACCATAGGAACTCGGCCGAAATGGCGTCAGCCCTGGCGGCGTTGGGCAAGGCAGCTTCGCTCTACAGCCACTCGGGCAGCGACCACTTCTTCGCAGGCGTGCAGTTCGATGCCGCCGTGGCGCGAGACATCGACTTCTTTCGCAGCCTGATGGCCACCAACGGCCCGCGCTGACTTGACGCTCGACACACCCACCCATGGAGAGACCCGATGCCAGGAGCACGTCCGCCCCAAGCCGCTTTGACGCGCGACAACGACCGCAGCAAGACTGAAGAAACGCGCCGCGTCGTGGAAAGCATGGTCGATGGCCTGAACGACCATGTCATCGATGGCATCGGAGCCTTTTTTGACGAGAAGCTCCGCTGGATGGGCAATGCCGGCTGCGGCACCAAGTTGGGTTTGAAGGCGTTCCAGGACAACTGGCAGCACCCCTTCCAGGCCGCCTTTTCCGACAAAGTGTGCACCGACGAGGCGCGCATCGCCGAAGGCGAGTGGATGGCGGCCTTCGGCTCGCAGCAGGCCACCCACTCGGGAGAGTTCATGGGCATCGCGCCCACGGGCAAGCAGGTGGAGATTCGCTACATGGACTTCTGGCGCGTGAGAGACGGCAAGATCGTCGACAACTGGGTCATGGTCGATTTCCCCCACGTGTTGCGGCAGTTGGGTGTCGATGTCTTCAATGGCCAGGGTTGGGAGGCTTACGACGAGGGAAGACGCAAGCCCCCGGGGCGGGCCAAGACGCCATGACTGCGGGTCAGGTCAAGCAGTGCAATGCACATTGGAGCGAAGTTGCCCACTAAGGGCCGCTCTGCGGAAGCAGAATCATCGCGGCGAGTGACTGCTCGGGGTCGCTATGCAAAGCTATCCATAGCGACCCCTATGCATAGACCTCAACTATGCGTAGATCCGCGGCGCCCGGCACCGCTGTTCACTATGTCGACAGCGGTGGTCGAGGTCGCGGCGCTTTGCATAGTTACAGGGCCTGC
>JANNQO010000357.1:0-7350 GCA_031400795.1 Rubrivivax sp. | reverse complement strand
GCCAGGTGCAGGTCTTCATGACCACCCCGCCTTCGGTGATGCAGCATGTGCAGGCCGGCAAGCTGAAGGCCTTCGCGGTGACCGGCAAGACCCGCCACCCGGGCCTGCCCAACGTGCCGACGACGGCCGAAGCCGGGCTGGCCGGTTTCGAGCTCGAAGCCTGGGTCGGCCTGTTCGCGCCGGCCGGCACGCCGCCGGCGGTGGTGCAGCAGCTCAGCGAGAAGGTCAAGGCCGCACTCGCTACGCCCGAGGCCAAGGGCGCGGCCGATCGCACCGGCATCGAGATCCGCTACCTCGGCCCCGACGCCCTGGGCGCCCTCGTCAAGCGCGAGACCGAGTACTGGGGCCAATTGATCAAGGCCAAGAACATCCAAGCCGACTGAACCAGGAGCCGCCATGCCACGCACCCACTTGCGCATCGGCCAGATCGTGCCGAGTTCCAATACCACGATGGAGACCGAGATCCCGGCCCTGCTGCGCGGCCGCGAAGGCGTCGCGCCGGAGCGATTCACGTTTCACTCGGCACGCATGCGCATGAAGCATGTGACAAAGGAAGAGCTGGCGAAGATGGACGCCGATAGCGACCGCTGCGCGCTGGAGCTCTCCGACGCGCGCGTCGATGTGCTCGGCTACGCTTGCCTGGTGGCGATCATGAGCATGGGGCGCGGCTACCACCGTGTCTCGGAGCAGCGCTTGCGTGCCCTCACGCTGGAAAACGAAGGCCCGGCACCGGTGGTCACCAGCGCCGGTGCTCTGGTGGAAGGCCTGCAGGCGCTGGGCGCGAAGAAGATCGCCGTGCTCGCGCCCTACCTGAAGCCGCTCACCGCGCTGGTCGTCGACTACATCGAAAACGAAGGCATCGAGGTGCTCGACGCGATGTCGCTGGAGATCAGCGACAACCTCGAGGTCGGTGCGCGCGACCCGCGCGCGCCGATCGAGATCAGCCGCAAGCTGAACACTGCCAACTGCGATGCGGTGGTCATCTCGGCCTGCGTGCAGATGCCCTCGCTGGCCTCGGTGCAGCCGGTGCAGGAGCGCATCGGGCTGCCGGTAGTGTCGTCCTCCGTGTGCACCACCTGGCGCATGTTGAAAGCACTGAACCTGCCGGCCACCGCGCCGAACGCGGGCGCGTTGCTGTCGGGCCGTTACTGATCCCCGCGGCGATCGGCAATGCGGTGTACGACGCCACCGGCGCCCGCTTGCGCGCGGTGCCGTTCACGCCGGATCGGGTGCGCGCGGCGCTGGCGAACCGGGTGTAGCGCAAGGACCGGCGCACAGCGTCTCGATAACCCGCCAGGACCGCGCCGCTTCGGCGGCGTCGCCTCCGGCCAGACCTGCCGCGACGATCAAGGCCTTCCACAAGGCCCAGCCGCGGGCGCGGGCCCACGTCGCGTCGTCCAGCGCCAGCGTGCGGCGGAAGGCTTCGCGGCTGTCGCCTTCGAACAGCGTCCAGGCGATCACGAGATCGCACGCCGGGTCGCCCGTGGCGAGGTTGCCGAAGTCGATCACGGCGCTCAGGCAGCCGTCTTGCACGAGCAGGTTGCCGGCGGCGACATCGCCGTGCACCCAGACCGGCGCGTGCGGGCATGGGCTCCACAGCGCCGCTTCCCAGACCGCGGTGGCGGCATCGGCATCGACGCGGTCTTGCAGCGCGGCGATGGCTTGCCGGGTCTGTGGGTCGTAGTTCGCCAGCGCACTGCCGCGGTGGAAGTTGTGCAATCCCGGTGCCGGCCCGCCGCTGGCATCGATGTGCTGCAAGGCGACCAGGAACTGCGCGAGTCGCCCGGCGAAGTCGCGCAGGTCGGCGATGCGTTCGGGCGCGGCGGCCTGGCAATCGATCCAGCGATAGACCGACCAGCGCCACGGGTAGCCGAGTGCAGGCTCGCCGATGGCCACTGGCGTGGGGATCGGCAGCGGCAGCCGTGGCGCGAGGATCGGCAGCCAGCGCTGTTCTTTCTCGACCTGCGCGGCGTAGTCGACAGCGCTGGGCAGGCGCACGAGCAGCTGCTCGCCCAGACGGAAGGTGCGGTGATCCCAGCCGCCGGGCAGCACCGGCTGCACGGCCAGGCCCGCCCACTGGGGGAACTGTGCACTGACCAGGCGCTGCACGAGCGGGGCGTCGATCACGCGCTGATGCAGCACCGGTCGACTGATCCGGCCGCGAGCGCTGCCGCCGCCACGGGCACTGCAGGCAAAGCCGCATCAGGCGGTTCAGCCACGCGGTCTTCGAGCTTGCGATGGAACCGGGCGGGGCGCATCTCGTCGCGTCGCACCGGCCCATGGGGAAGGTCCAACGCCGTCTTCATCGAACCATTTTGCTGGCCAGCCCTTGCCCCGGCAAGCGGGCCTGCGCCCGGGCTCGCCGCATCACCCCATCGGCGTCGCCCGATGCCGTTCAAGGCATCATCGCAGCATGCCACCGCTGTCCATCCTCGACCTCGCCCCCATCACCGAAGGCAGCGATGCCGCGCAGGCGCTGCGCAACAGCCTCGACCTGGCGCAGCACGCCGAGGCCTGGGGCTACCGGCGCTACTGGGTGGCCGAGCACCACAACATGGACGGCGTGGCGAGCTCGGCCACCGCGGTGCTGATCGGCCATCTCGCCGCGGGCACGAAGACGATCCGCGTCGGCTCGGGCGGCGTGATGCTGCCGAATCACGCGCCACTGGTCATCGCCGAGCAGTTCGGCACGCTGGCCACACTGCACCCCGGCCGCATCGACCTCGGCCTCGGCCGCGCGCCGGGCACTGACCGGGCGACGATGCGCGCGCTGCGCCGGCATCTGGACGCCGACGACGAAGAAGGTTTTCCGCGCGATGTGATGGAGCTGATGGCCTACCTGGACGAGCCGCAGCCCGGGCAGGCGGTGCGCGCCATTCCTGGCATGGGCACTCAGGTGCCGATCTGGCTGCTCGGCTCGAGCCTGTACAGCGCGCAGCTGGCGGCGCACCTGGGGCTGCCATTCGCATTCGCTTCGCATTTCGCGCCCGACTGTTTGCACCAGGCGCTGGAGGTCTACCGCGCCACCTACCGGCCCTCGACCCGCTGGCCCGAACCGCATGCGATGGTCGGTGTGAACGTCATTGCCGCCGACAGCGACGAGGCAGCGGCGTTCCTCTTCACCTCCTTGCAACAGCGCTTTCTGGGCATGCAACGCGGCCAGCGCGGCCCGCTGCCCAGGCCGATCGAGCCGGCGCAACTGGAATCGATGTGGTCGCCGCAAGAGAAGGCCGGCGTTGCGCGCATGCTCGCCGCTGCGGCGGTGGGAACGCCCGCGAGCGTTGCCGAACAGCTGTCGCGCATCGTCGACAAGACGCGGGCCGACGAGCTGATCGTTGCCGGCGCGATCCACGACCACGCGGCGCGGCTGCGCTCCTACGAACTGCTCGCCGCCCACCAGCCGAGCACGCCGGCGCCGGCCGCACGCCCGCTGGCGACGCAGGCGCTGAGCAGGTAGCCGCCGGTCGGCGCTTCCCAATCGAGCATCTCACCGGCACAGAACACGCCGGGCAGGGCGCGCAACATCAGCCGGTGATCGAGCGCCTCGCGGGCCACGCCGCCGGCCGTGCTGATCGCTTCGTCGACCGGACGCGGCGCCGAGAGCGCCAGCGGCAAGGCCTTCAGCGCCGTGGCCAGGCGCACCGGGTCGGCCAGGCCCGCGGCGCCCAGCCGTTCGTGCAGCAGCGCGAGCTTCAGGCCGTGCACGTTCAAGCGGCTCTTCAGGTGCGTGGCCAGGCTGCGCGGGCCGCGCGGGCGCTGCACCTCGGCGACCACCTGCTCAGGTGAATGGTTGGGCAGCAGGTCCAGCCACAGCGTGGCGCTGCCGTCGCGCTCGATGGCTTCGCGCAGGGGCGCCGAGAAGACGTAGACCAGGCTGCCTTCGATGCCGGTCTCGGTGATCACGAACTCGCCTTGCTGGCGCTGCACGTGACCGTCAGCCCCGATCACGCTGGCCACCACGGGTTTCAGCGGCTGGCCGGCGTGGCGGCTGAGCAGGTACTCGCTCCAGCCGCCGGCCACGTCGAAGCCGCAGTTGGCCGCGGCCAGCGGTGTGATCGCCACGCCGCGCTCGGCAAGCCAGGGCACCCAGGCGCCGTCGGAGCCCAGCCGTGGCCAGCTGGCGCCGCCGAGCGCCAGCACGGTGGCATCGGGGCGCTCGCTCATCTCGGACGTTGGTGTGGCCAGGCGCAGGGCGCCGTCTTCGGCCCAGCCGCACCAGCGCCGGCGCATGTGAAACCGCACGCCGCTCGCGCGCAGCCGGTGCAGCCAGGCGCGCAGCAACGGCGCGGCTTTCATTTCGTGCGGGAAGATCCGCCCCGAGCTGCCGACGAAGGTGGTGATGCCCAAGCCAAGCGCCCAATCGCGCAGCGCCTGCGGCGGGAAGGTGCGCACCATCTCTCCTATCCACTGCTGTGCCGCGCCGTAGCGCGCGAGAAAGGCTTCCAGCGGCTCGGCATGCGTCAGATTCAAGCCACCGCGCCCGGCGAGCAGGAACTTGCGCCCGGCCGATGGCATCGCGTCGAACACGTGTACCTCGGCGCCATCCGCGGCCAGCACCTCGGCAGCGGCCAGGCCCGCCGGGCCGGCACCGATCACGGCCACGCGCGGGGCTGACGTGGCGTTTTGCATGAGCACGGTTTTAACCGACAAGAGCAGACTCGAGCTTGGTCTTGTGGCGCGAGCAGCGCCGGCAGCAGAATCGGCGCATGAAAGTCCTCGTGCTGGGCGGCACGCATTTCATCGGTGGCCACATCGTGCAAGCCTTGCTCGCGGCCGGGCATGGCGTGAGCGTGTTCAACCGCGGCGTGTCGGCCGATGCACTGCCTGCGCCGGTGCTGCGGCTGCGCGGTGATCGTGACGCCGGCACGCCGGGCCTGGCCGCGCTGGCCGGCCTGCGCTGGGACGCTTGCGTCGACGTGAGCGGCTACACGCCGGCGCAGGTGCGCGCCAGCGCCGAGTTGCTGCACGGCCGCGTCGCACGCTACCTGTTCATCAGCGCGGTGATGGTGTACGGCGACCCGGACCACGGACCGGTGGACGAATCGTTCCCGGTGGAAAACCCCGCAGCCGACGATGTTCACGAGGTGAACGGCCAGACCTACGGGCCGCTGAAGGTGGCTTGCGAAGCCTTGCTGCAGGGCCGCTACGGTGCTGCCGCAACGCTGCTGCGCCCGCAGGTGGTGGTGGGCCCGGGCGACCCCTGGCAGCGCTACAGCGAATGGGCGCAGCGCGCGCTGCGTTCGCACGACGGTGCAGCGATGCTCGCGCCGGGCGATGGCAGCGATCCGCTGCAGGTCGTCGACGTGCGCGACCTGGCGCGCTTTGTGGTCACTGTGCTCGAGAGCGATCTGGGCGGCGTCTTCAACCTCAGCGGGCCGCGCCTGGCCTGGCGCGATTTCATGGCCTTGCTCGGTGCGCGGCACCTCGTCTGGATGCCGGCGGATCGTTTGCAGCGCGAAGGCCTGGGTGCCGCCGAAATGCCGCTGTTCCGCCCCGCCGGCAGCCCGCGCAGTGGGTTGATGGATGTGAGCCATGCCAAAGCGGTGGCGGCGGGGCTCAGGTTGACCGAGCCGGCACTCACCGCCGCCGATGTGCTGCACGACTGCCGCGGCCGGCCCTTCACGCCCGCGCTGGCGCGCGGTCGCGAACTCGAGCTGATCCGCGAGGCCGGCCGCTGATTCGATGGGCGGCGGCATGCGCCCGCCCGCCGCCCTCTTGTGTTGCGGCGGTCTCGCAAGCACGATCGCGGCATGACTCGAACCCTCGCGCTGCTGTTCACTGACGTGGTCGACAGCACGCAGCTGGGCGAGCGCCTGGGCGACGCCGTGATGGGCCCGCTGTGGGCGGCGCATGACCAGGCCGCGCGCGAGCTGATGCGGCACTGGCGTGCCACCGAGGTCGGCCGCAGCGACGGCTTCCTGTTGCTCTTCGAGAGCGCGGCCGATGCGGTGGGCTTCGCGCTGGCGTACCACGGGGCACTGGCGTCACTGAGCCCGCCGCTGAAGGCTCGCGTCGGTGTGCATGTGGGGCCGGTCAGCCTGCGCGAGAACCCGGCCGACGACAAGGCGCGCGGCGCCACGCCTTTCGAGGTGGACGGGCTGGCGCTGCCGGCGGCGGCCCGTGTGATGTCGGCGGCCGAAGGCGGGCAGACGCTGCTCAGCGGCGATGCGATGCAGGCGCTCGGCGCGAGCGCGCCGCGCAGCGTGTCGCACGGCCACTGGCGACTGAAGGGCCTGGCCGAGCCGATGGAGCTGTTCGAGATCGGCGACGACCGTGCGCCGTTCGAGCCGCCGGCCGATTCGGCCAAGGCCTACCGGGTCACGCTCGTCGACGGGCTGTGGACGCCGGCGCGCGAGCTGCCGCACAACCTGCCCGCCGAGCGCGACGCCTTTGTCGGCCGGAGCGAGGCGCTGCGTGCCATAGCGGAGCACTTCGACGCCGGCGCGCGCCTGGTCACCTTGCTTGGCCTGGGCGGTATCGGCAAGACGCGCCTGGCGCAGCGCTACGCACGAGCCTGGCTGGGCGACTACCCCGGCGGCGCCTGGTTCTGCGATCTGTCGGCGGCGCGCAGCGTGGATGGCATCGTGCACGCGGTGGCGCAGGGCCTGGCGGTGCCGCTGGGCCGGGCTGATCCCGTGCAGCAGCTCGGCGCCGCTCTCGCGGGGCGCGGCGCATGCCTCGTGATCCTCGACAACTTCGAGCAGGTGGCGCGCCATGCCGAAGCGACGCTGGGTGTGTGGCTCGAGCGCGCGCCTGAAGCGCATTTCATCGCCACCAGCCGCGAGCTGCTGGGCCTGGTGGGCGAGCAGGTGATGGTGCTGGACCCGCTGCACAGCAGCGAAGCGGTGGCGATGTTTCGCCTGCGCGTGCGCGCTGCCGGTGTGAAAGGCGAGTTCGGCGCTGACGACGAAGCCGCGTTGGTACCGCTGATGGATCTGCTCGACCGGCTGCCGCTGGCCATCGAACTGGCCGCCGCACGCGGACGTGTGATGGCGCCGCGCACGCTGCTTCATCGCATGGGCGATCGCTTCAAGCTGCTGGCGGTGCGGCTGGGCCGCCACGACCGCCAGGCGACGCTGCGCGCGGCGCTGGATTGGTCGTGGGAGCTGCTGTCACCGGTGGAGCAATCGGCGCTGGCGCAGATCTCGGTGTTCGAGGGAGGCTTCGCGCTCGAGGCGGCCGAGGAGGTGCTGGATCTGGCCGCGTGGCCCGAGGCCCCCTGGACGGCCGACGTGCTCCAGACGCTGGTCGACAGGTGCCTGCTCAAGACCTGGGTCCCGCGCGGTGCCTCCGACCAGCTCCGGTTTGGCATGAACGCGAGCCTTCACCAGTACGCGCGAGGCAAGCTCG
>JANNQO010000356.1:0-9514 GCA_031400795.1 Rubrivivax sp. | reverse complement strand
AAGTTCGACGCCGAGAAGAACCGCGTCTCCCTCGGCATCAAGCAGCTCGGCGACGACCCGTGGCATGGCGTGGCACGCCGCTACCCGACCGGCACGCGCTTGTTCGGCAAGGTCACCAATATCGCCGACTACGGCGCGTTCGTGGAGATTGAGCCGGGCATCGAAGGCCTGGTGCACGTCTCCGAGATGGACTGGACGAACAAGAACGTCGCACCGTCCAAGGTCGTGACCTTGGGTGAAGAGGTCGAGGTGATGGTGCTCGAGATCGACGAGGACAAGCGCCGCATCAGCCTCGGCATGAAGCAGTGCAAGGCCAATCCCTGGGAAGAGTTCTCCAGCAACTTCAAGCGTGGCGACAAGGTCAAGGGCCCGGTCAAGTCGATCACCGACTTCGGTGTCTTCGTCGGCCTGGCCGCCGGCATCGACGGCCTGGTGCACCTGTCGGATCTGTCCTGGCACGAGCCGGGCGAGAGCGCGGTGCGCAACTACAAGAAGGGCCAGGAAGTCGAAGCGCTGGTGCTGGCCATCGATGTCGAGCGCGAGCGCATCTCCCTGGGCATCAAGCAGCTCGACGTCGATCCGTTCACCAGCTTCACGACCCTCAACGACCGCGGTGTGATCGTTACCGGCAAGGTCAAGTCGGTCGACCCGCGCGGCGCCGAAATTCAGTTGAACGATGACGTGACCGGCTACCTGCGCGCCAGCGAGATCAGCCGCGACCGCGTGGAAGACGCGCGCAACGTGCTCAAGGAAGGCGACGATGTCTCGGTGATGATCGTCAACGTCGATCGCAAGATGCGTTCGATCCAGTTGTCGATCAAGGCCAAGGACAGCGCCGACCAGCAAGAAGCGATGCAACGCCTGAGCCAGAGCAACGAGCGCGAGAACGCCGGCACGACGAGCCTGGGCGCACTGCTGCGCGCCAAGCTCGACAACCAGAAAGAGTAAGCCTCTCGTTCGGCCCGGCCCGGCACGCTGCCGGGCCGGGTCTTCATGCCGCCGCCATGACCCGCTCCGACCTCGTTGCCCGACTGGCCGACCGCTTTTCGCAGCTCACGCAGCGCGACACCGAGTTCGCGGTGAAGACCATGCTCGACGCGATGGCCGACGCTCTGGCGCGTGGCCACCGCATCGAGATTCGCGGCTTCGGCAGCTTCTCGATCACACGTCGTCCGCCGCGCGTGGGCCGCAACCCACGCAGCGGCGCGCAGGTGATGGTGCCGGAGAAGCTGGTGCCACATTTCAAGCCCGGCAAGGCGCTGCGCGAGGCGGTCGATCGGCATCAGGCGGCCGACGACTGACTCCTAGAATCCGCGCGCAATGCGCGTTCTCGTCTGGCTGCTGCGCGGCTTCATCTTCTTCACGTTGTTCGCGTTCGCGCTGAACAACCAGCAGCTCACGACGGTGCACTGGTTCTTCGGCGTGCAGTGGAACGCGCCGATGGTGATCGTCGTGCTGGCGGCGTTCGCTGCCGGTTGTGCACTGGGCGTGATGGCGATGGTGCCCGGCTGGTGGCGCCAGCGCCGGGCCGCCCGGCTCGCCCAACTGCCCACGCCGCCCGCAGCCCCGCCGGTGGCCACGGTGCCGACGCGCGAGCTGCTGTGATCGCCGCGCGATGATGGATTTCGACATCCAGTGGCTGCTGCTCGGCCTGCCACTGGCGTTTGCGCTCGGCTGGCTGGCCTCGCGCTTCGACCTGCGCCAGTTTCGCAACGACAGCCGTGACGCCCCGCGCGCCTATTTCAAGGGGCTGAACCTGCTGCTCAACGAACAGCAGGACGCCGCCATCGACGCCTTCATCGAAGCGGTGCAGAGCGACCCCGACACCGCCGAGCTGCACTTCGCTTTGGGCAACCTGTTCCGCCGGCGTGGCGATTTCGATCGCGCCGTGCGTGTGCACCAACACCTGTTGCAGCGCGCCGACCTCAAGCAGACCGAGCGCACGCGTGCCCAGCAGGCACTGGCGCAGGACTTCATGAAGGCCGGGCTGTTCGACCGCGCTGAAGAAGCCTGGCGCGCCTTGCTCGGCACCCCCTACGACGCCGAAGCGCAGCTCGCGCTGCTCACACTGCACGAACGCGCGCGCGACTGGAAGCAGGCCGCCGAGGCCGCCGCGGCACTCGAACGCGCCGGCCGCGGCGACTTCAGCCAGCGGCTGGCGCACCACCTGTGCGAGCTGGCCGAAGAGGCCGATGCGCGCGGCGACAGCGCGGCCGCCGACGAGGCGCTGGCGCGCGCGCAGGCGATCGCGCCGCGGGCCGCACGGCCATGGGTGCTGGCCGGCACGCGGCTGGCCCGGGCGGGCGAGTTCGCGAAGGCACTCGGCACCTGGGACCGGCTGCGTGCCGAGCAGCCCGCGGCCTTCCTGCTGGTGGCGCAGGACTACGCCAGCGCCGCGATCCGGGCCGGCTGCGCCGACGCGGCACGGCAGACACTGGTCGCTCAGTTCGAACGTCAACCCGGCAGCGATCTGGCGCTGGCGCTGGCGCTGCTCGACGGCGGCCCCAGCGGCGAGCCCGCAGCGCGGCTGCAACGCATCACCCGCCAGCTCGAACAACGTCCGACCTTGTCGGCCGCTGCCGAATTGCTGGCCGAAGCACCGGCAGCATGGCCGGCATCCGCGCTCTCCGGGCTGCGCGCCGCGGTGCGCCACAGCGCCCAGTTGCAGCACCGCTACCGCTGCGCGGCCTGCGGCTTCGAAGCCCAGCACTACTTCTGGCAATGCCCGGGCTGCCTGAGCTGGGACAGCTACCCGCCGTTGCGCATCGAAGAACAGTAGCCCGCAGCGCGTCAACGCCGCGGCGGTGCGAGCAGCAGGTGCTTGTCGAGCAAACCGATCACCTCGGGCAGCTTGGGCACCTGGCCCTTGCCGCCGACGCTGGCCACCCACCCCGGCCCGTTGATGCCGGCGAGGCCCGGATCGTGGTCGCAGTAGATGCCGATGGTCGGCCGGCCGAGCGCGGCGGCCAGGTGCGAAAAGCCGGTGTCCAGCCCCACCACCTGCTGCGCTCCGGAGAGCACGGCGGCCATCTCGCCCACCTTCAGAAACGGCGGCACGCTGCCGCCGCAATCGGCGGCGATGCGCTCGGCCATCGTCTGCTCGGCCTCGCTGCCCCACAGCACCACCGGCGTCAGGCCGCTGGCGCGCAGCTTGCGGCCCACCGCCACCCAACGCGCTTCGGGCCAGAGCTTTTCGGCCCGGCTGGCGTTCGGGATCAGCACGGCATAGGCCGCCGGCGTGGGCCATTGGTGCTCAGGCACCTCGAGCCCGAAATCCGGCGCGCTGCGCGGCAGCGGGTAGCCGAGTTGCATCGCCGCGAGCTGGCGGCAGCGCTGCACCGCATGCAGATCGCGCGGCACGGCGCAGCTGCGCGCGTAGAACATCGACGCTGCGCCTTCGCGCGCGCTGTGGCTGTCGTAGCCGACCAGCGGGCCGCGCGCCTGCAGACCCCACAGCGCGCTTTTCAGCAAGCCCTGCAGATCGATCACCAGGTCGTAGCGCTGCTCGCGCAGCTCAGAGCGCAGCCGGTGCATCGCCCGCCAGGTGGTGCCCTGCAGCAGCGCGCGGCGCCACTTGCGCCAGGCCAGCGGCAGCACCTCGCGCACCCCGGCATGCATGCGCGGGATCGCGGCGAACGGAGTCTCCACCAGCCAATCGATCTGCACGCCGGGGCAATTCGCGAGCAGGTCGCTCACCGCCGGCAAGGCATGCACCACGTCGCCCATCGACGAGGTCTTGACGATCAACAGCTGCATCGGCCCGGGGTTCGCCATCAACGCTGGCGGAGGCGCTCTTGCACCAGCGCCGGGTTGAAGCGCGGGTCGTTGTACATCTTGAACTGCCGGTAGACCTTGAAGTGCGCGCGGCCGGTTTGCGCGTCGGCGAGCAGCGCATCCAGGCAGGCTGCGAGATCGATGCGTTGCTCGAGCAATCGCGCCAGCTTGGCACGGCTCGATTCGCGATGCGCCTCGTCGACGTCTTGCCGCTCAGTCTGCGCGCGCATCGCGTGCAGCTTCAGCCCGAGGATGGCCAGCCGGTCGATCATGCTGCCGGCGGTTTCGCTGTTCAGCCGCGAGGCCGGGCTAACGGTCGAGCGCGGGGCATCGCTGCGTGCCGAGGCCTCGTCGACCAGACGCAGGCGCACCAGCAGCAGCTCATCGATGCGTTCGGTGGCATCGTTGCGCGCCTGGTTGTGGCGGTCGATGGCGCGTTTGTTGGCCACGATCTCGGCATCGGCCACCTGTGTGCGCCGCGCCAGGTCTTCTTCGCCCCACAGCAGGCTGTTGAAGCGGTGGTTGGCCTGCGCCCAAACCAGCACCTCGTCGTCGCCGGGCGGGGGCTCCTGCTGCGGCCAGCCGGGGTGGGCGAGCAGTCGGTCGTGAAGACCGGTGATCAGCGTCGAGGTCGGCAATGCAGGGGCCATGGGGCATTATCTCCACCATGCAGAGCCTGCCCCGACCGCTGATCGTGCGCTTGCGCAACTGGGTCGGCGACGTGACGCTGGGCCTGCCCACGCTGCGACGGCTCGCCGATGCGGGCTACGAGCTGCGCCTGGTCGGCAAGGGCTGGGCACGCGATCTGCTGGCCGGACATGGCTGGCCGGTGCAGGTGCTGCCGAAGACGCTCGGCGATCGGGTGCGGCTGCTGCGCTCGATGCGCGACGACGCACGGCGCGTCGATGCCGACTTCGACCGGCGCCTGAACGCAGTGGCGTTTCCGTATTCGTTCTCGAGCGCGCTGGACATGCGGCTGGCCGGGCTGCGCGCGATCGGCCATGCGCGCGAGGCGCGTGGCTGGCTGCTCTCGCGCAGCGTGGCCCGGCTCCATCAGCCGGGCCGGCATGAACTCGAGGTCTACTGGCACCTCGGCAGCGCCTTGCTCGGTACCGATGCGCCGCTGCCCGAGCGCATCGAGTTGCAGCACGCGCCGCAGCACGAGGCCGCGGCCGATGCGCTGCTGCGCGAGCATCAGCTCTCTGGAGAGCGCTACGTCGTGATCTGCCCCTTCGCCGGCGGCACCTTCGCCGGGCAGGACAAGACCTGGCCGGAGTTCGCGGCCTTTGCCGGCGAGGCGTTGACGGCGCTCGGTCTGCCGGTGGTCGTCTGCCCCGGTCCTGGCGAAGAGACGCAGGCGGCCACGCAGTTCGCAGGCTGCCTGCGGCTGGAAGGCGTGAATCTCGGCGTCTACGCAGCACTGCTCGCGCGTGCCGCGCTGATGATCAGCAACGACACCGGGCCTGGGCACCTCGCTGCTGCCGTGGCCGCGCCGCTGGTGTCGGTGCTGGGGCCAACGGACGCGGCGCAGTGGCGCGCCTGGGGGCCCTCGGTGCGCCTCGTGCAGGGCGACGGCGGCTGGCCTTCGCGGGGCGCGGTGCTGGCCGCGGCGCGTGCGGCGCTGGACCGCTGATCCCCCGTCCGGGGGCCCCCACCGATCAACCCCTCGGTGGGAATGACGCGACAGGCGGAGTTTCGAAGAATGGCTTCACCCGCTGCACATCGCAGCGGGCCTCAACCTCAAGGAGAAGCTCATGTTCCGCAACATCCTCACCGCACTCGCCCTGGCCGCTTTCGCGCTGCACGCCGCTGCCGCGACGGACGCCAACAAGGCCTCACAGGCCGAACTCGAATCGGTCAAGGGCATCGGCCCGGGCCTGTCGACGCGCATCCTCGACGCGCGCAAGGCCGGCAGCTTCAAGGACTGGACCGACCTGGTCGACCGCGTCGGCGGCATCGGCCCCGGCAACGCCGCGCGCTTCTCGCAAGGCGGGCTGACCGTGGGCGGCGCGGGCTACGAGAAGCCAGCGGCGGTGGCCGAGAAGTCAGCGAAGAAGTCGAAAAACTGAGCGCGCATCAACCCGCGGCGCGCCGGGTGTCCCAGCGAAAGAAATGCAGCACCTCGTCGCGCCGCGCTTGCACGTCGGCTTCGCCCAGCGCCATCAGCTCGCGCGTGTAGTCCTGCTCGAACAGCAAATAGCTGGCCAGCGCGGCGCCGCGCGCGTCGCTGCCCTGGCCGCTGACGCCGACGCCGCGCAACAGCGCGCGCACCGGCGCCGGCAGCGCGCCCTGGTGGCGCGCGGCGATGTCGTCCAGACGCTGCGACGGCGCAATCACCAGCGCCTGCATCTCACGCAACGGCGTGCCCAACCGCGCTTCTTCGGGCAGCAGTGCCAGCGTGCGGTTGATGCGGTGCAGGCGTTCGATGTCGGTGGCCAGCGCATCGAGAAAGATGCTGGACATCGCGTGCCCGGCGATCGTCGCCAGGTTCGGGTAGCCGCTGTTGCGGTGCTGGCCGGCGGGCTCGTTCATGCGCCCGGCACCAATGATCAGCACGCGCTGCGCGCCGAGGTGGATCGCCGGTGACAGCGGCGCGGTCTGGCGCATCGAGCCGTCGCCGTACCACCCGAGTTCGTCGTCATACCCGAGCTCGACGGCGGGAAAAATGAAGGGGATCGCCGACGACGCGAGCAGGTGCCTGTGCGTCAACCGCGTGGGCAGGGCGATGCGCTGCTGGCGCATCCACGGCTGGACGTTGCCGGCCGCTTCGAAGAACGTGAAGTGTTCGCCCGAGGTGTAGCTCGACGCGTTCACCGCCAGCGCCTGCAAGTGGCGCTTGGCGAACATCTCGGGCAGCCGCTCCAGCGGCACGAGTCGTTCGAGCAGTTCAGCCAGCGGCGCGTTATCGAGCAACGAACGCGGCCGCGCACGGCGCCAGCGCGCAATGACCCAGCCCACCGAGACCATCGTGATCCATTGCGCGCCGGTGCGGATCACACCGAGCGAATCCGAGCGATAGACCTGCTCGGCACGGAAGTTCTGCCAGACCTCGCTGATCGCATCGACGCCGCGATCGAACGAATCGGCGGCACAGGCCAGCGCCGCAGCATTGATGGCGCCGGCCGAGGTGCCGCAGATCACGCCGAACGGGTTGCGCCGGCGCGCCGTGTCACTGGCATGCTCGCGGCGCAACTCGGCGATGGCCCGCAGCACGCCCACCTGGTAGGCCGCACGGGCGCCCCCGCCACCGAGAACGAGGCCGGTGAGAGGGGTGTCGTACATGCCGCGACTTTAGCCGCGGCAACGTCTGAAATGATGGGCTCAGTCGTGCTTGCCGTGGCCCTTGCCGTGAGGGCCACGCCAGTCGTCGCGCCGGTCGCCGCGCCTGTCGCCATGCTTGTGCGGTGTGACATGGTCGCGATACCAATCATCGTGGACGAAGTAGACCGGCGTGCCGCAGGCGCCGTATCGGCCGCAGTGCTGGCGCCAGTTCTTGCGGTGGCCCGGCGGCACCCACAAGTAAGCCGGCTGCACGGGCTGCGGCACCATCACCTGACGGACCAGTACCGGCTGCTGAACGTACAGCGCAGGTTGCGGGAAGCGACCGATATCGACACGGCCGTAGACACCGGGCTGGCTGATCGAGATCGAGACTCCCACATCGGCGGCGGCCTGGGCACTGCCCACGATAGCCAGGCCGAGGGTGGCAGCGAGAAGACATGCGGCTGTTCGCATCACGGGGCTCCTGAAGGTTGTGCAACCCCTGTGCAACGCGAATGCCTTCAGCGCGGTTGTCGGCCAGCGCTCGCCTTCACATTCGCTTTCACTCGTACACGATGCGCGCACCCCCGTGAGCCACGCCGCGCCAGCGTGCCAGCGCTTCGTCGCAAGGCCAGAAACGCGCTTCGTCGCCGAGGTCGATCTGCGCCTCGGCGTCGCGGCGCTTCAAGTGCAGGCGGATCGACAGGCCTTGTTGCGTGGCGCCTTCATCGGTCTCCACACGCCTGGGGGGCCAGGTCTTCAGCACGTCGGCCACCGGCGGCACGCTGGTGTGCACGTCCACCGCCAGATGGCGGCCGAAGCGCGCACGCGCCGCCGGCAATCCCCACAGGTTCTGCACGCTCAGCCGCAGGCCGCCGCTGAAGCGGTCTTGCTGCGCCTTGCCCTGCACGATCAGCAACTCGTCCTCGGCGAGCAGCGCGCGGTGCGCGTCGAGCAGCTCTTCGCCAGCCACCGCTTCGATGCTCTCGCTGCCGTCGTCGAGTTTGAAGATCGCTACGCGGCCGCGCTGGCCGAGTACGAAGCGCAGCTCGCTGACGATGCCCGCCACGAGCTGCGGCTCGCGGCTGTCGGCGAGGTGCGCGATCGGGCTGCGAACGAAGCGCCGCACCTCGTCTGCAAAGGTGTCGAAAAGGTGGCCCGACAGGTAGAAGCCGATCGCCGCCTTTTCCTGCATCAGCCGCTCGCGCACGCTCCACGGTTCCGTGACCACGAGCGAAGGCTCCTGGGTCGACGAACCATGCGCGTCGTGATCGTCGGGGCCGAAATCGAACAGGCCGCCTTGCAGCGCGTTGGCCGCCTGCGTCTCCGCCCAATCGAAGGCCAGGCCGACGCTGGCCAGCAGCGCGGCGCGGTCGCTGTTCAGCGCATCGAAAGCGCCGGCCTTGACCAGCGCTTCCACCGCGCGCTTGTTCACCGCCTTGCGGTCCACGCGTGCGCAGAAATCGAACAGGCTGTGGAACGGCCCACCGCCGCCACCGCTGCTGCCGTCGCGCGCCGCGACGATGGCTCCGATCGCGCTCTGCCCGGTGCCCTTCACCGCGCCCAGCCCGTAGCGCAGGCGCTTGTCGTCGATCGGCTCGAACGCATGCGTGCCCTGGTTGATGTCGGGCGCATCGAAGGCGATGCCGAACAGCTGCGCATCGGCCAGCAGCAGCTTCAGCTTGTCGGTGCTGTCGAGTTCGACCGTCATGTTGGCGGCGTAGAACTCGGCCGTGCAATGCACCTTCAGCCAGGCCGTGTGGTACGCCAGCACCGAGTAGGCGGCGGCATGGCTCTTGTTGAAGCCATAACCGGCGAACTTCTCCATCAGGTCGAACACCTCGTCGGCCTTGGCCTGCGTGATGTCCTGGCGCGCCGCGCCGTCGCGGAAGATCTGGCGCTGCTGCGCCATCTCTTCGGCTTTTTTCTTGCCCATCGCGCGGCGCAGCAGGTCGGCGCCGCCCAGCGAATAGCCGCCGACGATCTGCGCCATCTGCATCACCTGTTCCTGGTAGACCATGATGCCGTAGGTCTCGGAGAGGATCGATTCCACCCGCGGGTCGGGGTAGGTGACGCGTTCGCGGCCGTGCTTGCGCTCGATGAAGCTGGGAATCAGTTCCATCGGACCCGGCCGGTACAGCGACACCAGCGCGATGATGTCGTCGAAGCGGTCGGGCTTGGCGCCGATCAGCATGTCGCGCATGCCGCGCGATTCGAACTGGAAGACCGCGACCGTGTTGGCTTTCTTGAACACTTCGTAGGCGGCGGCGTCGCCAAGCCCCAAGCGCGCGCAACTGAAGTCCGCCAGTTCCGGGTGCAGCTCGCGGATATAGCGCTCGGCCCAGTCGAGGATGGTCAGGGTGGTCAGGCCCAGGAAGTCGAACTTCACCAGGCCAATGGCTTCGACATCGTCCTTGTCGAATTGGCTGATCACGCCCTCGGCCCCGCCCTGCGTATACAGCGGGCAGAAGTCGGTCAG
>JANNQO010000355.1:0-2155 GCA_031400795.1 Rubrivivax sp. | reverse complement strand
GAAGAGCTCGGCGATCCACGGGAAGGTTTCGAACAGGTGCGGCGACGCGAGCAGCGCGTACATGTAGGCGCCCACGGCGTAGAAGGCGACGAAGCCGAGGTCGAGCAGGCCCGCGTAGCCGACGACGATGTTCAGGCCCAGCGCCAGCAGCACGTACAGCAGCGCCAGCGCCATGATGCGCACGTAGCCCTGGCCGAATTGCTGAGCCACCAGCGGCATAGCGAACAGCGCGATCGCGCAGACCACGAAGAGCAGCAGTTTGTTCTTCATCATGTTGCGCCCCCTCAAGCCCGGTCCGCCACACGCTCGCCGAGCAACCCCGACGGCCGCAGCGTGAGCACGAGGATCAGCGCGACGAAGGCGAAAATGTCGGCGTAGTGACTGCCCAGCACCCCGCCGGTGAGCGCGCCCAAATACCCCGCGCCGAGCGCTTCGACCAGGCCGAGCAGCACACCGCCGACCACCGCGCCGCCCAGGTTGCCGATGCCGCCCAGCACCGCCGCCGTGAAGGCCTTCAGCCCGGGCAGGAAACCCATTGAATGCTGCACGGTGCCGTAGTTGGCCGCCCACATCACTCCGGCCACCGCGGCCAGCACCGCGCCGATGATGAAGGTCGCCGAGATCACCATGTCGGGCCGCACGCCCATCAGCGCCGCCACGCGCGGGTTCTCTGCCGTGGCGCGCATCGCGCGGCCGAGCTTGGTGCGGTTCACCAGGTACATCAGCGACGCGAGGATGACCACCGTCAAGCCGAGGATCAGGCATTGCACGACGCTGATCACCGGCCCGCCGAGGTTGATCGGATCGTTGGGCAACAGGATCGGGTACGGCTTCGGGTTGGGCTTCCAGACGATCATCGCCAGCGTCTGCAGCAGCAGGCTCATGCCCATTGCGGTGATCAGCGGCGCCAGCCGTGGTGCGCTGCGCAACGGCCGGTAGGCGAGCTTCTCGATCGTGAAGTTCAGCGCCGCGCAGATGACGATCGCGCAGATCACCGAGATCAACATCATCAGCCAGCCAGGCATGCCTGATTCGGCGAGTGCGCTGACCACGGTCCACGACACCAGCGCGCCGACCATCAGCACCTCGCCATGCGCGAAGTTGATGAGGTTGATGATGCCGTACACCATCGTGTAGCCCAGCGCCACGAGTGCGTACATGCTGCCCAGCACCAGACCGTTGATGATCTGCTGGAAGAAGGTTTCCATCGCGGGGTGTTCTCCTGATCCGATTTCATTCTAGGAGCGCGATTGCAGGAACAGGGCCGTGGTTACCCCCTGCCAGGGAAGCGGCGTTTCGGGCGCTATTCGCGCGGCGTTGTTGCGTTTGCGTTCATCGCGCGCAGTTCGGCCAGCCGCTCGCCGATGCGCAGCTCCAGGCCGCGCGGCAGGGGCTCGTAGAAGACGATGTCGGGCATGCCCTCGGGCAGGTAGCGAACGCCCGCCGCGAAGCCATCGGCCTCGTCGTGCGCGTAGCGGTAGCCGCTGCCGTGGCCGAACTGCTTCATCAGCTTCGTCGGTGCGTTGCGCAGGTGCATCGGCACCGGCCGGGTGATGTCTTGCTTGACGAAGGTGCGCGCAGCACCGTAGGCGGTGTACAGCGCGTTCGACTTCGGTGCCATCGCGAGGTAGACGATGGCTTGTGCGATGGCCAGTTCGCCTTCCGGTGAGCCCAGCCGCTCGTAAACCTCGGCTGCATCCAGCGTCATGCGCAGCGCGCGTGGGTCGGCCAGGCCGATGTCTTCGCTGGCCATGCGCACCATGCGCCGCGCGATGTAGCGCGGGTCGGCGCCGCCGTCGAGCATGCGCACCAGCCAGTACAGCGCCGCGTCGGGATCGGAGCCGCGCACGCTCTTGTGCAACGCGCTGATCGAGTCGTAGAACTGGTCGCCGCCCTTGTCGTAGCGGCGCAGCATCTCGCCCAGCGTGCGTTGCAAGGCGGCTTCGTCGATCTCGGCGGCCGTGGTCTCAGCCAGGCGTTCGTAGGCGTTGAGCAGGCGCCGCGCGTCGCCGTCGGCCCAGGCGATGAGTTGGGCTTGCGCCGCTGCGGTCATCGGCGGTGCTTGCAGCATCGCGCGGGCGCGCTCGATCAGCGCGGCCAGGTCTTCGTCCGTCAGCGGTTGCAGCACATGCACCGTGGCGCGCGACAGCAGCGC
>JANNQO010000354.1:0-3386 GCA_031400795.1 Rubrivivax sp. | reverse complement strand
TGGTGGGCGGCGACGTCTTCATCGAAGACCTCAACAGCACCAACGGCACCTACATCAACGGCAAGGCGATCAAGAAGCAACTGCTCCAGCACAACGACACGGTGGAGATCGGCAAGTACAAGATCAAGTTCCTGATCGACGACGCCGGCGACTACGAAAAGACGATGATCATGCGGCCCGGCGCGATGACGCCGCTGGGCGCCGAGGCACGCGCGCTCTCGGGCTTCGGCGCGCTGCAGCCGCCGGCACCAGTTCAGCCGGCGCTGATCAAGGTGCTCAACGGCGCGGCCGCCGGGCGCGAGGTGACGCTGACCAAGGTGGTGACCACGGTGGGCAAACCCGGGGTGCAGGTGGCGTCCATCACGAAGCGGCCGACAGGGTATGCGTTTTCGCATGTCGAAGGCACGGCCAGGCCGAGCGTGAACGGCATTCCGCTCACCGGCGAGTCGATTCCGCTGCGCAACGGCGACGTGATCGAGCTGGCGGGCACGCAGATGCAGTTCATCTTCCGATAGACCGGACGCTGCGCGCCGGTCTATCTCGCCGCGTTGGACCGGACGAGCGAAGCTCGCCGGTCAACGCGGCGGGGCGGATGTCACGCGGGGCGTGAACATCCGCTTGATGGGGCAGTGTCGGCCGCGGGATTGCGCCCAAATTGCTTGATTGCTTCGTGGTTGAGGTTCAGCATCGGCGCCTGCTCTCTGGCCCGCCAATGCAAATTCGAGTTCTCGGGTGTTCCGGATCGATCGCCGCGGGGTCGCGCACCACCGCATTCCTGCTCGACGACGACGTGCTCATCGATGCCGGCACCGGGGTGGGCGACCTGACGCTAGACGAGATGATCGGCATCGACCACATCTTCGTCAGCCACTCGCACCTGGACCATGTGCTGGCCATCGGCCTGTTGGCCGATAGCGTGACGCGCCGCCGCCACGCCGCCGCGCGCCCGGCGATCCGCGTCCATGCGCTGGCCGAGACGATCGCCGCGCTGCGCACGCATGTGCTGAACGGCGTGATCTGGCCTGACTTCACGCGGTTGCCCAGCGTCGAACACCCCGTACTGGCGCTCGAGGCGGTGCAGGTCGGTCAGGTCATCGAACTCGGCGCGCGCCGCATCGAAGTGCTGCCGGCATCGCACACCGTGCCGGCGGTGGGCTACGCGGTGAGCAACCGGGCGCTTCCCGCGCGTGGCGCCTGGGTCTACACCGGTGACACCGGGCCGAACCCTGCGCTGTGGGAGCGCCTCGCCAGCATGGCCATCGACACGCTGGTCATCGAAACTGCTTTCGGCGACGACGAGTTGATGCTGGCGCGCGTCAGCAAGCACCTGTGTCCTTCGCTGCTGGCGGTGGAGTTGCAGCACCTGAGCAGGCCGACGCGCGTGCTGATCACACACATCAAGCCTGGTGAGGTGCAGGCGGTGATGGCCGAAATCGCCGCTGCCGGCAGCCCTCACAGCGTGGCCGCGCTGTCCGCCGGACAGGTGATCGGCCTGGGTTGAGGCGCTCCGGCAGGGTGACCAAACTGGTCACATGCGGCCCCGGGGGGCCCCCGGTTCCACGACGAAGCGACCAAGCCTGTCAGCCGTTGTGTGCAAATGCACGCGAAGCGCGGATTTCGGCCCTGGCACGTCCCCTGCATTCGTGGGGGGTGTCCTCCCCTTCTTCACCCGCCCAGGAGTCTTGTCCATGAATCGTTTCCAGCGTATCCAGCGTTCTGCCCAGAAGGGCTTCACCCTCATCGAGTTGATGATCGTCGTGGCGATCATCGGCATCCTGGCCGCGGTTGCCCTGCCGGCTTACATTGACTACACGAAACGCGCGAAGGCGTCGGAAATCGTGTTGGCAGCCAGCAGCGCGCGCACCTGCGTCTCCGAGATCGTTCAGTCGACCGGCCTTCCGACTACCTCGACTACCTGCGCCACCGGCTTCCTCGCGACGAAGTACGCCACGAGTCTGGACGTGACCGCCTCGGGCATGGTGACCGTGACCGGTGCTATCGATGCGGCCAACGACACGTCGGTCAACCTGACGCCGACGATCGTCAGCGGCGCCATCACCACCTGGGTCTGCTCGGGTTCGCCGATCAGGTGGATGCCAGGCTCCTGCCGCGGCTGATCTCGCCCGATACCTCCAAGTGGCCGCCTTTGGGCGGCCTTTTCATTTTGGAGCGCCGGAGTCGGACGGACGACACTGGCGCCACCTATGAAAGCTACCTCAGCCGTGTCGTCCCTACCCGCCAGCCACGCCGCGATGGACTATCGATCGGGCGCGCATCGCTTGGCACCCATGAGCGATCCTGTCGCGCGCGACTCACGCATCGCTGCCGCCGTGTTCCTCGTCTGTGCAACCGGCCTGTTGATCGGCGCGGCGCTCGGGCTGAACACCTGGCCGGGGCAGGCTTTCATCGTCGCCATCGGCGAAACCTCGGCGCGGGATTTCTTCCTCGCTTTCCAAGCCTACTCCCTGGTCTTAGTGCTGCTCTTCTGGTGCTCGGCGCCCAAGCCGCACTTGCAGCGCGCCGTGATGGTCGGCTGGGCGGCAATGGTGGCCCTGGCCTGGTTCACCCTGCCCGAGACTAGGCCCGCGATCTGGCCGCAGCCGCGCGCCTACGAGATCATTCTCTTTCTGGCGGGCACCTTGGCCATTCCGTCGACGATCGCGACGTTGGTGCGGCTGTTGCGGCGAGAGGCGCGCCAGGATCCGCTCGAGATTCGCCTGCGCTGGCTGGCTGCGCTGACGCTGCTGTTCATGCTCGTGCCGCAGTCGGCATTGAGCCTGAGCGCCACGCTGCATCCGCACACCTTCGACATGCATGCGCTGCATTGGGACCGTGTCGCTGGGCTCGGCTTCACGCCGGCGCTGATTGCCTGGATCGACAGCGTGCCAATCCTGCCGCAGTTGGTCGAAATGTCGTACGGCATCACGCCGCTGGTGTTCTTGTCGGTGCCGCTGTTGCAATTGCGCGGCAAGCGCCCGCAGGTGGCGTCGGCGTTGTTGGTGTGGGTCGCAATGACCACGTTGGCCATGTTGGCGTACCACTTCTTCCCGATCACAGGGCCGAAGTACGTCTATGGCTCCGTCGGGAAGTTCGTGGCTGCGTTGACTCACGCCGACAAATCGCCCCTGGGCCTGATCCAGGTGGCCAACTATCCGCGCAACGGCATGCCGTCGATGCACTTCGGCTGGCTGCTCGCCGCCAGCATCCTGTGGTGGCAAAGCGGAACCCGAGCCTGGTCGCGCGCACTCGTCATCACGATGACCGTGCTCACCGCCATGGCCACGCTCTACACCGGCGAACACTACGCTGTCGACCTGGTCGTCGCGGTGCCCTTCGTGCTGGCTTGCATGGCGATCTGCACGACCGGCGTACCCTGGCGCAGCGGC
>JANNQO010000353.1:0-36320 GCA_031400795.1 Rubrivivax sp. | reverse complement strand
CTCAAACGTTGAACAAGAAGTTCAACACGTCCCCATCCTTGACCACGTACTCCTTGCCCTCGGCGCGCATCTTGCCGGCGTCTTTCGCGCCCTGTTCGCCTTTCAAAGCCACGTAGTCGTCGTAGGCAATCGTCTGCGCGCGGATGAAACCGCGTTCGAAGTCGGTGTGGATCACGCCGGCGGCCTGCGGGGCGGTGTCGCCGACGTGGATGGTCCAGGCGCGCACTTCCTTCTCGCCGGCGGTGAAGTACGTATGCAAGCCGAGCAGCTTGAAAGCCGCACGGATCAGCCGCGCCAGGCCCGGCTCGCTCTGGCCCATCTCGGCCAGGAACAGCGCCTTGTCCTCGTCGCTCATGTCGGCCAGTTCGGCCTCGGTCTTCGCGCAGATCGCCACCACCGGAGCTGATCTCTTCTCGGCATAGGCGCGCAGCTGCTCCAGCAGCGGGTTGTTCTGAAAGCCGTCTTCGGCGACGTTGCCGACGAACATCGCCGGCTTGGCGGTGATCAGGCACAGCGGCTTCAGCACCGCCTGCTCTTCCTTGCTGAAGGCGATCGAGCGCACGGGCTTCGTGTCGTTCAATGCCGTTTCGCACTTCCTCAGCACGTCCACCAGGCGCTGCGCTTCCTTGTCGCCGCCGGCCTTGGCTTGTTTGGTCCAGCGCTGCAGGCTCTTCTCCACGGTTGCCAGGTCGGCCAGGCACAGCTCGGTCTGGATGATCTCGATATCGGAGACCGGGTCGACCTTGCCGGCGACGTGGATCACGTTCGGATCTTCGAAGCAGCGCACGACGTTGACGATGGCGTCGGTCTCGCGGATATGCGAGAGGAACTGGTTGCCCAGGCCCTCGCCCTTGCTGGCGCCGGCCACCAGGCCGGCGATGTCGACGAACTCGACGATCGCCGGCACGACGCGCTCGGGCTCGACGATGCCCGCCAGTGCGGCCAGCCGCGGGTCGGGCAGCTCGACGATGCCGACGTTGGGCTCGATGGTGCAGAACGGGTAGTTCTCGGCTGCGATGCCGGCCTTGGTGAGGGCGTTGAAGAGGGTGGACTTGCCGACGTTGGGCAGTCCGACGATGCCGCACTTGAGGCTCATCGAGAGGGTTCCTGAGGGAAGGGCGAAAGGGACGAAAGGGGCGCGATTCTAGGTCTCGCGCCGGCGCAGACCCTCCAGCAGATCGGCTGCCAGCTCCAGCCGCAGCAAGGGGCTGTCGGTTTCCAGCAGCCGCTGCTTCACCGCCGGCGCCAGCGGCAGCAGTTCGCACCAGCGATTCGCCACCCAGCCACAGTCGTCGAACTGGTGCGGCGGCGGGATCGGCGGCTCGCCGGCGCTCTGGCTGTCGAGTTCGCGCAGCAGCGCATGCAGGGTCAGCGCCATCGGCTCGAGGTCAGCGGGCACCTCCAGCACCGGGTCGTCGGCCAGCAGCTGGGCGCGGCCGGTCCACAGGCCGTGCTTCAGCCGCTGCTGGCTGAGCAGGCGAAAACGCCGGGTGCCGCGACAGCGCGCCAGCAGCAGACCCGGCTGGGGCCGCTCCAGCACCTCGATCGAGGCCAGCGTGCCGACGTCGTGGAAGGCTTCCTGGGCGTAGCCGTCGCCGCTCGCGCCGGCGCCCGGATTCGGCTGCTGCACCTCGCGCCCCTCGGTCAGCGAAACAATGCCGAACGGTGTGCGGTCGCGGTGTGCGCGGCCGATCATGTCGAGGTAGCGCACCTCGAAGATGCGCAGCGGCAGCAGCGATCCCGGGTACAGGACGGTGGACAGCGGGAAGAGGGGCAGCGCCTCGAGCGTGGGTTCGGCCATGGCGGCCGAAGGATGACCGCACCGGCGCTTCAGCGCAACGTCAGCAGCATCAGCTTGTCGGCGGTGACTTCCAGGTTCACCTGGCGCTGGCCGACCACCGCCGCCACGCGGTGCTGCGGCAGTGCGGTGTCCACGCGCAGCGGGCTGGCCAGCGTCGTGCCGCCGGCCGAAGTCAGGCAGGCCACGATCGGCGTGGTGACGCTGGCCCCGCGCTGCACCACGATGCCCAGCGCGCCCGAGGCCAGGCGCACCTGGCAGCCGGGCGGGTAGACGCCGAATTCCTTCACCAGCGCGGCCGTCATCGGGTGGCCGGGGTCTTGCATGAACATCTGCCGGCCGGCCACATCGGCGCACATCGCGTCGCGGTGCGAGCGCGCGCTGAGCTTGGACGTGTAGGCGTCGGCGCGGCGCACCAGCGAGGCCAGCTCGCCGACGCTGCTGCCCTGGGCGCCGAGCGGGTAGCCGCTGCCGTCTTCCACCTCGTGGTGGCTGGCCACGGCGTGCAGCCAGTCGGCATCGGCGACGCCGGCGGCTTCGAGCAACCGTGCGCTGCGATGCGGGTGCGACTGCAAGGCCTGCTGCTGCGCCGGCGTGAGCGGCGTGCGCTGGCGCGCCAGCTCGCCTTGCAGCTCGAGCATCGACAGGTTGGCGGTGAGCGCCGCCTTGAAGGCCTTGCTCGTCTCGTCGCTGCTCCAGCCCAGCCGCTGCGCCACCAGATAGGCGGTGATGGCGGTGTTCATCGAGCGCTGCACGCCATAAGCGAGCTGTGCATTGCCCTGGGCGCGCAGCACCTGGAAGATGGCCAGGTCGGGGTCGCGCTCGACCAGCACCAGCATCGGGTCGGTGGCGTCTTCCAGCGCGGCCTTGAAACTGTGGTGCGGCGCGTGCTGCAGCGCCTGGCCGACGCGCGAGAGGCCTTCGCGCCACAGCGCCGGCAGTTGTTCGCGCGGGGCATGGCGGGCGCGCTCGGCGGCGTCTTGCAGCTCATCCAGGTCGACCAGGGCGCCACGTTCGAGAAGCGCTTCGAGTTGTTCCTGGCTGCCCACCAGCTGGCCACGCGCCAGCAGCAGCGTCTTGTCGGCGTCGCGCACACCGAAAGGCAACGGCTGGCCGACCTGTACGCGGTGGCGGACGTTGGCGAGATCGGTGGTTTGCATGTCGGGGCAAGACGGGGCTGCCCAGGATTTCGGCGCCGCGGGGGCGAACTTGATGCAAGACCGCGACTCGGGTGCGGCCCGCGGGCTGTCAGGTCATTTCGCCTGTTAGCCTCACGCCATGTCGCGCCGAGCACCTGCCATCGACCATTGGGCCGCCCTGCATGAGGGTTTTCGCTGGCGCGTGCCGGCCTTGTTCAACATCGCCGACGCCTGCTGTGGGCGCTGGGCGCGCAACGCGGCCGGCGCGATGCGCGTGGCCATCCACTGGGAGCGCGAGGATGGCAGCGCCGGCGCGCTGAGTTATGGTGCGCTGCACCAACAGTCGCAGCGTCTGGCACACGGTTTGCAGCGTTTGGGCGTCGCGGTGGGCGACCGCGTGGCGATCGTGCTGCCGCAGCGGCCCGAGACGGCGGTGGCGCATCTGGCCTGTTACCAGCTCGGCGCGGTGGCGATGCCGCTGTCGATGCTGTTCGGTCCCGAGGCGCTGGAATACCGGCTGCAGGACAGCCAGGCCAAGGTGGTGATCGTCGACGCCGCGGTGCTGCCCACCTTGCGCGAGCTGTGCCGCACCTGCCCGGCGCTGCAGGCGCTGATCGTGGTCGGCGAGACCCCGCCGGGCAAGGCGAGCAAGGCCGAACTGGCCTGGCGCGAGCTGCTCGATCGCGAAGGCGCTCCCTTCGTCGCCCAGCTGACGCGCGCCGAAGATGCCGCGCTGCTCATCTACACCAGCGGCACCACCGGCCCGCCGAAGGGCGCGCTGGTGCCGCACCGGGCACTGCTCGGCAACCTGTCCGGCTTCGTGTGCAGCCAAAACTGGTTCGGCGCCGAGCCCGGCGGCGTTTTCTGGAGCCCGGCCGACTGGGCCTGGACCGGCGGGCTGATGGACGCGCTGCTGCCCACGCTGTACTTCGGCCGTGAAATCATCGCCTACCAGGGCCGTTTTACGCCCGAGCGTGCGTTCGAGCTGATGCAGCGCCACCGCGTCACGCACAGCTTCCTGTTCCCCACCGCGCTGAAGGCGATGATGAAAGCGGTGCCCGAGCCGCGTGCGCGCTACCGGCTGCAGCTGAAGGCCGTGATGAGCGCCGGCGAGGCGGTGGGCGACGCCGTCTTCGTCTGGTGCCGCGACCATTTGGGCGTGGGCGTGAACGAGATGTTCGGCCAGACCGAGATCAATTACGTGGTCGGCAACTGCTCGAGCTATGTCGACGCCGAGGGCCGCCGCCACGCCGCCTGGCCGGCCAAGCCGGGATCGATGGGGCGGCCCTACCCGGGCCACCGTATTGCGGTGATCGACGACAGCGGCCATGAAGTGCCACGCGGCACCGCCGGCGACGTGGCCGTGCACCGGCTGGACCGCCATGGCGACCTCGACCCGGTGTTCTTCCTCGGCTACTGGCGCAACCCCAAGGCCACGCAGGCCAAGTACACCGGCGATGCGAGCAGCAGCTGGTGCCGCACCGGCGACACGGCGGTGATGGACGCCGAGGGCTACCTCTGGTACCGCGGGCGCAGCGACGACATGTTCAAGGCCGCCGGCTACCGCATCGGCCCGAGCGAGATCGAGAACTGCCTCGTCAAACACCCGGCGGTGGCCAACGTCGCGGTGGTGCCCAAGCCGGATCGCGAGCGCGGCGCGCTGGTCAAGGCTTACATCGTGCTGGCGCCGGGTGCGCTGGGCAACCAGCGCCTCATCGACGAGTTGCAACAGCATGTGCGCGGCAAGCTCGCGCCCTACGAATACCCGAAAGAGATCGAGTTTGTCGACAGTTTGCCGATGACCACTACCGGCAAGGTGCAACGAATGCTGCTGCGCCGGCGCGAAGAGGCGCGCGCGAAGAAAAAACGCTGACCTTGGCGAAGAAGGCCCCGCACGTCAGCGAGACACCGGCCACGCAGTGGCTCGGGCGCGCGGCGGTGGATTTCAGCGAGCACCCTTACGACTACGTGGAGCATGGCGGCAGCGCCGAATCGGCGCGCCAGCTCGGTATCGACGAACACGCGGTGGTGAAGACGCTGGTGATGCAGGACGAACGCGGCGAGCCGCTGATCGTGCTGTTGCACGGCGACCGTCAGGTGTCGACGAAGAACCTGGCGCGCGAGATCGGCGTCAAGTCGGTGAGCCCGTGCCGGCCCGAGGTGGCGCAGCGCGCGAGCGGCTATCGGGTCGGCGGCATCTCGCCGTTCGGGTTGCGCAAGGCCTTGCCGGTGTGGGTGGAGGCGAGCGTGCTCGAGCTGCCGCGGATCTGGATCAACGGCGGGCGGCGCGGTTACCTGGTCGGCCTGGCGCCGCCGGTGCTGCTGTCGCCGCTCGGTGCGCGGCCGGTGCACTGCGCGCTGCCGCCTTGACGATCAAGCCGGCGCGGCCAGGTGGGCGAAGCCGCTGGCGCGCAGCAGGGCAGCGAAGCCGGCGGGGTCGCGCTCAGCGCCCACCCGAAGTTCCACCTGCACCGAACAGCTCGGTGAGCGCTTGCCGGTACAGCGGCTGCCCCACGGCGTTGGTGTTGTGGTGCGAGCCGCCTTCGACGAGCACGAAGCGTTTGGGCTCGCGTGCCCGCTCGTAGAGCGCGCGGCCGAGGTCGGGCGGGATCAGGTTGTCGTGGCTGCCGTGCACCACCAGCACCGGCGTGCGCACCTTGGCGATGCGCGCCGCGGCGTCGAAGCGCTGCGTGATGAACGGCCCCACCGGCAGCCAGCCCCAGCGAAAGCTGCTCACGACGTCGGCGATCGACGTGAAGCCACCCTCGACGATCAGTCCGGTGGCGTCGTTCACCTCGCTGGCCAGCTGCACCGCCACCGCACCGCCCAGCGAGTGGCCGAAGATGTAGCGCGTGCTGCGCGGGTGCTGTTGCACGAGCCAGTCCCAGGCGGCGCGCGCGTCTTCGTAAGCAATCTGCTCGGACGGCAACTCGCTGCTGCTGCGCCCGAAACCGCGGTAGTCGACGCCCAGCACCGCAAAGCCGAGTTCGTGCATGCGGCGCATGCGGTGCGCGCTGCCGCGCACGTCCCACCGCGCGCCGTGCAGGTACAGCAGCACCGGCGCGTCAGGGCGCTCCTGAGCGAGCCACAGCCCGTGCAGCCGCACCGGCTGGCCCGTTTCGCGCGAATCGAAGTCGATCCAGACATCGGCCATGCCTTCAGCGGCGGCCAGGCCGCCCCACCAAGTGCGGTCGCTCGGCTGGAAGATCCACTTGCGCTGCTGTTCGTCCAGCGCGGCGCAGCCGGCCAGCAGCGCCAGGCTGCCCGCCAGCGCGGCGACGAGGGACCTGTAGCGTCGTTTGGCGATCGGTGTTGTTTGCCTTGCCGTCATGGCTGTTGATTGTGTAGTCTTCCCGTTCCATCCAGCCGCGCGAGGGCAATCATGAAGCCGGTGACCGAACTGCTGAAAAGACACGATGGCACGCTGTGGCACGTGCGCCCGCAGGTGGCCGTCTTCGACGCGTTGAAACTGCTCGCCGACTACGAGGCGGGGGCGCTGATGGTGATGGACGGCGGCCAGCTCGTCGGCGTGTTCTCCGAACGCGACTACACGCGCAAGGTCGCCTTGCAGGGCAAGAACTCGCGCGACACCACGGTGGCCGACATCATGACGCGCAACGTCATCGTCGTCGGCCCGACGACGCGCACCCGCGACTGCATGGCGCTGATGCGAGAAAAACGCATCCGCCACCTTCCCGTCGTGGACGGCAGCACCGTGCTCGGAATGATCTCGATCCGCGATCTGATGGACGACATCATTGCCGACCACGAGCTGACGATCGCCCAGCTGGAGAGCTACATCCATTCCTGACGCGCATCCCGAGTCAGCGCCCGCGCAGGAACAGCGCGTCGAGTTCTTTCATCGTCACCTGGCGCCAAGTGGGCCGGCCGTGGTTGCACTGGTCGGCACGCTCGGTGCGTTCCATCTCGCGAAGCAGCGCGTTCATCTCCTCGATGGTCAAGCGCCGGTTGGCGCGCACCGCGCCGTGGCAGGCCATCGTCGCGAGCAAGTCGTCGCGCGCGCGTTCGACGACGCGGCTGGCCCCGACCTGGGCCAGCTCGGCGAGCACCGAGCGCGTCAACTCGGCGATGTCGGCATCGGGCAGCGCCGCAGGGCGGCTGCGCACGGCCAGCCGCTGCGCCGTCAGCGGCGAAACGTCCAGACCCAGGTCGAGCAGCGCCGCTCGCTCGGCCTCGGCAGTGGCCATTTCGGTGGCCGTGGCGGCCAAGGTCACCGGCAGCAGCAGCGGCTGCGCAGGAAGGCGCTGGCCGCTGCCTGCGGACAACGCGGTCTTCATCCGCTCGTAGACCACGCGCTCGTGCGCGGCGTGCATGTCGACGATGACCAGGCCGTGTTCATTCTCGGCCAGCACATAGGCTCCACCGATCTGCGCCAGCGCTCGGCCGAGCGGCCAGGCGGCGCGTTCATCGGGGGCCAGCATTGGCGCGTCGCGCGCGAGCAGCGCCAGCGGCTCGATGTCGACCAGCCCAAGCGCTGACTGGCGGTAGCTTGGCGGCAGCGCACTGAATTGCGGCGGCAGCGTGGACTGGGCGGCTGGTGTGTCCAGCAGCGGCGGCAGCACCGCTCGCGACCCCGCCAACGCCTGCTGCACCGCGCCCTGCACCGCGCCGTGCAGCGCACGCCCATCACGAAAGCGCACCTCGATCTTGGTCGGGTGCACGTTCACATCGACAAGTTCCGGCGCCAGCCCGAGAAACAGCACGTAGGCCGGTTGGCGGCTGCCGTGCAACTGGTCGTCGTAGGCGGCGCGCATTGCATGGGCGATCAATCGATCGCGCACGAAGCGGCCGTTGACGAACAGGTATTGCAAGTCGGCGCGCGCACGTGCCGATTCGGGTTGGCCGATGCGACCGCTCAAGCGCAGCGGGCCGCGCTGCGACTCGAGGGGGCGGCTGGCGGCGATGAACTCGGCGCCGAGCACGTCGCGCAGCCGTTCTTCGAGCGTGCCGGCGCGCCATTGCGCGGCCAGCTTGCCGTCGTGCCACAGCGCGAACGCCACCTCCGGCCGGGCCAGCGCGTGGCGGCGCAGCGATTCCAGCGCATGCGCGAATTCGGTGGCCTCGGTCTTCAGGAACTTGCGCCGCGCCGGTGTCGCGAAGAAGAGTTCGCGCACTTCCACGGTGGTGCCGGGCGAACGCGCGGCGGCGGTCAGTTCGCCGTGGCGCGCATCGATCTTCGAAGCATGTGCCGCCTCGCGCGTTCGGCTCGTGATCGACAGCTCGGCCACCGAGGCGATCGCCGCCAGCGCTTCGCCGCGAAAGCCCATCGTGGCCACCGATTCGAGGTCTTGCAACGAGCCGATCTTGCTCGTGGCGTGGCGCTTCAGGGCCAGCGGCAGTTCGGCCGAAGGGATGCCGGCGCCGTCGTCTTCGACCACGATCGCGCGCACACCACCGCCGGCCAGCCGCACCGTGATCTGCCGCGCGCCGGCGTCCAGCGCGTTGTCGACCAGTTCGCGCACCACCGAGGCGGGGCGCTCGACCACCTCGCCGGCAGCGATCTGGCTCACCAGTTCGTCAGGTAGTTCGCGGATCGCGTGGCACAGCCCCGCGGCGGGGTGGCTGCGCGCGCCGGGATAATCCGCGGGATGGAGATGCTCGCCGCTCTGTTCGACTTCGTGCTGCATGTGGACCGCTACCTTATCCAGTTCGTGACGGCTTACGGACCCTGGATCTACGCTTTGCTGTTCATCATCATTTTCGTCGAGACCGGGGTGGTGGTGATGCCCTTCCTGCCTGGCGATTCGCTGCTCTTCGTGGTTGGCGCGATGTGCGGCGCGGGGCTGATGGATCTGGGCTTGTCGATGCTGCTGCTCAGCGTCGCCGCGATCCTCGGCGACCAGTTGAACTACAGCCTCGGTCGCTACTTCGGGCCCAAGGTGTTCCAGTGGGAGCAATCGCGCTGGTTCAACCGCCGTGCTTTCAACCAGGCGCACGACTTCTACGAGCGCCACGGCGGCATCACCATCGTGCTGGCGCGCTTTCTGCCCTTCATCCGCACCTTCGCGCCTTTCGTGGCCGGGGTGGCCGAGATGACACGGCGCAAGTTCACGCTCTACAACGTCACCGGCGGTTTGTTCTGGGTGCTGTCGCTGACCCTCGCGGGCTATTTGTTCGGCAACATGCCCTGGGTGCAGAAGAACCTGGACAAGATCATCTGGGCATTGATCATCGTGCCGGGAATGATCGCGCTGTGGGGCGCGTGGAAGTCGCGCCGCGCGGCTGCGGCGTGATGTGACCCCCCCGGTCCGCCAGCGGCCGCTTGGCTGGGACGGGCGGCTCACGACTGGCGCTGGCGCGCCATCGGTGGATGCGCCGCGAAGTAGCGGCGGATGCCGCGCGCCAGCGCGTCGACGAGTTCGCGCCGGTACTTCGGGTCGCGCAGCTGCGCCTCTTCGTCGGGGTTGGAGATGAAGGCCGTTTCGACCAGGATGCTCGGGATGTCGGGCGCTTTCAGCACCGCGAAGCCGGCCTGCTCGACCTGCGCCTTGTGCAGCTTGCCGACGCGACCGATGTGGGAGAGCACCTCGCGGCCGGCCTTCAGGCTGTCCTTGATCTGTGCCGTGGTGCTCATGTCCAGCAGCGTGCGCAGCAGCTGGGCGTCCCTGCTCGTGGTGTTCACGCCGCCCACCTGATCGGCGGCGTTTTCGCGCTCGGCCATCCAGCGTGCCGCAGCGCTGGTGGCGCCGCGTTCGCTGAGCGCGAAGACGCTGGCGCCGCGCGCCTCGGGGCGCAGGAAGGCGTCGGCATGGATCGAGACGAACAGGTCGGCCTGCACACGCCGCGCCTTGCGCACGCGGTCGTAGAGAGGCACGAAATGGTCGCCGTCGCGGGTCAGTACGGCGCGCATGCCGGGCACGGCGTTGAGCTTGTCGCGCAGCTTCAGCGCGATCGACAGCACGACATCCTTTTCGCGCAGCCCGGTGGGGCCGATCGCGCCGGGGTCTTCGCCGCCATGGCCGGGGTCGAGCGCGACGACGATCAGGCGGTTCACCTTCTGCCGCTCGGCCGGCGAGAGCGGTGGCGTGCTTTCAGGCTCGGGTTGCGCCGGCAGGGGCAGTGGCGGCGCGGCAGGCAGCGCTGAGGGTTGTGGCGGCGGCGCAGGCGTCGACGCTGCGGCCAGCACCGGCGCGCTGGACGATGCCGGGCTCGATGGCCGCTCGATGCGGGCGATCAACTCGCCCAGTGCGTCCTGCACCTCTTTGGCGGCCTGTGCGCTGGGCGAGTCGGGGCTGGGCTTTTCGCGCGCCAGCGCCAGCAGCGGGTCGGCCTCCTGCGGCGGGTACAGGTCGAACACCAGGCGGTGCTGATAAGCGGCCACCGGCGGCAACGCGAACTGCTGCGGGCGCACCGGCCGCTTCAGATCGATGACGATGCGCAGCACGCGCGGATTGACCTGGAACTGCCCGACGCGCGCGCCGGCGATATAGGGGTCTTCGGGCCGCACCTTGCCGACCAGTTCGCGCAGCCCGCTGTCGAGCTCCAGGCCGTCGATGTCCACCACCAGCCGCGGCGGGTTGTCCACCAGCAAGTGGCGCGCCGGCAGCGGCTGGTCGCTCTCGATCGTGACGCGCGTGTAGTCCCTGGCCGGCCAGACGCGCACGCCGACGATGCCGGCACCCCATGCCAGTTCGAGCGGGCCCAGTGCCAGCACGATCGCTCCACCGCTGTGCAGCCAGCCGCGGCGCGTGCTGATGATCACGCCAGCAGCTCCAGACCGGCAGCGCTGAAGGCCTCGAGCCGCAGCGCGCGGGCGTGCTCGTCCAGCGGCGTGATGTGCAGGCGCAGATCGGGTCGCGGCAGCAAGCCCGCCGCCTTGTCGGGCCATTCCACCAGCTTCAAGCCACGCGCGGCGAAAACCTCGCGCAGCCCCGCGTCTTCCCATTCGCGCGGATCGGCGAAGCGGTAGAAGTCGAAGTGCGAAATCGCCAGGCCCGGCAATTCATACGGTTCCATCACGGTGTAGGTCGGGCTCTTGATGCGGCCCGCCACGCCGAGTGCGCGCAGCACATGTCGAACGAAGGTCGTCTTGCCGGCGCCCAGCGGGCCGCGCAGTTCGATGATCGCGTCGCGCAAAGCCGCGCGGGGCGCCCAGCCGGCGGCCATGGCCGCACAGGCAGCCTCGTCGGACCAGCGGGCCGGCCGGCTTTCTAGAATCGCATCATGCCGGAGCGCGACCAGCGGATCGATGAGGACGACAGGCCGCTCGTGCAGCGGCTGCAGGTCTGGGGGCATGAACTCGGATTCTCCCAGATCGGCGTTGCCGGCATCGACTTGCAGCGGGCCGAAGCCGGGCTGGCGGCCTGGCTCGACGCCGGCTTCCATGGCTCGATGCACTACATGGCGCGGCACGGTCTGAAGCGCGCGCGGCCGGCCGCGCTGGTGCCGGGCACGGTGAGCGTGATCACCGCGCGCATGGACTACCTGCCGCGTGCCGCGCTGCCGAGCTGGGTGGACGATGAATGGCAACGCTTGGCAACGCCGGGCCAGGCGGTGGTGTCGGTGTACGCACGCGGACGGGATTACCACAAGGTGCTGCGTGCGCGGCTGCAGCAGCTGACCGACCGCATCGCCGCAGCGCTGGGCCCGATCGGCCACCGTGTCTTCACCGATTCGGCGCCGGTGCTGGAAGCTGAACTCGCGGTGCACAGCGGCCTGGGCTGGCGCGGCAAACACACGCTGGTGCTGCACCGCGATGCGGGTTCGATGTTCTTCCTGGGCGAGATCTACGTCGACCTGGCACTGCCGCCCACCGCGGCGCTGAGCGCCCATTGCGGGCGGTGCCGCCGATGCCTGGACATCTGCCCCACCCAGGCCATCGTGGCACCGTACCGGCTCGACGCCAGGCGCTGCATTTCCTATCTGACCATCGAGCACGAAGGCGCCATTCCCGAGCCGCTGCGCGCGCCGATCGGCAACCGCATTTACGGCTGCGACGATTGCCAGCTCGTGTGCCCGTGGAACAAGTTCGCGCAGCGTAGCGAGTTGCCCGACTTCGATGCCCGTGAAGACCTGTCGGGCACCACGCTGCTGGTGCTGTGGGGCTGGAGCGAAACGCAGTTCCTGCAGCGCAGCGAAGGCTCGTCGATACGCCGCATCGGCTGGCAGCGCTGGCGCCGCAACCTGGCCGTGGCACTGGGCAACGCGCTGCGTGCCGAGGGCGACTCGCGCATCGCACAGGCGCTGGCCGAAGCCCGCGACAGCGCCGATGCGCTGGTGGCCGAACACATCGACTGGGCGCTGGCGCAGCCACGGCCCGCCCTTTGAGGCTCGTTGTCAGCGTGAGCGGCCCTGCTCGCGTTGTGACAGCTTTGCCTCGAGGACCGATGCCGATGATCCCGACACGATCGATGCGCAGGCTCTGCGCCTTGCTGCTGGCTGGTTCGATAGGCATCGGCCCGTCCTGGGCGGGCCCGGTGCAGCTGGAGGGCGTGACGATGACCGAGCGCCTGCACCTGGCCGGCAACAGCCTGATGCTGAACGGCGTGGGTGTGCGCGCGGTGGCTTGGCTGAAGGGCTACGTCGCGGGCCTGTACCTGACACGCAAGAGCACGAGCGCCGCCGAGGTCATCGCCGCGCCGGGCCCGAAACGCCTGCAGCTGCGCATGCTGCAAAACGTCGCCGCGCAGGAGTTCGTGAAAGCCTTCGACCGCGGCGTGAAGCGCCACAGCAGCGACGCCGAGATCGCCGCGCTGGCCCAGCGCATGCAAGGTTTCGAGCAGATCATGCACGCCGCCGGCGCGGTGAAGAAGGGCGATGTCATCGACCTCGACTATGTGCCCGCCAGCGGCACCACGATGACGATCAACGGCCGGCTGCTCGGCGCGGCCATCGCCGGCGCGGACTTCTACGCTGCGCTGATGAAGGTCTTTGTCGGCGAGAAGGTCAGCGACCCCGAGTTGCGGGCCGGCCTTCTGGGCGGGACTGCCAACTAGCCTGTCACAATCCGCCGCCGAAAAATTTCCCGGAGACACCATGACCCACCCCTCGAAGCGCACGCTGCTCGCCCTCGCCGGCGCGGCGCTGTTGGCCGGCGCCGCACAGGCGCAAACCTACCCGGCCAGGCCGGTGCGCCTGATCGTGCCGTTTGCCCCGGGCGGCACCACCGACATCATTGCGCGCATAGTCTCCGAGAAGATGGGCAGTGCACTCGGCCAGCAGGTGCTCGTGGAGAACAAAGCCGGCGGCGGCGGTTCGGTGGGCGCGCTGGAAGTCATCAAGGCCAACGCCGATGGCCATGTGCTGGGCATGGCCACCGTGTCCACCACCGCGGCCAACCCGGCCATCAACACGAAGATCGGCTACAGCCCGCTCACCGACTTCACGCCGATCATCAACATCGCGGCCACGCCCAACGTCATCGCCGTGCACCCGTCGTTCCCGGCGCGCGACTACAAGACTTTGATCGAGCTGCTGAAGAAGAGTCCGGGCAGGTACAGCTATGCCAGTTCGGGCACCGGCGGCATCGGTCACTTGCAGACCGAACTCTTCAAGAGCCTGGCCGGCGTGTTCATGACGCACATCCCTTACCGCGGCGCCGGGCCGGCGCTGAACGACGCGGTGGCTGGACAGGTGCAGATCATCTTCGACAACTTGCCCTCGGCACTGCCCTTCATCAAGGACGGACGGCTGATCCCGATCGTGGTGGCGGCGCCGCAGCGCGTGGCGGTGCTGCCCAACGTGCCGACCTTCAAAGAGGTCGGCCTCGAGCCGGTGAACCGCATGGCCTACTACGGCGTGCTCGGCCCCAAGGGCCTGTCCAAAGACGTGGTCGACAAGGTGAGCGCGGCGGTGAAGAAGGCGCTCGAAGACGCCAACGTGAGGAAGCGCATCGAAGACACCGGCTCGCTGATCGTGGCCAACACGCCGGAGCAGTTCGGCGTCCAGATCAAGGCCGAGTTCGAGGTCTACAAAGCGGTGGTGGCCAAGCAGAAGCTGTCGCTGGATTGATCGACGATCCCGATCCCGTCGTCGATCGTTTCGTCGATGCGCTGTGGATCGAGGACGGGCTGGCGCCGCTGACGCTGGCGGCCTACCGGCGCGACCTGGCACTGCTAGCGAACTGGCTCGCCGGACAAGGCGGCGCGGGGCTGCTTGAGGCCGGCAAGACCGAGCTGCTCGGCTACATCAGCGCGCGCCATGGCGTGACCCGCGCCAGCACCGCGAATCGGCGCCTCACGGTCTTCAAACGTTTCTTCCGCTGGGCGCTGCGCGAGCGCATCGTCAGCGCCGACCCGACGCTCGAGCTGATCACCGCCCGCGCGCCGCTGCGCGTGCCGCGGTCGCTCAGCGAAGCGCAGGTCGAATCTTTGCTGGCCGCGCCCGATGTGGCTACGCCGCTTGGCCAACGCGACCGCAGCATGCTCGAGCTGATGTACGCCAGCGGCTTGCGCGTCAGCGAGCTGGTGGCGCTGAAGACGCTGCAGCTGAGCCTGGCCGAAGGCGTGGTGCGCGTGCTCGGCAAGGGCGCCAAGGAGCGCTTGGTGCCCTTCGGCGAAGAAGCGCATGGCTGGCTGCGCCGCTATCTGGCCGAATCGCGCCCCGCCTTGCTGCACGAGCGCAGCAGCGACGCGCTGTTCGTCACGGTGCGCGGCCAGGCGATGACGCGACAGATGTTCTGGCGGCTGGTGAAACGTTATTCACTGGCCGCCGGCATCACCGTGCCGCTCTCGCCGCACACGCTTCGCCATGCCTTTGCCACGCACCTGCTGAACCATGGCGCCGATCTGCGCGTGGTGCAGCTGCTGCTGGGGCACGCCGACATCGGCACGACGACGATCTACACCCACGTTGCGCGCGAGCGGCTGCGGCTGCTGCACCAGAAGCATCACCCGCGCGGCTGAACCGGCGCCGGGCCGCCACATTGGCTATGCTCGGCTCCACTGAGCTCGACCGGCACACGATGTACCCCTCTACCCTTGCCCTCATCGACGACGACAGCGAATATGCCGAATACCTGGCCCAGCATCTGGGCGAGCGGGGCATGCGCGTGGACGTGTTCCGCGACAGCCGCGATCTGCTCGCGGCCACCGACGGTTATGCCTACGACTTCTACCTGGTCGACCTGATGCTGCCCGGCATCGACGGCGTCGAGCTCATCAAGGTGCTGCGCCGGCGCAGCAACGTCGGCGTGCTGGTCGTCTCGGGCCGGTTGGCGCCCGATATCTTCAAGCAGGTGGTGGACGCCGGCGCCGACATGTACCTCGTCAAGCCGGTGCAGTTCGAGCAAGTGGCGCTGGCCATTCAGGCGGTGCAGCGGCGCGTGGGCGGCGGCGCGCCGGCGCAGGCGCCATGGAAGTTCGACCGCCGCGCGCGCCAGCTCGTCGCGCCGGACGGCGTGCGCGTCGATCTGAGCGACGCCGACCTGCTGGTGCTCGAGTGTTTTGTGCACGCCGACGGCAGCACCGTGACGCGTGAAGCGCTGCGCCAGCAGCTCGGGCGCACGCCCGAAGCCGGCGGCAATGATGGGCTGAACGCGATCATCTACCGCTTGCGCAGGCGCATCGAACGCGCCACGCCCGCGCTGGTGCCGCTGCAGTCGCGCTCACGCGTGGGCTACGTGTTCCGCGCGCCGCTGGTGGCGTTGTAGGCCGGTTCCGCGCCGGTCTCAGTTCCCCGCCTGCCCGATCAACAGCCGCATCGTCGCGCCGCTGGCGTCGTTGCGCAGCAGCGTCACGCTGCCGTCGTGCAGCTCCATGACGCGGCGCACGATGTACAGGCCCAATCCGTGGCCGCTGTGCCTGCGCTGCTGTTCGCCACGCGCGCCGCGCTGAAAGAGGCGCGGCAGCAGCGCCGCCTCCACACCCGGGCCGCGGTCGACCACATCGATGACCAGCGCCAGCGGTTCGTCGCTGTCGCTGATGTGCAGCACCACCGGCGCGCCGGCCGTGCTGTACTTGATGGCGTTGACGAGCACGTTGCGCAAGGCCAGCCGCATCAGGCTCATGTCCATGCCGGCAGTGCGCGTGCGCGTGCTGCGCTCGATGTGCACACGGGGGCGTTCAGCGGGCGGCAGGTCGGCGATGGCCAGCGCCAGCAGCGTGTCGATGTCGACATCCTCGCGCTCGATGCCTTCGGGGCCCGCCAGCAGCGCCGCCGCGGCGAGCGTGTTGTCGATGCTGGCCATCACCTGGTTGAGCACGTTCTGCGCACGCCGCAGCCGCTGCGCGGCCTGCGAATCGCTGACTTCGGCGAGCACGCTCTCGGCGCTTTGCAAGGCCGCCGAGGCGTTGTTCAGCGGCTGCCGCACCTCGTGGGCCAGCACGTCGAGCATGCGTCCGCGCTCCCTCACCAGGCGATCGAGTTCGGCGGCGTGGGCCTGCATCTGCAAGCGCAGGTCTTGCTCGTGGCGCAGTTCTTCCAGCTGCTGGCGGCGTTCGGTGATGTCCTGGAAGGCGCCCATCAGGCGCACCACCTCGCCGTCTTCGATCTCGGCTTCGCCCACCGCGCGCACCCACAGCCGGCGACCGCTGGCGGTGACGAAAGGCAGCTCCAGGTCCCAGGGGGTGCCGTCGCGCGCCGCACGTTGCACAGCCGCCTGGATCACCGGACGTGACTCGGCGGGGTAGTAGCCGAGCGCTTCGTCCAGCGTCGGCTGGTAGCCTGGCGGCAGGTCGTGGATGCGGCAGGTCTGGTCGGACCAGTGGATGCGCCCGCTGCCCAGCTCGAAGCGCCAGCCGCCGACGCCGGCGATGCGGCCGGTGCGGTCGAGCCAGGCCTCGCTGGCGCGCAGCCCATCGAGTTGGCGGCGCAGCCGCTCGATCTCGGCGTGCAGGTCGCTGCTCATCCCAGTTCGGCGAGTTCGGCGGCGCTGAAGCCGGCGCGGCGCCGCGCTTCGAGGTTGAACGGCCCGCGCAGGCGCGGCGCGTGGTGCGTGGCGGCCAGTTCGCGGTAGGTGCTCTCGGGGTCGACGCCGCGCTCGTGGCACAGCCAGCGGAACCACTGGTTGCCGATGGCCACATGGCCGACTTCATCGCGCAGGATCAACTCGAGGATCTCGGCCGCGCGCGCGTCGCCGGCGGCGGCGAGTTTGTCGCGCAAAGGGGGTGCGGCGTCCAGGCCGCGCGCCTCCAGCGTGCGCGGCACCAGCGCGATGCGCGCCAGCACGTCGTGCCGGGTGCGCTCGGCCATTTGCCACAGGCCGTCGTGCGCGGGGAAGTCGCCGTAGTCGAAGGCGAGGCTTTGCAGATGCGCGCGCAGCAGCGTGAAGTGATGCGCTTCTTCGGCCGCCACGCGCAGCCAGTCGCCGTAGTAGGCCTCGGGCAGACCGGCGAAGCGCCAGGCGGCATCCAGCGCCAGGTCGATAGCGTTGAACTCGATGTGCGCCAGCGCATGCAGCAAGGCGGCGCGGCCCTCGCGGGTGGCCGGCTTGCGTGCTTCGAGCTGTGCAGGGGCGACCAGCGCGGGCCGCGCCGGGCGGCCCGGCACGCCGTTGGGCGTTGTCAGTTCGAGATGGCTGCCACTGTGGCCGCTGCCGGTATCGATGGCCCGTGCCGCGGCCACCTTCGCCGCCGGCTCGGCCAGGCAGATCGCGCTTAGGGCCTGCTCACGCCAGGACAGCGACATGCGACAGTGGGTGGGGGCTACTGGAAGTGCGACAGCATACGCGCCAGCGCGGCGCTGAAAGGTTGCTGGAGCAGCGGCAGCGTGATCAGCATGCCCAGCAGGCCCACCGACAGGGTCACCGGGAAGCCGATGGCGAAGACGTTGATCTGCGGCGCCACACGCGAGATCACGCCGAGCACCAGGTTCACGAGCAACATCATCACCACCAGCGGCAGCGCGATCCACAGCCCGATGGCGAAGATGTCCATGCCCCAGCGCTGCGGCTGCGCGGTGTGCAGGAAGGCCAGCGGCTGCGGCCCGACCGGGAAGGCCGTGAAACTCTGCACCAGCGCCATGATCACCACCAGGTGTCCGTTGCCGACGATGAACAGCCACGCGATGGTGGTGCCGAAGAAGCGGCTCGTGGTGGTGGCGGTGCTGGCGCTCATCGGATCGAAGAACGCCGCGAAGTTCAAGCCCATCTGCAAACCGATCAGCTCGCCGGCGAACTCCACCGCGGCGAACACGATGCGCACCGCGAAGCCCATCGCCACGCCGATGAAGACCTGCTGTGCGACGACCAGAAAGGCGGTCGGCGAATCGAGCTCGATCGCGGGCATCGGCGGCAACATCGGCTGCGCCGCGAAGGCGATGAAGGCTGCCAATGCGATGCGCACGCGCATCGGCACCGTACGTGTGCCCAGCACCGGCAGCGCGGTGAACAGCGCCAGCGCGCGCAGAAACGGCCAGACCAGCGGCGTGATCCAGGCGAGGACCTGGGCTTCGCTGAAGGTGAGCATGGTCAGCCCACGACGCCGGGCAGCGATTTCAGCGTGCGTTGCAGGTACTCGACCAGCGTCGTCAGCATCCACGGCCCGGCAATCGCCAGCACGGCCACCGCGGCGACGATCTTGGGCACGAACGACAGCGTGCTCTCGTTGATCTGCGTGGCCGCCTGGAAGATGCTGATCACCAGGCCGACGAGCAGCACGACGAGCAGGATCGGCGCCGAGACCATCAGCATCATCGTCAGCGCCTGCTGGCCGAAGGTGAGGACTTGTTGGGCTTGCATGTCAGGTGCCGAGGAATCCGAGGCGCACGCGGCCGGCAGTGGGTGTTGAGGAATTCAAGTTGCGAAGGACGCGGCCAACGAACCGAGCAGCAGGTTCCAGCCATCGGCCAGCACGAACAGCATCAGCTTGAAAGGCAGCGCCACCAGCACCGGGCTCAACATCATCATGCCGAGGCTCATCAGCACGCTGGCGACGATCATGTCGATGATGAGAAAGGGGATGAAGATCATGAAGCCGATCTGGAACGCGCTCTTCAGTTCGCTGGTGACGAACGCCGGCACCAGCACGCGCATCGGCACCGTTTCGGGCTTGGCAGTCTCGGGCAGCTTGGCCAGGCGCGAGAACAGCTCCATGTCGCTCTGGCGTGTCTGCTTCAGCATGAACGAGCGCATCGGCGATTCGCCGCGTTTCAATGCTTCTTCGAAGTTGATCTGGTTTGCCGCGAACGGCTGGTACGCCTGCTCGTAGACGCGGTCCAGGGTCGGCGACATCACGAAAAAGGTGAGGAACAGCGACAGGCCGACGATCACCTGGTTCGGCGGCGCGGCCTGCGTGCCCAGCGCCTGGCGCATCAGCGACAGCACGATGACGATGCGCGTGAAGCCGGTCATCAACAGCAGCACCGCGGGCAGGAACGACAGCGCGCTGAAGAACAGCAGCGTCTGGATCGGCACTGAATAGCTGGCGCCACCTGCGCCCTGCGCGACGAGCAGCGGCAGCTCAGCGGCCATCGTTGCCCGGGCCGTTCTTCAGCCGCCCGAGCAGCTGGCTGAAGCCTTCGGCCGGATTCACCGGGTTCAGCGACGCGCCGCCGGCCTCGTCGCTCGGCGAAAGCGTGTAGAGCAGGTTGATGCTGCCCGGCGTGACCCCGAGCACCAACCAGCGCCGCTCGTCACCCCGGCCGACTTCGATGGTGACGAGTCTCTGCGAAGCCGACAAAGGCAATGCGCCGACGCTCTTCATCGTCGAGCTGGACAGCCGTGCGCCGATCGGCGTGCGCTTGAACCACCACAGCAGCAACGGGATCGCCACGACGATGGCGGCGAACCAGAACAACGCGCTCAGATCAGGTGACATCGAACGCTGGCCGTCAAGTCCGGCTGAGCCTGCGCATGCGCTCGCTGGGTGTCACGATGTCGGTCAGGCGGATGCCGAACTTGTCGTTCACGACCACCACCTCGCCCTGTGCGATCAGGTAGCCGTTCACCAGTACGTCCATCGGCTCGCCGGCCAGCGCCTCGAGTTCGACCACCGATCCTTGCGCGAGCTGCAGGATGTTCTTGATCGGGATGCGCGTGCGGCCCAGCTCCACGGTGAGCTGCACCGGTATGTCCAGGATCATGCCGATGTCGTTGCCCGCTGACACCACCGGCGTCGGCTGGAAGTTGGCGAACGCTGCCGGCGCCACGCTCTCGGCCGGTGCGGCCACTTCCGAAGCGGTCTCGTGGGGCCGGTCTTCTTCGGACATCTGCGCGTCAGCTGACATGGGCATGGGCTCCGATCCAGCTCAGGCTCGAGCTGGACAACAGTTGATCGACCTTCACGGCGTAGTGCCCACCGGAGGTGCCGTAGTGGCAGTCCAACACCGGCACGCCGTCGACTTTGGCTTGCACGACCGGCTCGAGATCGAGTTCGAGGAAATCGCCGGGCTTCAGCGACAGCAGTTGTTCGATGGTGGCCGCAGCCTTGCCGAGCTCGACCACCAACTCCACCTGCGCATCCTGCAGCTGGTGCTCGAGCAGGTTCAGCCAGCGCCGATCAGGCTGATTGCAGTCGCCCTGCGGCGACCCGTACAACACGTCGCGGATCGGCTCCAGCGTGGCGTAAGGGATGCAGACGTGCACCGAGCCCGAGGTGTCGCCGATCTCCAGCGTGAAGCTGCTGGAAACGACCATCTCGCCGGGCGCGGCGACGTTGGCGAACTGCGGCAGCATTTCCGAACGCTGGTAGGCGAGTGCGAGCGGGTACACGCCGCCCCACGCCGCCTTGTATTCCGCCGCGATCATCCCCACCAGGCGCTGGATGACGCGCAACTCGGTGGCCGAGAAGTCGCGCCCCTCGATGCGCGTGGTGAACTTGCCGACGCCGCCGAACAGTGCGTCGACGGCGGCGAATACCAGGCTCGGGTCGCAGACGATCAGCCCGCTGCCGCGCAGCGGGTGCACGCTGCAGACGTTGAAGTTCGTCGGCACGACGATGTCGGCGAGGAAGGCGCTGTACTTCTGCACCTTGGTGCCGCCGATCGACACCTCGGCCGACCTGCGGATCAGGTTGAAGAGGCCGCTGCGGATGTTGCGGGCGAAGCGCTCGTTGACGAGCTCCATGGTCGGCATGCGGCCGCGCACGATGCGCTCGTGTTTGGCCAGGTCGTGGTCGCGGATGCCGCCCACGGCAAGCTCTTCCTGCTCGAGCTTCTGGCTCTCGCCGCTGATGCCTTGCAGCAGCGCGTCGACCTCGTCTTGCGAAAGGATCTGCTGGTTCATGGGTCTGGGCTCGCCTTGCTCGCGTGGCTACTGCACGATGAAGTTCGAGAAGTGCACGGCCAGGATCGGCAGCACGGGCGGCGCGGCCTTCTTCTTTTTCTTCTTTTTCGGCTTGTCGTCATCTTCGGTCTCTTCGCCCGGCTCGGGCACCGTGACGCCGAGCGCGCGCGACGCGGCACGCTGCACCTCGCCGGCCAGCAGCTGTTTGCCTTCCTTGGCCAGCAGCTCGGCCGCGGTCTTGTGCGCCAGCACCATCAGGACGTTGTTGCGCAGCGCGGGCATGAAGACCTTGGTCGCCTCGGCCTCCTTGGCGTCGAGCATTTCCAGGGTGATGCCGATCTGCGCATAGCGCTCGGCTTCGCGGTCGGCCAGATTCACGACGAACATGTCCAGCGGCACGTAGGCCGGCGGCGACTTCGGGTCACGCTTGGGTGCTTCGGCCTTCTGTTCGGTTTGCGCGTCGCCATCCTCGCCGTCCTCGGCATGCGCCTTTTTCTTCAGCAGGAACAGGGCTGCGCCGCCGCCCAGCAGCACCAGCAGCATGACGGCGGCGATGATGATGATGATGAGTTTCTTCTTGCCGCCCTTGGGGGGCGGTGGGGCGTCGGCGGGGGCAGCGGTGGCGGCGGACATGAACACTCCTGCAGCACGCCCGCTCGGATGCGGCGGGCCTCTGGGCATTATTCGAAGCGCCTCGCCCGACTAGAGCGGGAAAAGAAGGGACTTGAGGGCGCATTCTGCTCAGGCGAAGACGTCGACCAGCCCCTGGCGGCTGCGCAGCGCGGCGGGCGGTGCGTTCAGCGCTGTATCGGCTGCCTCGCCTGCAGGCACGGGGCTGCGCGGACTGGCCTGCGGCTGCGGCTCGCGCGGCTGCTGCGAGACGCCACCGCCGGTCATCGTGAAGCCGGCTTCGCGCAAGGCTTGCACCAGCTCGGGCAGTGCCTGCTCCAGGGCCTGGCGCGTGGCGGCATGTTCCACCGCCAGGTGCACCTGCGCGAGCTGGCCATCGAGGCCGATGTGCACCGAAATCGGACCCAGCTCGGCCGGGTTCAGGTGCAGCCGCGCCTGGCTGATGTCGCCGGCCACCAGAGTGCTGATCTGCACCCCCAACGCGGCACCGAAGCCCGGCGAATCGATGGCCGCGCTGAGCTGGGCCTGGAACGGCAAGGCCGGCTCGGCGCGGGGCAGTGCGGCGCGCGGCAAGGCCTCGACAACCGGGTGCCCGGCAAGCGGCAACGGCGGCGCGGCTGCCTCGATGGCAGCGCTGGAAGCCACGCTCGGCAGCTCGACGGCCGGCGGCTGGATGGGCAGGGCGACACGGGGCGCGGATGCGGCCGCCGCGATTGGCGTCGGCGCGTCGGCGAGGCGATCGGCAGCGCGGCGCGGGGCGGGCGGCTCGCCGCGAGCCGGACTGCGTGGCGCTGAGCCTTCGGACTCCAAGGCGATCAGCGGCGCTGCGCTGGCTGGCGCGCCAGCAGCGACGATCGCCGGCGTGCGCGGCGCTTGCGCGGCAGGCAGCGGCAACCGCGTGCGCGGTTCTGGCAACGGCGCAAGCGCGGCCGGCAGCAGAGGCTCGGGCATTGGCGCGGCCAACGGCCCGAGTACCGCCTCGGCCGCCGGGGCCTCGTCGTCGACATCGGGGGTGGGCTCTGCAAGCGGTGCTTCGGACGCGGCCGCCAACCCTGGCAGCGCCTGGCTCAGCGGCGTGACGGCGTTGGCCGGGTCGCAGGCGGCTTCGGCCGGCGCCGCGGGCATGCGACCGAGCTGGACGACGATGGCCCGCAGGGCTGGCAATCCGTGCGATGGCCGCGGCTCGCCAGTGGCATCGGGCAATCGCGCCTGGATGCGCGTGCCGACATCGGCGAGCAACTCCAGCATGTCCATTGCCGGCAGCGGCGGCAAAAACGCACCTTCGGCGCCGCCGGCGCCCGGCTCGGGCGCGCGACACGCCGCCTCGGGCAGGGCGAACGCGGGTGCAGCGGCGGCCCACGCCGCCTGCACCGTCGTGCTGGCGCCGGGTCCAGGCGGGGCGTTGGCGAGCGCCAGCAGGTCAGCGAACGGGTTCGGCGAGGCGTCGCCCGCCTCCTGCGGTCCAGGCGCCGGCGCCGCATCGCTGGCCAGCGGCAGCAGCATGCCGCAGGAAGGAGCGGCAGCACCGCTGAGCATCGAAGTGGCGTCGATCATGGTCGGTCAGCTCGAAGGTTGGGTGGCCGTGTGTCAGTGGTTGGCGCCGACGCCGAGCGCCGGGCGGGTGTGCCACAGCGCCAGCGCCGCTACGTCGTCGCTGGCCTTCTGCTCGCGCAACAGCGTGCCGCGCAGCGCTTCGCCGGCGCGACGCTCGATCAGTTTCTTCACCGACGCAACGCGCGTCTCGCGCTCGACCAGCTGTTCCCGCGCTTGCTGCACCTGCTGCTCGGCTTGCACGGCCTGATGCTCGAGCTGTTCCAGCGCCTGGTTCAGCCGCGCGACGAAGCCCTGGTAGCTGTGCACGACCTCGATCGCTGCGCTGGCGCGGAACTGCGCCGTCCAGCGAGCTTCGTACTCGCCGCGGTAGGCCATCAGCTGCTGGCGCTGGCTGCTCACGCGTCTGACCTGCTCGAGCTGCAGGTACAGCTTCGCAGTGGCCTCGTCGCGTGCGGTGGTGACCTGCTCGAGCAGGGTGGCGAGAGCGGTGGAGTTGGGCGTCATGCGGGACCTTGTTGGTCTAGGAGCTGGAGGCCAGCGACAGGAGCTGCGAGCGGCTCGACTCGAGCGGCGCGTGTTCGTGCATGCCTTGCTGGAGCAGGGCGTGGATCTGCGGCGCCAGACGCACCGCCAGATCGAGTTCGTGGTCGTGGCCGGCCGCGTAGGCGCCGAGCTGGATCAGGTCGCGCGCCTTGTTGAACTTGGCCAGCAGCTGGCGCAAGCGCCGTGCGCCGGCGAGCTGCTCGCTGCTCGACACCGCGTTCATCACGCGCGAGACCGAACGTTCGACATCGATGGCCGGGAAGTGTCCCGACTCGGCCAGCTCGCGCGACAGCACGATGTGGCCGTCCAGGATGCCGCGCGCCGCGTCGGCGATCGGATCCTGCGGATCGTCGCCTTCGGTGAGCACGGTGTAGAACGCGGTGATCGAGCCACCGCCGGCCACCCCGTTGCCGCTGCGCTCCACCAACAGCGGCAGCTTGGCGAAGCAACTCGGCGGGTAGCCCTTGGTGGCCGGCGGCTCGCCGATGGCCAGTGCGATCTCGCGCTGCGCCATCGCATAGCGGGTCAGCGAATCCATCAACAGCAGCACATGCTGGCCGCGGTCGCGGAAGTGTTCGGCGATCGCGGCGGCGTAGTTGGCGCCTTGCATGCGCACCAGCGCCGGCGCGTCGGCGGGCGCTGCCACCACCACCGAGCGCGCCCGGCCTTGCTCGCCGAGGATGTCTTCGACGAACTCCTTGACCTCGCGGCCGCGCTCGCCGATGAGGCCGACGACGATGACATCGGCCGCGGTGTAGCGCGCCATCATGCCGAGCAGCACCGACTTGCCGACACCGGTGCCGGCGAACAGGCCCAGCCGCTGGCCGCGGCCGACGGTGAGCAGCGCGTTGATGGCGCGCACGCCGGTGTCGAGCGGCCGGCGCACCGGCTCGCGGTCCATCGCGTTGATCGGGCGGCGCACCATCGGCTCGGTGGGCGCGTCCAGCAGCGGCCCGGCACGGTCCATCGGCACGCCATGCGCATCGAGCACGCGCCCGAGCAGGCCCGGGCCCATCGGCAGGTGCAGGCTGCGGTCTTCGCGGCGTCGCCAGGGGTGGTGCGCCTGGCCCCAGCGCGGCGGCACCGCCGGCGCCGGGCGTGGCACCACGCGGGCGCCGCTGGTCAGGCCATGCACCTCGCTGGCGGGCATCAGGTAGGCGCGGTCGCCGGTGAAGCCCACGACTTCGGCCAGCACCGACGGCTGCCCTGGTGTCAGCACCTCGCAGATCGAGCCGACCGGCACACGGATGCCGGCCGCTTCGAGCACCAGCCCGGTGACACGCACCAGCGTGCCGGTGGCTTCGAAAGGGCGGTCGACGGCGGCGAACTCGCGCAGCTCGCCGAGGAAGCGCTGCCAGTGCGCCTGACGCGCCGTCGCCTGCGCAGCGTCATGCATCGCTGGCCTGCAGTCCCGACGTGGCCTGCGCCCACAACGTGGCCACGCGCGCATCGATGGTGCCGAGTTCGGATTCGACGATGCAGTCGCCGCGCGCCAGCCTGGCGTTGGCCACCAGCCGCGCCGATCGCCGCTCCAGCGCCTCGCGTGCGCCTTCGGCGACCAGCGGCAGGTCTTGCGGATGCAGTTGCAGCGTGATGTGGCGCGCCGACAGCAGCATCGCCTGCAGGGCCTGCTGCGCCACCCGGGCCACCACTTCGGGATGCAACTGCAGCTCGCTCTTCGTGACCTGGCGCGCCAGCTCGATGGCCACGCGCGTCACCGCGTCGGCCAGCTGCGGCTGCAACGCATCGAACTCGGCGTCGAGCTTGTTCAGCAGCAGGCCCACCTGCGCGGTGGTCTGCGTGGCAAAGCTCTGCTTGAAACTCTCCAGCGCCACCAGGCCGTCACGGTAGCCGTTCTGGTAGCCCTCTTGCACGCCGGCGCGGCGCGCTTCTTCAATGCGGTGCAACCACTGCGCCTCTGTCGGCGGCGGCGGCGCGGCCGGGGCCGGCGCGGCGCTTTTGCCATCGGCGAACGAACCCGGCTTCCAGGCGGCGAAGCTGCCCAGCTCCTCGCGCGGAATGAAGCGCGTGTGCGAACTCGCGCCGCGAGCGGCACTCGGCGCACTGTCCGGCTTAGACGAGTTGTTCGTCACCGCCGCCTCCCAACACGATCTGGCCTTCGTCGGCCAGGCGGCGCACGATCTTCAGCATCTCCTTCTGCTCGGACTCGACCTCTGACAGGCGCACCGGGCCGCGCGATTCGAGGTCTTCGCGCAGCGTCTCGGCGGCGCGTGCCGACATGTTCTTGAACACCTTCTCGCGCAGGACGGGTGAAGCCCCCTTCAGCGCCAGCACCAGCGACTCGCTCTGCACTTCCTTCAAGAGTGCCTGGAAGCCCTTGTCGTCCAGCCGCTCCAGGTCGTCGAAGATGAACATGTTGTCCATGATCTTCTGCGCCAGCTCGCCGTCGACCTCGCGCACGAAGTCCAGCACCGAGGTCTCGACCTGGCTGCCGAGCATGTTCAGCATCTCGGCAGTGGTCTTCACGCCGCCCAGGTTGCTGCGCCTGCCGCGGCCGCCGCCGGCCAGCACCCTGCCCATCACCTCGTTCAGGTCTTGCAGCGCCGCCGGCTGGATGCCGTCCAGCGTGGCGATGCGCAGCACCACCTCGTTGCGCTGGCGTTCGGCGAACAGCTTCAGCACGGCTGCAGCCTGATCGCTGTCCAGGTGCACGAGGATCGCCGCGACGATCTGCGGGTGCTCGCTGCTCAGCAGCTCGGCCACCGCGCTGGCGTCCATCCACTTCAGGCTTTCGATGCCGGCGTTGTCATTGCCTTGCAGGATGCGGCCGATGAGCAGATTCGCTTTGTCGTCGCCGAGCGCCTTGCGCAGCACGCTCCTGACGTACTCGTCGTTGTCGGCGACCAGCATGCGTGCGGCGCCGGCCTGCGTGGTGAAACGGTCGAACACCTTCTCGACGCGCTCGCGCGGGATGGCTTTCATCCTGGAGATGGTCTCGCCCATGCGCTGCACCTCCTTGGGCGTCAGGTGCTTGAGCACCTCGGAAGCGTGTTCTTCGCCCAGCGACATGAGCAGGATCGCTGCGTCTTCAACGCCGGCTTCGTCCATCGGGGCAGCGGCCATCGATCTCGCGTCCTCAGGTCGTGTCGCCGCTCACCCAGCCGCGCAGCACGTTGGCCACCGCGGCGGGGTTCTGGCGCGCCAGGTCGCGCACCGATTCGAGCGAGGGCGGCGCGGCCGGTGCGGTGAGTGCCGGGTGCGCCGTACCGGTGCTGGCCAGCGCGGGCAGTGCGTTGTCGTCGGCCACCACTTCGTTGATGCGGCTGCCGGCGTCGCGCGTGGCCGCAGCGGGCGTGAAGGCCGGCTTGAGGGCCGGGCGCAGCACGCCCAGCACCAGCACCAGGCCGACCAGGGCCAGCGCCGTGGGCATCGCGGCCTGGCGCGCCAGCTCCTGCACCCAGGGATCTCTCCACCACGGCAGCGTTTCGACCGGCGCTGCGGTCTCGTTGTGGAACGGGGCGTTGATGACGCGCACCGAATCGCCGCGCTCCTTGTTGAAGCCGATGCCTTGTTCGACCAGTGCGGTGAGCTTGGCGACCTCTTCGGCTGCGAGCGGCGTGGTGATCGGCTTGCCCTTGGCGTCTTTGGCGCTGCGGTGGTTGATGACCACGGCGGCGTTCAGCCGGCGCACCACGCCGCTGGCCTGGCGCGTGACGCTGACCTTCTTGTCGACCTCGTAGCGCGTTTCTGCCTCGCGCCGGTTGTTGGCTCCCGCAGCGCCGGCGACTTGCGCACCGCGCTGTGCCTGCGGCGCGCCGTTGATCGGCGCGGTGGCAGGCGTGGGCGGCTGATTCGACAGCGCCCCCGGCACACCGCCGGCCACGGCCGGGTTGGGCGCCGATGATTCTTCGTTGCGGATGGCGCGCACCGTGGCCGGCGCATCGCCCTGGTTCGGCTTGAACTCCTCGGCGGTGGATTCGGTCTGCGAAAAGTCGATGTCGGCGGTGACCGTGGCGCGCAGGTTCTCGCGGCCGACCACCGGCTCGAGCAACTGCAGCACGCGCTTGACATGCGCCGCTTCAACCTCGCGCAAATACTGCACCTGCTGCGCGTCCAGCCCTTGCGGTGTGTTCGCATCGGGTGCGCCGGTGAGCAGCGCGCCGTTGCCATCGAGCACGCTCACCGCTTTCGGCGCGAGCTCGGGCACGCTGGACGAGACCAGGTGCACGATGCCGGCGAGCTGCGTGGCGTCCAGCGTACGGCCCGGGTGCAGGTTCAGCACCACCGAAGCGGAGGGCTTCTGCTGCTCGCGGAAAAAGCCGTTCTGCTGCGGCAGCGCCAGGTGCACACGCGCCGAATGCACCGAGGCCAGCGACTGGATGGTGCGCGTCAGCTCGCCTTCCAGCGCACGCTTCAGGTTGCTGTGCTCCTGGTTTTGCGTCTGCCCGAACGGGGTCTTGTCGAGCAGCTCGTAGCCGTTGATCGAGCCCTTGGGCAGCCCGGCAGCCGACAGCTTCAGGCGCAGCTCGTGCACTTTCTCGGCAGGCACCAGCAGCGTGCCGCTGCCATCGGCAAAGCGGTAGGGCATGTTCATCTGCGCGAGCTTTTCGATGATCGGGCCGCCGTCGCGCTCGGAGAGGTTGGCGAAGAGCACGCGGTACTCGCCCTGGCGCGTGTTGTTCGCCAGCAGCATCAGCAAACCCAGCAGCGCGGCGCCGGCCACCGCGGCGATCCACTTCGAGCGTGCCGGCAGCGCGGCGAGCCTTGCTGCCAGGCCGGCGCCGGCGGGGGTCAACAGGGTCGGCGCGGCCACGGCGGCCGAGGCAGGGGTGGGCGCAACAGCGTTGTCCATGCCGGCCATTGTTGGGGCCTCACCCCGGCGGCATTGGCGCGATCAGGCGCGGCTTTTCGGGGCTGTTCGCTCCTTGATGACAGGGTCGTCGCGCCTACAGTGCGGCCCGTGGACCTGAAGCTGCAACCCTTCAATTTCGACGCCGCGGTGGCGCGCGCCGGGCTCACGCGAACGGGGCTGCCGCTGGCCAAGCCGGCCGCGGCGCAGGGCGACTTCGCCAGTGCGATGACGCAGGCCCTTGGCGACGTGAGCCGCACGCAGCTCGAGGCGCAGCGGCTGCAGCGCGAGGTGACGCTGGACAACCCCACCGTCAGCCTCGAAGAAACGATGATGGCGATGCAAAAGGCCCAGCTCGGCTTCCAGGCCACGCTGGCGGTGAGAAACCGGCTCGTGCAGGCCTACACCGACGTCATGAACATGCAGGTGTAGACCCGCTCGTCGCCGGGGTCAGCAGCCGGGCACACCCGGCTGCGCCTGGCCCGGCGAGCACAAGCGGCTGCGGCCCAGCGGCGACACTTCCACGCGCAGCACGTGGCCGCGGCTGGAGCGCAGCGCGGCGTGGCCCGCCCCGGTACCGGTGGATTCGAAGTGCGCGTCTTCCCAATCCACCAGCTCGACCCCTTTGTACTGCGCCAAAGGCACTGCTCTGAGCCGGCAGCGCTGCGCCACGCGGCAATCGCAGCCCGGCGCCAGTGCCAGCGACCAGCAAGCGTCGGCACCGCCGGCAAAGCTCAAGTGCAGGGTCTGCTGGCGCTGCGCCGCGGCGTAGCGAGCTTCTTGCATCTCGGCCAGCAGCGCCTGGCCGGCGGCGCGCAGGCGATGCCGCGCCAGATGGTCGGCGAAGCCAGGCACGGCCAGCGTGACCAGCGTCACCACGAGCGCAATCACCACCGCCAGCTCGATCAACGTCAAGCCTCGCGTGGACCGCGTGGTGCCCGTGCGGCGCATGGTCTGTGGTCTTTCAGCGGTTCCAGCAGGCCGGGGTCGGACCGTATTCGGCCACACCCGAGACGACGACGAGCGTGATCTGCGCGCAGGCGCTGTCTGCGGCCTGCGCGCCATCACGGCGCGCCAGCGCCACGGCGCCGTAGCGATCGCCCATCGCCTCGACCAGGTGAATGTGATACAGGCCGCCGTCGCTGACCGGGTTGCGCGCACCGGCCAGTGCGTGCACATCGGCCGCGTACAGGCCAAACAACTCGTGGTGACGTTCCTGCGCGAACTGCAGCCGCGTCAACGAGGCGGCCGCATCGCTGCGCCGCGACTTCTGCAAGTACGCCAGCGTGCTGGGCACCGCCATGCCGGCCAGCAGCGCCACTACGGCCAGCACCACGGCCACTTCCACCAGCGTGAAGCCGGGCGCACACGTCGCTCGCGGATTCAAGCTCCGCTTCACGCGCTGCTTCATTCGCCGATCAGCAGCCGGTGCTGCTTCTGCGTGTCGTTCACATAGCGCTGCAAGGCCCGTTCGGCAAACGGGTCCAGGCCGTGCCAGGCGCAGCCGATGCGCTGCGCGCCGGCGTCGTTGCCGATCGAGGCGATGTGGTGCAACTCGAGCCCGGCGACGAAAGAATTGGTGGCATCGAGTTCGACCTGCACGCCGTGCAGCGTCAGCCCCGGGCACAGCTCGGGCACGTCCGCGGGCCGCAGCAGCGAGCAGCCACCCACGCTCAGGTCGAGGATGCGCAGCTCGAGCCGCATGTCGGGTAAGGACGGGTGGCGCAGCATCAACTTCGGGCCGATCGCGCCTGCGGGCCGAACGCGGAAACTGTCGCGGCGCTGGAAGCGGTACAGGTTTGCCGGCATCGCGGCCTGCAATGCCATGCCTTTGGCGCCACGCACCAGCACCAGGTGGTCGAGTTCGAATTGCAGTTTGACGCTGTTCAGGTAGCCCACCGCCAGCGCTTCGTTGGCGTCGACCAGGCCCTGCCATTGCGGCGAGTCGTCGTCGGCGCTGAAGCTCAGGCGCCCGCTGTCGCTGTCCAGCGACCACAGCACGCAGCGCGCGGAGACACCCGCCGGTGCCGCCAACACCAGCGGCGTGGCGGTGTCGCGCAATTGGCGAAACAGGGCCAGGCGATCGGCTGCATGGGGAACGCGAAACGGCGCCCAGGGGTCGATGCCGCCGGCGTCATCGAGGACTGCGGGTTGGGTATGTTCGAACATGGCCGGCCCCATGGGGATGGTGCTCTAGTGCAGCCGCTGCGGCTTGCCCGCCAGCGTCACCTCGAGATCCTGCAGCCAGGGTTCGGCGAGGTGGCGGATCTCGGCGTCGTTGACCAGGATGCGCTGCATGATGCGCGACTTGGCTTTCGCGGTGTCGGTGGTCAGTGGCGCTTCGCGGGCAGCGGCCTTCAGCTGGCTGATCAAGAGCACACAGGCACCCTCGAGCTTGACCACCTCGTCCCAATTGCCCGAGCGGGCGGCGCAGAGCATGTCGGCACTGGCCTGTTCGATCGCTTCGTAGTAGCTGAGCAGGTCGGAGTTCATCGGTTCGGCATCGCGAAGGGGGGGGAGGGCGTGTGGGGCATCGGCGCGCGGTCTCATGCGGTGGGACGCACTTGCGAGGCGATCTGCGTCCACGCGTCGTGCAGCGGCCTGAGCAGTTGCGCACACTCTTCGAGCGCCAGCTCGTCGTTGCGCAGGTTGGCGCGCGTCAGGTGCAGCGCGATGTAGCCGTACAGTGCATCCAGATCACTGGCGATGGTGCCGCCGGCTTCGAGGTTCAGGTTGGCACGCAGACCGTCGCCGACGATGGCCAGCGCCTTGTCGATGGCGCGCGACTTGGCTGCCAGGTCGCCGAGCTGGATCGCACCGCGGGCGCGCGCAATGGCCGCGAGCGCGCCTTCGTACAGCATGCCCACCAGGGCGTGGCCGGCGTGGTCGCTGGCCGCGGCGCTTTGTACGCCGACGTCGGTGTACAGGCTCGCGAGCCGCTGGCCAGGGGGGCCTGAACGAGGGGTCTGGCGCGCGCTGGCGTGCATGGCGGGTGCTCTTTCGCTGAAGGCGTCGCGGGGGCGACGTGTCTTCAGGGATATCGACCAGCGGGGCGGGCGGCTTGAGGGTGGACTGCGGACGAGATGCGGCTGCGGGCGCGGCCTGTTCGCACGGCGGACCGCGGTCGCGGTCCGGCCCTCAGGCAGTCACGCCCGGTTCCAGTTCGCGATCTGCTGCGTGACGTAGTTTTGCAGTGAACTCAAGCGGGCGATGCTGGTGTCCAGCCGCCCGTACTGCTCGGTGAGGCGCTTCTCCACCAGCACCAGCCGCGCTTCGAGGCGCTCGGCGCGGTCGTTGTTGCGGTCGATGCGGTCCTGGATCGCGTCGCGACGGGTGGTGAGCACGCCTTCGCTGGACAGCCGGTCGTCGCCGAAGCCGCGGAACATCTGGCCGAAGCCGTCCAGCGCATCGTCGGCATCGTCGTTGGCGAAGAAGCTCTGCAACGCGGCGAGCTGGCCCATCGCACCGTCGAGCTTCTGGTCGTCGATCTTCAGCGTGCCGTCGCTCTGCGGCTCCAGGCCGATGTCGGCCAGACGCGCGAATTCGGTGATCGCGCCGCTGCTGCCGCCGGCCAGGCTGCGCAGGCCGCGCAGTAGACCCAGCGCCGAGCTGTCGCTTTGCAGGACACCGGCAGTTTGCGTGGCTTGGTCGAAGCGCGTCTGCTCGCGCATCAGTTTCACCAGATCGTTGTACGCCGTGGCGAACGCGGTGACATTCGTCTTCATGCCCGCGGTGTCGCGGTTCACGGTCACGTCTACCGCGGCGGTGCTCACCTGGCCGAGCTGGAACGACAGGCCGTCGAGTACGTTGTCCAGCTCGTTGGTGGCCGAACTCACCGGCACCCCGTTGATCGTGGCCAGCGCATTGGCGGCGGCCAGGCCCTGGTTCATCTGCGAGACGCCGCCGGCGGGGTCGAAGGCGAGCAGCGACAAGCCGGCGGCGTCACCGTTGTCGCCGTCATCGTCGGCCACCGTGATGCGAAAGGCGTTGGCCTCGCCGGTGAGCGTGGAGCGCAGCGCCAGCCGCATGCCGGCAGCGTCGTTGACGATCGACGCCGTGACACCGGCGCCGGCGGCGTTGATGGTGTCGCGAACGCTTTCCAGCGTGTCGTCCGGCGGGTCGAAGCGCAGCGTCACCGGGGCCGCATCGGCCTTGGGCGTGAAGCTGGCCTGGCCGGCGCCCCAGGTGCCGAGTTCGATGGTCAGGCTGCCCGGCCCGATGGCATCGCCGGCGGCAGCGAAGTTGAACGGGCTGGCCAGCGTCTGCGCGGCGGCCAGCCGCGTGACGTTCACACTGTAGGTGCCGGCGGGGGTGCTGCCGTCGCTGGTGGCGTTCACCGCTTCGGGCTTCGGGCTGGCGACCGTGGTCGCGCGCCAAGTCTGGGTGTCGGTGAGTTTGCGCGCCGCGTCGCGCAGTGCGGTCATCGCACTTTGCAGCTTGCCGTAGGCGGACAACTGGTCTTGCGAACGCTGGGTCGCGCTTTGCAGGGCGGCCAGCGGTGTGCGCTCGATGGCCATCAACTGCGCCACGATGCTGCGCACGTCGAGACCGCTGCCGATGCCGGCTGAAGACAGGGTGGCCATCGCAAATCCTCTGCGTTACGTTGCCGGTATCGGCAGCCGGCGCGGGGAACTTGAGCGTGGCGAGCGCAGAGTTACCCTTGCAGCAGCTGCAGCACGCCCTGCGGCTGTGCATTGGCCTGCGCCACCATCGCGTTGCCGGCCTGTTGCAGGATCTGCGCGCGTGACAGGTTGGCGGTTTCGATCGCGAAGTCGGCGTCCATGATGCGGCTGCGCGCCGCGGTCAGATTCTCGGAGGAGACCTGCAAGTTCATGATCACGGCTTCGAAGCGGTTCTGCGTCGCGCCGTACAGCGCGCGCGAAGTCGTTACCTCCTGGATCGCGCCGTCCAGCGCGTCGATGGCCGTGCGTGCGTTGCTGGCGTCGGCGCCGCTGATGAGCAGCGCCGACGTGGCCACCGCGTCGCGCACGGTCGCGGTCAGGTCGGTGCCCATCATGTCGATGCTGTCGTTGACGGTGGTGCCGGCGCCGACCTGGAAGGTAAATGTCGCCGAGGAGCCGTCGAACAGGTTGGTGCCGTTGAAGCGCGTGCCCTCGACCAGGCGCGTGACCTCGTACTGAAGTTCGAGAAATTCGGTCTGCAGGTTGTCGCGGTCGCTGGTGTTGTTGGTGCCGTTGGCCGATTGCACCGCCAGCTCGCGCATGCGTTGCAACAGATCGCCGATCTTGCCGACCGCGCCTTCGGCGGTCTGCGCCAGCGAGATCGCGTCGTTGGCGTTGCGGATCGCCACGTTCATGCCGCGCACCTGCGCGTTCATGCGTTCTGCGATCGCCAGGCCCGCGGCATCGTCCTTGGCGCTGTTCACGCGCAGGCCAGACGACAGGCGCTGCATCGAGGTGTGCAGCGAGCTCTGCGACGTCGACAGATTGCGCTGCGCGTTCAGCGAGGCGAGGTTGGTATTGATGGTCTGAGGCATGGCTTCACTCCAACTGAAACGGGCGAACGGTGGACGCCTGTTGAATTGGATTCTCGGCAGGGCTTTAGCGTGCCGATCCGCGGATAAAGCCGGGGATTGCGGTGTTGTCTCGACCCGGCCGCCTCATTCGGTGCTTGCCGCCCGTAACGAAGAAGGCCGCCCGGCGCACGAGGCGCGCGGGCGGCCTGTTCAGGGCTTCGCAGCGATCAGTTGCGCAGCAGGTTCAGCACGTTCTGCGGCGCCTGGTTGGCCTGCGCCACCATCGCGTTGCCGGCCTGTTGCAGGATCTGCGCGCGGCTCAGGTTGGCCGTTTCAACCGCGAAGTCAGCGTCCATGATGCGCGAGCGCGATGCGGAGAGGTTCTCCGACGCGATCATCAAGTTCGCCACCACCGACTCGAAGCGGTTCTGCACCGCACCGAAGTTGGCGCGTGCCGTGGTCACGTCGCCGATGGCGGTGTCCAGTGCATCGATGGCAGCCAGCGCAGCGGTGCTGTCGACGCCGTCGATGGTGAGAGCTGCTACCGGCGTGTCGACGGTTGTTGCCAAGTCGTTGTTGGTGACCGCGATCTGGTCGGTGGCCACGTTGTCGGCGCCCACCTGGAAGGTGATCGTCGCGTTCGTGCCGTCGAGCAAGGTCTGGTCGTTGAACTCGGTCCCCATGACCAGGCGGTTCACCTCGGCTTGCAACTCGGTGAATTCGGTCTGCAGGTTGTCGCGGTCACTGGCACTGTTGGTGCCGTTGGCCGATTGCACGGCCAGTTCGCGCATGCGCTGAAGCGCGTCGCTGATCTTGCCGATCGCGCCTTCGGCCGTCTGCGCCAGTGACACGGCGTCGTTGGCGTTGCGAATCGCCACGTTCATGCCACGCACTTGCGAGCTCATGCGTTCGGCGATCGCGAGACCGGCGGCGTCGTCCTTGGCGCTGTTCACACGCAGGCCCGACGAGAGGCGCTGCATCGACTGGGAGAGAGACATCTGCGACACCGAGAGGTTGCGCTGCGCATTGATGGATTGCAGGTTCGTGTTGATGGTCTGAGCCATGAAAAAAACTCCTTAACGGTTAAACATGCCCGGCTCCGGCGCCGGTTGGCGAGGACATGGCCCCAACGGGCTCACATCCGGACAACCCTCGCGGCAGCTGCCAACCACCGCGAGTTCCGCCCGGCGTCGGAGGGCTGGAGTGCGAGACCGATTTCCCGCGTGCTCTTGACCGTCCAACCGGACCACGAAACAGATTGCTCTGCTGCGTTGTGAGCGATATCGACCGCAGTTCGCTGCTACTTGAGGCCTTCTTGTCAAGTCCCTTCGAGCCTTTGTTCCGGTCTCGAATTGCTCAAATTGTCACGAACGGCGCGCGCCTTTCGACTCTCAACCCGAGGGCTATCGGCGCCGGCGCCGCCCTGCTTGAGCCGGCCCGGGCCTCGAACTGACCTGGCTTTGCCCGAGCGTGTAGGAATTCGCCTGACACGCCGGGTGCTGCGCCACGGACACGCGGCATCGAATTGGCCTGATGCCCGGCCTTTGTTCGGCTGCATACAGTTCGTTGCACACCCGCAGCCAACCTCACCCGGAGCAACCGAACGTGAATCCCGACCAGATCATTGCCGACATCCGCGAAGCCAACCTGTCCTACCTGATGCTGGCGCAATCGCTGGTACGCGCCGACCGCGACCAAGCGCTGTTCCGCCTGGGCATCAACGAAGAGACGGCGAACCTGCTGGCACAGCTCACGCCGGCGCAGATCCTGAAGATGTCGGTGGGCAACACGCTGCTGTGCCGCTTCCGCATGGACGACGACATCGTCTGGAACCTGCTCACCAGCCATGGCAAGGGCGTTGCCAACGAAGGCGTGACGCGGCTGCATGCGTCGATCCTGATCCCCGATTAGTCGCACGGCCGAGGCGATCCGTTCACGCCCAACTGTATCGTGAGACGCTTGGCTTGGCAAATAGAGAAGAGCGGGAATTCGATGACGATTCCGCGTGGCGGAACGCTACGTTCCGTCCATGCATGCCAGCATCAGCCACCAGAGATTCATTTCGCCTTCCTTGTCAGTGCAGCGCCGACGACAAGGTCGCTCCCCGTTCGCCGATCGCGACCTTGTGATCGCGCCGGCCGTATTCGCGACCCGCGCCGAGCAGGACGCGATCCTGGCCCACGGCAGCCGGAGCACGGTCTACCTCGACCTTGCCGGTGCGTCGGCGCCGCTGCCCAACCACTTCGTCT
>JANNQO010000352.1:0-51022 GCA_031400795.1 Rubrivivax sp. | reverse complement strand
CCCGTCTCGCTGGCGCCGGGTCCGCACAAGGTGCTGCTCACGAACAAACCCACGAGCTTCTCGAAGGAACTCACGGTCGACGTGTGTTCGCCGTGATGGGCAGTGCGCTGGTGGCCGCCGTGCAAGGCAAGGACAACCCGACCGTGGGCCTGCTCAACGTCGGCGAAGAAGCCATCAAGGGCAGTGAGACCATCAAGCGCGCCGGCGAGCTGATGCGCCGCGCCGCTGCCGGCGGCCACATCAACTTCCACGGCAACGTGGAAGGCGACGACATCTTCAAGGGCACCACGGACATCGTGGTCTGCGACGGTTTTGTCGGCAACGTGCTGCTGAAGACCTCCGAAGGGCTGGCATCGATGCTCAGCGACTTCATCAAGCAGGAGTTTGCGCGCGGGCCCTTGTCCAAGGCCGCGGCGCTGGTGGCGCTGCCGGTGCTGCAGAAGTTCAAGGCGCGTGTCGACCCGCGCCGCTACAACGGCGCGGCCCTGCTCGGATTGAAGGGCCTGGTGTTCAAGAGCCATGGCTCGGCCGACCAGTTCGCTTTCGAGCGTGCGCTCGAACGGGCCTTCGAAGCGGCGCGCCACCGGCTGCTCGAACAGGTGCATGACCGCATCGCCGCCACGGCGTCGGCGCTGGCCGCGGGGCCGGCGGCCGCCTGCGAGGCTGCATGACGATCCACTCGCGCATCACCGGCACCGGCGGCTATCTGCCGCCCAAGCGCCTGAGCAATGCGGACATGGTCGCCCTGCTGGCTGAGCGCGACGTCGAGACCAGCGACGACTGGATCGTCGAACGTACCGGCATCCGCGCCCGCCACTTCGCCGCGCCCGACGTCGCCGTCAGTGATCTCGCCCTGTACGCGGCGCGTGCGGCACTCGACGCCGCCGGCCGCCGCGCCGACGAAGTCGACCTGATCATCGTCGCCACCTCCACACCCGACATGGTGTTCCCGTCGAGCGCCTGCATCCTGCAAGCCAAACTGGGCATCAGCGGGTGCGCGGCTTTCGACGTGCAGGCCGTGTGCTCGGGTTTCGTCTATGCGCTCAGCGTGGCCGATGCCATGGTGCGCGTCGGATCGGCGCACTGCGCACTGGTCATCGGTGCCGAAGTCTTTTCGCGCATTCTCGATTTCAACGACCGCACGACCTGCGTGCTGTTCGGCGATGGCGCTGGCGCCGTGGTGCTGGAAGCCGGCAGCGAGCCGGGCATCCTGGCCTGCGAGTTGCATGCCGACGGCCGCCATGCCGGCATCCTGTGCACGCCCGGCACGGTGTCCGGTGGCCGGGTGCTCGGTGACCCGCTGTTGAAGATGGACGGCCAGGCGGTTTTCAAACTCGCCGTCAACGTGCTCGAGAGCGTGGCCCGCGCGGTGCTCGCCAAGGCCGGGCGCAGCGAAGCCGATCTCGACTGGTTGATCCCGCACCAGGCCAACATCCGCATCATGCAGGGCACGGCACGCAAGCTGAAACTGCCCGCCGAGAAGCTGGTGGCCACCGTGCACGAACATGGCAACACCTCGGCGGCGTCGATCCCGCTGGCGCTGGACGTGGCGGTTCGGGATGGGCGCATCCGGCGTGGCCACACGGTGATGCTCGAAGGCGTGGGTGGCGGCTTCACCTGGGGCGCGGTGTTGTTGGACTTTTGACCTGACACGATGAAACCTTTCGCTTTCGTCTTTCCCGGCCAGGGGTCGCAATCGGTGGGCATGCTCGACGCCTGGGGCGATTACCCGGCCGTGCGGCAGACGCTGCAGGAGGCCAGCAGCGCGCTCGGAGAAGACCTCGGCGCGCTGATCCACGGCGGCCCGAAAGAAGCGCTCGAGCTCACCACCAACACCCAGCCGGTGATGCTCACCGCGGCGATCGCCTGCTATCGCGCGTGGCTCGCCGAGGGCGGCGCTGTGCCGTCCGCAGTGGCGGGGCATTCGCTGGGCGAGTACAGCGCACTCGTAGCGGCCGGCGTGTTGGCGCTGGCGGACGCATTGCCCCTGGTGCGCCTGCGCGCCCGTGCGATGCAGGAAGCGGTGCCGGTGGGTGCCGGCGCGATGGCGGCGATCCTCGGCGTGGAGGCCGACGTGGTGCGGCAAGGCTGCCGTGAAGCCGCCGAGGCCACCGGCGAGGTGGTGTCCCCTGCCAACTTCAACGACCCCAGGCAGACCGTCATCGCCGGCAGCAAAGCCGCTGTCGACAAGGCGTGCGAGCTGCTCAAGGGCCTCGGTGCGAAGCGTGCGCTGCCACTGGCGGTGTCGGCGCCGTTCCACTGCGCGTTGATGAAACCGGCCGCGGAAAAGCTGCGCGAGCGATTGGTCGACGTGCCGTTGGCGGCGCCGACGATCCCGGTCGTCAACAACATCGACGTCGCCACGCCGAGCGAGCCCGATGCGATCCGCGATGCGCTGTATCGGCAGGCGTTCGGCGCCGTGCGCTGGGTCGAGGTGGTGGTGGCCTTGAAGTCGCGGGGGCTCGTGCATGTCTTCGAATGCGGGCCGGGCAAGGTGCTGGCCGGACTCGTGAAACGAGTCGATGCCGAACTGGTCAGCGCCACGGTGCTGGACGCCACGAGCCTGGCTGAGGCGAAGGCGTTGTTGCGTGGCTGAGAAGAGCGTCGCGCTCGTCACCGGCGCCTCGCGTGGCATTGGGCGCGCCATCGCTGCCGAGCTTGCCGCGCAGGACCACTGCGTCATCGGCGCCGCCACCAGCGCCGCCGGCGCGCGCGCGGTCAGCGAGGCCCTGGTGGCCTGGCCCGGCTGCAGCGGCATCGTGCTGGACGTCACCGACGCCGCGGGCGTGGATGCGGCCGTCGACGCCATTCTCAAACAGCATGGTGGCTTGCAGGTGCTGGTCAACAACGCCGGCATCACCCGGGACGGCCTCGCCATGCGGATGAAAGACGACGACTGGGACGCCGTGCTGGACACGAACCTGAAGGCCGTCTTTCGACTCAGCCGTGCGGTGATGCGCCCGATGATGAAGCAGCGCTACGGGCGCATCGTCAACATCACGTCGGTGGTGGGCGCCAGCGGCAACCCGGGACAGTCGAACTACGCGGCGGCAAAGGCTGGGGTGGCCGGCATGACACGCGCGCTGGCGCGCGAACTGGGCAGCCGCAACATCACCGTCAATTGCGTCGCGCCGGGCTTCATCGCCACCGACATGACCGGCGCGCTGCCCGAGGCGCAACGCACGGCCTTTCTGCAACAGATTCCACTCGCCCGCCTGGGCACGGCCGAGGAGGTGGCGCACGCGGTGGCCTTCCTCGCCTCGCCTCGCGCGGCCTACATCACCGGCGTCGAGTTGCATGTCAACGGCGGCATGTACATGAGCTGACCCCAGGGCGTGTCAGCCCGTCCGGATGTCCCTCGCCGGTAGAATCGAGGGTTCGTTTTCCGATCAACTCCTGGAGGAGTCATGAGCAGCGATATCGAAGCGCGAGTCAAGAAAATCATTGCCGAACAGCTGGGGGTTCCCGAATCGGACGTCAGCAACGAAAAGGCTTTCGTGGCCGACCTCGGCGCCGATTCGCTGGACACGGTGGAACTGGTGATGGCACTCGAAGACGAGTTCGGCATCGAGATCCCCGATGAGGAGGCCGAGAAAATCACCACGGTGCAGCTGGCCATCGACTACGCGGTCAAGCACCCCAAGGGTTGAAGCGCGCATGACGCGGCGCAGAGTCGTCGTCACCGGCCTCGGGCTGATCAGCCCGGTGGGCAACACGGTGCAAAGCGGCTGGGCCAACCTGGTCGCCGGGCGCTCCGGCATTGATCGCATCACGCGCTTCGATGCCTCGGGCCTGGCCTGCCAGATCGCGGGCGAGGTCAAGGGTTTCGTCGTCGAAGACGTGATGCCGGCCAAGGAAGCCCGCCACATGGACACCTTCATCCACTACGGCCTGGCCGCGGCGGCGCAGGCGGTGGCCGATGCCGGGCTGCCGCACGGCGACGCACTGGATGAGGCCAGCGCCGAGCGCATCGGCTGCTTGGTCGGTTCGGGCATCGGCGGGTTGCCGATGATCGAGCAGACGCATCAGGACTACCGCGAGCGTGGTGCGCGGCGCATCTCGCCGTTCTTCGTGCCGGCGTCGATCATCAACATGATCTCGGGTCACATTTCGATCCGTTATGGCTTCACCGGGCCCAACCTGGCGATCGTCACCGCGTGCACGACGGGGCTGCATTGCATCGGCGAGGCCGGCCGCCTGATCGAGTACGGCGACGCCGACGTGATGGTGGCCGGCGGCGCCGAAGCGACCGTCTCACCGCTGGGTGTGGGCGGCTTCGCGGCGGCGCGTGCGCTGTCCACGCGCAATGACGATCCGCAGGCGGCGTCCCGCCCCTGGGACCGCGACCGCGACGGTTTCGTGCTCGGCGAAGGTGCCGGCGTGCTGGTGCTCGAAGAGTTCGAACATGCGAAGCGGCGCGGTGCCACGATCTACGCCGAGCTGGCCGGCTTCGGCATGGGTGCGGACGCCTTCCACATGACGGCGCCGAATGTCGACGGCCCGAAGCGCGCGATGCTCGCTGCGCTTCGCAACGCGCGCGTGAATGCCGGCGACGTGCAGTACCTGAACGCCCATGGCACGTCCACGCCGCTGGGCGACATCAACGAGACCAATGCCATCAAGCTGGCCTTCGGCGAGCATGCAAGGAAGCTGGTCGTCAACTCGACGAAGTCGATGACCGGCCACCTGCTGGGTGGTGCCGGCGGTATCGAATCGATCTTCACCGTGCTGGCGCTGCACCACCAGCTGAGCCCGCCCACCATCAATCTCCTGAATCAGGATCCCGAGTGTGACCTGGACTACTGCGCCAATGAAGCCCGTGCGATGCGCATCGACGTCGCGGTGAAGAACAACTTCGGCTTCGGCGGCACCAACGGCACGCTGGTGTTTCGGCGCGCTTGACGCGCACCGCTTCGGCCATGCGGCAGGCACCGGCCGTTCAGGTGCGCTGTTCGGGCCAGCCTGTGTTGCGCCGAATCGAGTCGAGCCTGTGGGCCACGAGCGCGGGGGTGCTGGTGCTGTGGGCGATGTTATGGCTGGGCGGTTCCACAGTGATGGCCGGCGGCGTGGCGTTGGCGGTGGCCCTGATCGTCGCGGTGGTGGCCACGCAGCGTCCACCGCGATCGAGCGACAAGCTGATGTGGACCGGCCAAGCCTGGTGCCTTGCATCCACTTCGAGGGCGGAGCCCGTAGCTGTCGATGCGGTGCAGGTGATGCTCGACGGCGGCAGCTTCATGCTGCTGCGCCTGTCGGGCGCATCGATAGCGACGGATCGTCGGTGGGTCTGGGTCGCGGCCACCCCGGGCACCGATTTCAGGGCCTTGTGCACCGCGCTGTATGCCCAACGTTCAACACCGAGCCCCTCGCCCACCGACCCGCACCCCTGAATGCCGGAAACTCCCGATGTCGACAGTTCGCTCGTCGAGCGCGTCAAGCGCGGCGACCAGCGTGCTTTCGAGATGCTGGTGGTCAAGTACCAGCGGCGCATCGAGCGGCTGATCGGCCGCATGGTGCGCGATGTCGACCTGGTACAGGACATCGCGCAGGAGAGTTTTATCCGCGCCTATCGCGCGATGCCGCAGTTTCGCGGCGAGAGTGCCTTCTACACCTGGCTGTACCGCATCGCCGTCAACACCGCCAAGAAGGCGCTGGGCGAACTCAAGCGCGACCCGCTCGTCCTCGAGCGGGCCATGGCGGTTTCCGAGGATGGCGAGGAAACTTCACGCATCGAAAATGAACTAACCGACGGCGAAACGCCCGAAGCCTTGCTCGCCAGCAAGGAAATCGCCGCCGAGGTCAACGCCGCCATCGACGCGCTTTCCGAAGACTTGCGGCAGGCGATCACGCTGCGCGAGATCGAAGGCCTGAGCTACGAAGAAATATCCGAAGTCATGAATTGTCCGATCGGCACCGTGCGTTCACGCATCTTCCGGGCTCGCGAGTCGATCGCCGCCCGTCTGCGGCCGTTGCTCGACACACGCGCCGGTGAGCGCTGGTAGGCCCCGCCCCCTCTATTCGCCGCGCACCTCCCGCCGTTCAGTCCCATGCAAGCAGAGCCCCACTTCGACGATCCGAACCAACATCGGCGTAGCCGACTGTCGTGTCTGCTCGACGGCGACAGCCAAGGCGCGAGTGCCGAAGAGGCAAGCGGGGCCTGGCGTGACGATGCCCATTGGCGTGCCACCTGGCACCGCTACCACCTCATCGGCGATGTGATGCGCTCGAGCGAGTTGGCATCGGCGCCGGGACGCGATGCGGCTTTCCTGTCGCGTTTTCGCGAGCGTTTGTCGGCCGAGCCGGTGTGGTTGGCGCCGACGCCGAACACGAGTAGCGAGCGCCGTCCCCGGCTGGCCTGGGTCGCGCCGGTCGCGGTGGCCGCCGGGTTTGTCGCGGTCGCGGCTGTGGTGGTCGTGGTGCGCATGGCGCAGTCCGAGCCCGCCGGCACACCGGCCGCGGTCCTGGCCGCGGGCTCGGCGCCTGCCAATGCGCTGCTGCGTGCCTCGTCGCAAGGCCTGACCACCGCGTCGCCGTTGCAGCTGCCCGATGCCGCGATGCTGCGCGACGCCGAGATCGACCGCTACTTCCGCGCGCACCGCGGTATGGCCGTCAGCCCGGCGGCGGCGATGCCGGGCGGCGCGCCGCGCAACGTCGACACCATCGTGCCGCGCTGAGGACGATGCGCACCATCGTCGTTCGCGCTGCGGCGCCCGGGCTGCGGAGTTGGGTGCGGCGTGCCGCATTGGTCTCGTGCCTGGTGCCTGCCATCGCCTGGAGCGGCGAGCGCGACGCCGGCGATGCTCGCTCGCGGTTCGTGCGCCTGCACCTGGCTGCGCTGGAGCAGAACTACCAGGGCACGATGGTCTTCAGCGCCGGTGGCGTCTCGTCCAGTTCGCGTGTGGCGCACTACTGCGTGGGCGAGCAGTCCTACGAGCGCATCGAAGCGCTCGATGGGCGCCAGCAGAAAATCTTTCGCCACAACGACACGGTCTATACCCTGTGGCCCCAGTCCGGAGTGGCGGTGATCGAAAAGCGCGAGGCGATGGGTGCGCGCGGATCGCTGCTGCAGTCGGTCGAAGCGCGGGCGCTCGAGCAGTACGAGCTGCGCGTCGAGGGCCGCGAGCGCGTGGCGGGCCGTGACGCCGAAGTGTTTCTGCTCGTGCCGCGCGACGAGTTGCGCTATGCCCAGCGCCTGTGGGCTGACTTGTCCAGCGGGTTGATGCTGCGCGCCGATGTGATCGGCCCGTCGCGCAATGTGCTCGAGTCTTCGTTTTTCTCGATGGTGGAGATCGGCATCAAGCCGCAGCCCGAGACGGTGCTGCAGCCGCTGCGCAAGCTCGGCGGCCTGCGCGTGCTGCGCGCTCTGCACGAACGCGCCTCGCTCGAATTCGAGGGCTGGCAGCTGCTGCGGCCGCTGCCCGGCTTCGCGCTGAGCAGTTGTGTGAAGCGGCCCCAGGAAGCCCTGCCCAGCGGCGAAGCGAAGGTCTCCGAGCAGATGCTGCAAACGGTGTATTCCGACGGCCTGACGCATGTCTCGCTGTTCATCGAGCGCTACGACGCTGCCCGCCACCGCAAGGAAGTGCAGACGCAGTTCGGCGCCACCGCCACCTTCATGCAGCGGCGCGGCGAGCATTGGCTCACCGCGATGGGCGACGTGCCGTTGCCGACCTTGAAAACCTTGCTCGACGCTGTCGAGCGCAAGCGTTGAGTTTTGTCATGGAGTTCGAAGATGCGAATTGAATCTCTGGCCTTGTCGACCGTGAGCCGCCGCGGCGGGATGGCCCTGCTGCTGGCCGCGGCGCTGTGCGTGGGCGCAGCACCGCCGGCGGGCGCACAGGCCACACCCACCGTGCAGTTGCCCGACTTCACCGAGTTGGTCGAGCGCGTCGGTCCGGCGGTGGTGAACATCCGCACCACCGAGCGCGGCCGCGCGGTGGCCGGCGGCAGCAACGAGGTCGACCCCAGCGTCGAAGAGTTCTTCCGCCGCTTCGGTATCCCGCTGCCGGGCCGGCCCGACCCGCGCCGCAGCCCGCGGCCCAACGAAGAAGAGTCGCAGCCGCAGCAGCGCGGAGTGGGTTCGGGCTTCGTGCTGAGCGCCGACGGCCTCGTGATGACCAATGCGCATGTCGTCGAAGGTGCCGACGAGGTCATCGTCACGCTCACCGACAAACGCGAGTTCAAGGCGCGCATCATCGGCAGCGATCGGCGCAGCGACGTGGCCGTGGTGAAGATCGAAGCCACCGGGCTGCCGGCAGTGAAAATCGGTGACGTGGGCCGATTGAAAGTCGGCGAGTGGGTGATGGCGATCGGCTCGCCGTTCGGCCTGGAGAGCAGCGTCACGGCCGGCATCGTCAGCGCCAAGGCGCGCGACACGGGCGACTACCTGCCCTTCATCCAGACCGATGTGGCGATCAACCCCGGCAACTCGGGCGGGCCGCTGATCAACCTGCGTGGCGAGGTCGTGGGCATCAACTCGCAGATCTACAGCCGCTCGGGTGGCTTCATGGGCATCTCGTTCGCGATCCCGATCGACGAGGCGATCCGCGTCTCGGATCAGTTGCGCAGCAGCGGGCGTGTCGTTCGTGGCCGCATCGGCGTGCAGATCGCGCCGGTGAACAAGGAAGTGGCCGAAGCGATCGGCCTGGGCAAGGCCGCTGGCGCGTTGGTGCAGAGCGTCGAATCTGGCGGTCCCGCCGACAAGGCAGGGGTCGAGGCGGGCGACATCATCACCAAGGTCGATGGCAAGGTGATCGACAAGTCCAGCGACCTGCCGCGCATCATCGGTGGCCTCAAGCCGGGCACTCGTGCCGCCGTGCAGTTGTTCCGTCGCGGTGCCACGCGCGAACTGACGGTGAGCGTGGGCGAGTTCGAGCCCGACCGGCCGGCGCGCCGCGCGCAATCCGAACCGGGGCAGGGTGCTGCGCCGAAGAACGCACTGGGCATCACCGCCTCGGAGCTCAGCGAAGCGCAGCGCCGTGAGTTGAAAGTGCGTGGCGGTGTGCGCGTTGAATCGGTGGATGGTGCCGCAGCGCGTGCCGGGCTCCGCGAGGGTGACGTGATACTTTCGATGGACAACACCGACATCACCGACATCAAGCAGTTCGCCACGGTTGTGGCCCGCGTCGAAAAGGCACGCGCCGTGAGCGTGATGGTGCGCCGCGGCGAGTGGACCAACTACGTGGTGATCCGGCCGGCGCGCTGACAGCCGCCCGATATCCGATCTTCGATCAAGGCCATCGCGGCCGAGCGGGGCCCGGCAGTTGACAGGACTGCCGGGTCTTTCCACATAATGGAATGCAAGAATGCGCCGAACCGACGACATCGCAGCAGTTGCGTTCCCGGCCGGTTGGGTCAAAGGTTAGTGGGTTTTCACTTCAGATCGGGCTGGACAGGCATTCGGACCCGTGGCATCTAGAATCCACCTCCCTAACGTGCTGTTTGTTGTCGCGGCGAGGCTTACCCGGGGGCCCGGAAATCGCGACCACAGGGTTGTCCAGAATCTGTGATTAAACTGTGGACAACTTTTCATGTTGGAACACCACAACGGCCGCAGAACAAGCATTGGCGCGGGTTCTGGCGGGTGCTTTTGGATAGAATGGGTGCCCAACAAGCAGTTGCCAAACGTTCTGTTGGAAGGCACGTCATTCGTTCGACGTGCCTTTTTTTTACCCGTTGCGGTAGGCGCTGAGAGCGCACTGAAGAGTTCATGAACCAGATCCGCAACTTCTCCATCATCGCCCACATCGACCACGGCAAGAGCACGCTGGCCGATCGCCTCATTCAGCGCTGTGGTGGCTTGAGCGACCGTGAGATGGAAGAGCAGGTGCTCGACTCGATGGACATCGAACGCGAGCGCGGCATCACCATCAAGGCGCAGACCGCAGCGCTCGAGTACACCGCGCGCGATGGCAAGGTCTACAACCTGAACCTGATCGATACGCCGGGACATGTCGACTTCTCGTACGAAGTGAGCCGCTCGCTCTCGGCCTGCGAAGGTGCGTTGCTGGTGGTCGACGCGAGCCAGGGCGTGGAAGCGCAGACGGTGGCCAACTGCTACACGGCGCTGGACCTCGGCGTCGAGGTGGTGCCGGTGCTGAACAAGATGGACCTGCCGCAAGCCGACCCCGAGAACGCCAAGGCCGAGATCGAAGACGTGATCGGCATCGACGCCGAGCACGCCATTCCGTGCAGCGCGAAGACCGGCATGGGCATCGACGAGATTCTCGAAGCCGTGGTGGCGCGCATGCCGGCGCCGCGAGGCAACCCCAACGGCCCGCCGCGCGCGATGATCATCGACAGCTGGTTCGACAACTACGTCGGCGTGGTGATGCTGTCGCGAGTGGTTGACGGTGTGCTGCGCAAAGGCGACCGCATCCGCCTGATGGCTACCGATGCGGTGTACCCGCTCGAGCAGATCGGCGTCTTCACGCCCAAGTCAATGCCGCGCGAGGAACTGCGCGCCGGCGAGGTGGGCTTCCTGATCGCCGGTATCAAGGAACTTCAGGCCGCCAAGGTCGGCGACACGATCACGCTGGAGAAGAAGCTTCCCAACAACGCCGGGCCGGCGAGCGCTGCGTTGCCAGGCTTCAAGGAGATCAAGCCGCAGGTCTTCGCCGGCCTGTACCCCACCGAGGCGAGCGAGTACGACCAGTTGCGCGACGCGCTGGAGAAGTTGAAGCTCAACGACAGCAGCTTGCGCTACGAGCCGGAAGTGAGCCAGGCGCTGGGCTTCGGTTTTCGCTGCGGCTTCCTCGGCCTGCTGCACATGGAGATCGTGCAGGAGCGGCTGGAGCGCGAGTTCGACCAGGATCTGGTGACCACCGCGCCGAGCGTGGTCTACGAAGTCGAGATGGGCGATGGCGAGGTGCAGCTGATCGAGAACCCGAGCCGCCTGCCCGACATGGGCCGCATCGCCGAGATCCGCGAGCCCATCGTCACCGTGCACCTGTACATGCCGCAGGACTGCGTGGGCCCGGTGATGACGCTGGCCAACCTGAAGCGCGGCGTGCAGATGAACATGGCCTACCACGGCCGCCAGGTGCTGCTGACCTACGAGCTGCCGCTGGCCGAGATCGTTCTCGACTTCTTCGACAAGTTGAAAAGCGTTTCGCGCGGCTATGCCAGCATGGACTACGAGTTCAAGGAATACCGCGCCGCCGATGTCGTGAAGGTCGACATCATGATCAACGGCGACCGCGTGGATCCTCTCGCGATGATCGTGCACCGTTCGCAAAGCCAGTACCGCGGCCGCGCGGTGGCGGCGAAGATGCGCGAACAGATCCCGCGCCAGATGTACGACGTGGCGATCCAGGCCGCAATCGGCGCCAACATCATCGCGCGCGAGAACATCAAGGCGCTGCGCAAGAACGTGCTGGCAAAATGCTATGGCGGCGACATCACCCGCAAGAAGAAGCTGCTCGAGAAGCAGAAGGCCGGCAAGAAGCGCATGAAGCAGATCGGCTCGGTGGAAGTGCCACAAGAAGCCTTCCTCGCGATCCTGCAAGTCGACGACTGAGACATCCCCAATCCATGAGTTCACTCACTGCGGCGCTGTACGGCGCGCTGATCGTCTACCTGGGCGGCTGGTTCCTCGGCCACTGGACAGGCAACTTCTCGCTGCTGCTGTTCCTGCTCACGTCGGTGACCCTGGTCTTCTGGATCGCCGAACGCGTGCGCTTCAAGCCGGCGCGCGAGGCCGCCGCCGCTGCGCTCGAACAACAGGATGGCGCGCGCCGTGCCGAGCTCGCCCGCATGGGCATCGCCAAGGTCGACGGCGACGTCGGCGAGGCCAAGGCCAAGCTCTTGATGCAGCCCTGGTGGCTGGACTGGACGGCGGGCCTGTTCCCGGTGATTCTGATCGTCTTCCTGCTGCGCTCGTTCCTGTTCGAGCCGTTCAAGATCCCGTCCGGGTCGATGATCCCGACGCTGCTGGTCGGCGACCTGATCCTGGTCAACAAGTACCACTACGGTGTCCGCCTGCCGGTGATCAACAAGAAGATCATCGCCAACAATGACCCGCAGCGCGGCGACGTGATGGTGTTCCGCTACCCCGTCGACCCGCGCCAGGACTACATCAAACGCGTGGTGGCGATCCCCGGCGATCAGCTCGTCTACGCCAATCAGAAGCTTTCGATCAACGGCCAGCCCGTGCCGACCACGCCGCTCGGAGACTTCTACGACGAAGAGAGCCTGCGCTACGCGCCGCAGTTCAGCGAGAAGTTCGGTGACAGCGAACACCGCATCCTGGTCGACCCGCGCCGACAGGCCTACTACGGGCCGGAGCCGAAGAATTTTCCCATGCACCAGAATTGCCGCTACAGCGCCGAAGGCGTGAGCTGCACGGTGCCGCCGGGCCACTTCTTCATGATGGGCGACAACCGCGACAATTCACAGGACTCGCGCTTTTGGGGCTTCGTGCCCGACGAGAACATCGTCGGCCGGGCGTTCCTGGTGTGGATGAACTTCGGCAACCCAGGGCGCATCGGCGGCTTCAAATGAGCGCGCCCAGGACACCGCGACGCGGTGTCCGTCCCCCGGGGGGATCGAGGCAGTGGCCAAGCCACATTTCCTCGGGCGCAGCGACTTCAGGAGGGTGATGCATGAGAGCAGGAATGAAGATCACGGCACCACGATCGCAGCGCGGTCTGACGCTGTTCGGGTTGATGTTCTGGGCTATCCTGATCGGCTTCGTGGGCTACCTTGCCGTGCGCATTCTGCCCACGATGAACGAGTTCTTCACCATCCAGCGTGCGGTGGACAAGGTCGCTTCGGCCTCGCCGGCCACCGTGACCGAAGCGCGCATTTCCTTCGACAAGCAGAAGGACATCGAGTATTCGATCGAGTCGATCACGGGCAAGGATCTCGAGATCACGAAAGAGAACGACCGCGTCGTGATCCGCTTCGCCTACAACAAGGAAGTGCCGATCTACGGGCCGGTGTTCGTGCTCATCAAGTACGCGGGGCGCTCCCGCTGATGTTGCCGACTTCATGAGCCTGGACGCTTTGCAGCAGCGCCTGGGCTGGCGCTTCTTGCAGCCGGCCTTGCTCACGCGCGCGCTGACGCACCGTAGCTTCGGCTCCGAGCACAACGAGAGGCTCGAGTTCCTCGGCGACGCGGTGCTCAGCCTGGCCATCTCGCGCTTGCTGTACGAGCAGTTCGGCGGCTCCGACGAGGGCGACCTGACGCGCGTGCGCGCCCATCTCGTGCGCGAGGACAGTCTGCACCGCGCCGGGCTGGCGCTCGGCCTGCCCGCGGTGATCCGGCTCTCCGAAGGCGAGGCCCGCGGCGGCGGCGCGCAGCGCGCGTCGATCCTGGCCGACGCGGTGGAAGCGCTGATCGGTGCGACCTTCGTCGACGGCGGCTTCGACCCTGCCCTGGAAGTCGTGCGGCGCCTCTTCGGCGAGCAGATCGAAGGTGCGGAGACCGACCGCTTCAGCAAGGATGCGAAGACCGAACTCCAGGAATGGCTGCAGGCGCGGCGACTGGCGGTGCCCAGCTACCGGATCGTCGCTACGAAGGGCCAAGCGCATGCGCAGACTTTCGAGGTCGAGTGCGCCGTGCCGGCGCTGTCGTTGACCGAACTGGGCGAGGGCCGCTCGCGGCGCGCCGCCGAGCAGGAAGCGGCGCGCCGCATGCTGGACCTGCTGAAGAGCGGCGACCAGCCCGGCGGCACGCTCAGGCAATGAACGATCCGGCAACGGTGGCCCGCCGCTGCGGCCTGGTGGCCATCGTCGGCCGCCCGAACGTCGGCAAGTCGACGCTGCTCAACGCGTTGGTCGGCCAGAAGATCAGCATCACCTCGAAGAAGGCGCAGACCACGCGGCACCGCATCGTCGGTGTGCGCACGTTCGGTGCAACGCAGTTCGTCTTCGTCGACACACCCGGATTCCAGACGAAACACGGCACCGCGCTGAACCGGACGCTGAACCGCACGGTGCTGGCATCGCTGGCGGACGTGGATGCGGTGCTGTTCGTCGTCGAGGCCGGGCGCTTCGGCGCTGCCGACACGAAAGTGCTGGCGCTGCTGCCCGAGCACAAGCCGGCACTGCTCATCGCCAACAAGCTCGATGCGGTGACCCGCCGGACCGATCTGCTGCCCTGGCTGAAGACGATGCAGGAGCGCCACGCCTTCGCGGAATTCGTGCCGATGTCGGCACAGAAGCCCGCCGATGTCGAACGCCTACCCGCAATTCTCGAACCTTACCTGCCGCAGCAACCCTGGCTGTACGATGAGGACGCGCTGACCGACCGCAGCGAGCGGTTTCTGGCCAGCGAGATCATCCGCGAGAAGCTGTTTCGACTCACCGGCGACGAACTGCCGTACGCCTCGACCGTGGTCATCGACAAGTTCGAAGAGATCGGCGACCTGCGGCGCATCGCGGCCACCATCGTCGTCGAGCGCGACAACCACAAGGGCATGGTCATCGGCGAAGGCGGCGAGCGGCTCAAGCGCATCGGCAGCGAAGCGCGCCAGGACCTCGAGCGACTGATGGACGCGCGTGTCTTCCTCGAGCTGTGGGTGGCGGTGAAGAGCGGCTGGGCCGATGACGAGAGCCACTTGCGCAGCTACGGGTACGAATGACTCGCAAGGCCACGCCGGCAGCCCTCCTGTCGGCCTACGTGCTGCACCAGTACCCCTGGAGCGAGTCGAGCCTGATCGTCGAACTCTTCACCCGCGAGCGTGGGCGCATCGCGGTGGCGGCCAAAGGCGCCAAGCGGCCGACCTCGAACTTCCGGCCCATCCTGCTGCCCTTCAACCGCTTGACCATCCAGCTCGGCAAAGCACCGGCCGACGAAAGCGCCGAGCTCTTCAACCTGCGCAGCGCCGAATGGGCCGGCGGCTCGCCCAGCGTGGCCGGCGTGGCGCTGTTCGCGGGCTTTCACATCAACGAGCTGCTGCTCAAGCTGCTGCCGCGGCACGATGCCCACGTGCTGCTGTTCGATGCCTACGCCGCGTTGCTGCGCATGCTGGTACCCGACGACGAAGCGGCAGGCCAGGCGGTGCAGCGCGCTTTCGAGTGGCTGCTGCTGCGCGAGCTGGGTTGGCTGCCCCAGCTCGACATGGTGACGCAGACCTTGCGGCCGCTGGACGCGCAGCGCTCGTATGCGCTGCATGCCGAGTACGGCGTGCTCGTCAACGCCGCGGGCATCCCGGCCGGCGTGCTGCGCGAGATCGCAGCCGCGCTGGCCCGCAACGATCTGGTCGGACTGCGCGACGCTTGCCGCCAAGCCGCTGTCGCGCAGCGCAGCGTGTTGCGCGAGGTGCTTGACTATCATCTCGGCCACACCGCCTTGCGCACGCAGCAGGTGCTGCAAGGCGCGCACAAGCTGCTGGCAATGCCCCACCCATGAACCCACTGGCCGCTCCCGACAACGCCGATCCGCATCGACATGCCGGCACCGCACTGTCGGTGAACATCAACAAGGTGGCCACGCTGCGCAACACGCGCCACCTCAACATTCCCAGCGTCGTGCGGGCTGCCCTGCTGGTCCTGCAAGCCGGTGCACAGGGCATCACCGTGCACCCGCGCCCCGACGAGCGCCACATCCGCGCCGGTGATGTGCACGAACTGGCCGTGCTCATGCGGCAATGGCCGCAAGCCGAATACAACCTCGAAGGCAACCCGTTCCACAACCTGATGGAGCATGTGCGTGCCGTCAGGCCGCACCAGTGCACGTTCGTGCCCGATAGCGAGGACCAGCTCACGTCCGACCATGGCTGGGACCTGGCCACCGACGGCGAACGGCTGCGCCCGCTGATCGCCGAAGCGCATGCGCTGGGCGTTCGGATCAGCCTGTTCATGGATCCGTTGCCGCAGGCCATGGCTCTGGCACGTGCCGTGGGCGCCGATCGCATCGAGCTCTACACCGAGCCCTACGCAGCGGCGTTCGGCAGCGAGCGCCGGGGCGCCGAGTTGGCGCGCTTCGCCGCTGCGGCGCAGGCGGCTCACGTGGCCGGCCTGGGCGTGAACGCCGGGCATGACCTGAACCGCGACAACCTCGGTGCGTTCCTTAAGACCGTGCCCGGTGTGCTGGAGGTCTCCATCGGCCACGCGCTGATCGCCGACGCGCTGGAGTTCGGCCTGGGCGACACGGTGCGGCACTACCTGCGATGCATTCAGTCCGCTCGAGCATGATCTACGGCGTCGGCACCGACCTGTGCGACGTGCGACGCATCGAGGCCACGCTGGCGCGGCGCGGCGAGCGTTTCGCCGAAAAGGTGCTGGGGCCGAACGAGATGGAGGTCTTCCGTGCGCGCCGCGATCGTGCCGCAGGCCGCGGGCTGCGCTACCTGGCCACGCGCTTCTCGGCCAAAGAGGCGTTTTCGAAAGCTGTCGGCATGGGCTTGCGCATGCCGATGACCTGGCGCGATTGCGAGATCTTGAATGAGCCCGGTGGCAAGCCCGTGATCCGCTTGCACCGGGGCCTGGCCGAGTGGTTCACGCAGCGACGCTTGTCCGCCCACGTCAGCGTCACCGACGAGAGCGACTACGTGGCTTCGTTTGTCGTTGTCGAAACCATGGAAGAGAATGCATGACCGCACAAGCCCCCGTGATGCTCGATGTCGCCGGCCTCGCACTGGACGACGCCGACCGCCGCCGCTTGAAGCATCCCCTCACCGGTGGGCTGATCCTGTTCGGCCGCAACTGGGCGAGCCGCCGCCAGTTGATCGAGCTCAACGCCGAGGTCAAGAGCCTGCGGTCGGATCTGCTGATCGCCGTCGACCACGAAGGCGGGCGCGTGATGCGATTCGTCGGCGACGGCTTCACGCCGGTGGCGCCGATGCGCGCCCTCGGCGAGCTGTGGATGCGCGATGCGATGGCCGCCACCGATGCTGCCACCGCCTGCGGCTTCGTGCTCGCCGCCGAGCTGCGCGCCTGCGGCGTGGACCTCACGCTGGCCCCGGTGCTCGACCTCGACCATGGCGGCAGCAGCGTGATCGGCAACCGCGCGCTGCACCGCGACCCGCGCGTGGCGACGCTGCTGGCCAAGAGCGTGATGCACGGCCTGGCGATGGCCGGCATGGCGCATTGCGGCAAGCACTTCCCCGGGCACGGCCATGTCAAGGCTGACAGCCATGTCGCGGTGCCGGTCGACAAGCGTTCGTTGAAAGCCATCCTCGCCGACGATGCGCGGCCTTTCGAATGGCTCTCCACCTGCCTGGCCGCGGTGATGCCGGCGCATGTGGTCTATCAGAGAGTCGATCACCGCCCGGCCGGCTTCTCGTCGCGCTGGCTTCAAGAGATCCTGCGCCAGCGGCTGGGTTTCACCGGCTGCGTCTTCAGCGACGATCTGAGCATGGAAGGCGCCCGTGTGCTCGACGGCACTCGCCTGAGCTACACCGAAGCGGCCACGCTGGCGCTGCAAGCCGGCTGCGACATGGTGCTGCTGTGCAACCAGTCTGTGGATGGCGGCGCCGCCGTCGACGAGCTGCTCGAGGGGCTTGTGCAAGCGGCGCGGCAAGGCCGCTGGTCGGCCGACCCCGACAGCGAACAACGCCGCCGGCGCTTGCTGCCCGGTGCCCCTGCGCTGGTCTGGGACGAACTGATGCACGACCCGGTGTACCAGCGCGCGCTGCAACGGCTGCCCTGATGGCTGCTTCCGACGCCGAACACAAGCGGCTGCGGACGGCCGACATCGCGCGCCTGGCGGGCGCCTCGATGCAGGTGCGCTGACCGACCGCGGCTGGGCAAGCTGATCGCGATCAGCTCGCCGCGTTCTCGAACGGCAGCTTGAGTTGCGACAGGTCCTTCTTGGTCTCCACCAGCACCAGCGGGCCGACATCTTCAAGCACCACCGCACGCGGCAGGCGCGGCACGCGCACGGCCTGGGGCTCGGCAGCGATGGCGTCGCGAACGACGCGGATCTTCTCGGCGTCGGAGTTCACCCAGTCCATGCCGGCCGCCGCAGCCAGGGCTTGCAAGGACGCGGCAGGCAACACGTAGGGCTGGGCGGCGGGTGCCGCGGCGGGTGTCGGAGCGGGCGGTGCGAAGGTGGGTGGTGCAAATGCCGCAGCAACCGGCTCAACCTGCTCCTCCGCCCGCTCGACTGGCGCAGGCGCTGCCGTCGGCGGCTGCAGCGCGGGGGCTGGCGCTGCTTCCCCAAGCAGCGTTGCCGGCTCGCTGGGCGGCGCATCGTCGGGGCTTGCTGCGCCCTCGGCCGGCACTGCATCGCCTTCGCGCGCTTCGCGGCGGCCACGGCCGCGGCCGCGGCCTCCACGTCGGCCGCCTTCGCGGCCTTCACGAGGTTCTTTTGGTTCGCGTGGTTCGCCGGCTGCGCCGGTTTGCACCGCGTTGCCGTCCAGCGCAGCCGGTGATGCGGTCTCGGCAGGTGCAGCCGTTTCAGCGCTCAGCGGGCTCGAGTCAGCCGCTGCGCCGGCCTCGTCGGCGCGGCCCTCACCGCGCCCGCGCCCGCCACGCCGGCGGCGACGGCCACCGCCGTCTCGCGTGTCGCCGGCCTCGCCGGGGCTGTAGTCGGCAGTAGGAATGGTGTCGACGAAGCCAGGCGGTGGCGCAGCTGCGTCAACGGGCTTTTCAGCGCCTTCTGCAACACGCTCGGGGCGTGGCCCTCGGCGCGTATCGCCGCGCGGCTCGTTGCGCGATTCGTTGCGCTGTTCGGGCTTGCCGTCGCGTTTGTCGTCGCGCCCGCCGCCGCGTCCATCGCGGCCCCCACGGCCGCCACGCTCGCTGCGCTCACCGCGTTCGCCGCGGCGCCCATCACCTCGTCCACCGCGGCCTTCGCGCTTCTCGCCCACCGGCGCAGGCGGCGCCTCCGCCACCGGTGCCGCGACAGGCGCCGCCACCGGCGCTGGAGTCGGCGCGCCGCCGAAGAGGTTCTTGAACCAAGCGAAGAAGCCGCCGCTGGCCGGCACCGGGGGTGCCACGGGAGCGGGGGCAGCGGCCACCGGCAACGGCCTGGGCGCCGGGATCGGCGCCGGCGGCGGTGCTACCGGCGCAGGCGGAGCCGGCTGATCGGGCAACACGCCCTTGATCACGGGTTCCTGCTTGGGCTTGGCCTTCTCGTTGACATCGCGCCGGCGCGTGATGCCGACCTCGTCTTCGGGTTCGTCGATCATCGTGTAGCTGGCGCGGAAGCCCTCCAGCCGAGGATCGTCATGGCGCAGCCGCTCGAGCTTGTAGTTCGGCGTCTCCAGGTGCTTGTTGGGCACCAGCAGCACGGTCACGCGCTGCTTGAGTTCGATCTTCGTGATCTCGGTGCGCTTCTCGTTCAACAGGAAGCTCGTCACCTCCACCGGCACCTGCACGTGCACGGCGGCGGTGTTGTCCTTCATCGACTCCTCCTGCACCATGCGCAAGATCTGCAGCGCGCTGGATTCGGTGTCGCGGATGTGGCCGGTGCCGTTGCAGCGCGGGCAGGTGATGTGGCTGCCTTCGCTGAGTGCCGGGCGCAGGCGCTGGCGGCTGAGTTCCAACAACCCGAACTTGCTGATCGACGAGAACTGCACTCGCGCGCGGTCGTAGCGCAGCGCGTCGCGCAGGCGCTGTTCGACCTCGCGGCGGTTCTTGCTCTCCTCCATGTCGATGAAGTCGACGACGATCAGGCCGCCCAGATCGCGCAGCCGCATCTGGCGCGCGATCTCGTCGGCGGCTTCGAGGTTGGTGCGCGTGGCGGTCTCTTCGATGTCGCCGCCGCGCGTGGCGCGCGCCGAGTTCACGTCCACCGAGACGAGGGCCTCGGTGTGGTCGATGACGATCGCGCCGCCGGCCGGCAGGTTCACCGTGCGGCTGAACGCCGTTTCGATCTGGTGCTCGATCTGGAAGCGGCTGAACAGCGGCGCATCGTCGCGGTAACGTTTCACGCGACCGGCGGTGTCCGGCATCACGTGGTTCATGAACTGCTGCGCCTGATCGTAGATGTCGTCGGTGTCGATCAGGATCTCGCCGATGTCGGCGGTGAAGTAGTCGCGGATGGCGCGGATCACCAGGCTCGATTCCTGGTAGATCAGGAAGGCGCCCTTGCCCGCGCCCGAAGCGCCGTCGATCGCGCTCCACAGCTTCAACAGGTAGTTCAGGTCCCACTGCAACTCGGGCGCGCTGCGGCCGATGCCGGCGGTGCGCGCGATCAGGCTCATGCCCTTGGGGTACTCGAGCTGGTCGAGGTTCTCTTTCAGCTCCTCGCGGTCTTCGCCCTCGATGCGCCGGCTGACACCGCCACCGCGTGGGTTGTTGGGCATCAGCACGAGGTAGCGGCCGGCCAGGCTGATGAAGGTGGTGAGTGCGGCGCCCTTATTGCCCCGTTCTTCCTTTTCCACCTGCACGAGCAGGTTGTCGCCTTCCTTGACTGCGTCACCGATCTTCGCGTTGCGCAGGTCGGTGCCGTCGCGGAAGTAGTCGCGCGAGATTTCCTTGAAGGGCAGGAAGCCGTGGCGGTCTTCGCCGTACTCGACGAAACAGGCTTCGAGCGAGGGCTCGACGCGGGTGATGACGGCCTTGTAGATGTTGCCCTTGCGCTGCTCGCGGCCTTCGATCTCGGTCTCGAAATCGAGCAGCTTCTGGCCATCGACGATCGCCAGGCGCCGCTCTTCGGGCTGCGTGGCGTTGATCAACATGCGTTTCATCGGTTCTCCTCATGCAAGGTCGAGAAGCACCTCTTTCGAGGCGCATTTCGATGCACGAGAGACGCGGCTGGAACCGTTGGCGCGAAATGCCCTGGACTGTTCCGTTTCGCCGCGCGGTGAAGCGTCGGCTAGCGAAGCAGCGTTGGCGCGTGCGCTGCTCGGGCTGGCGATCCAAGCGCCGCGCAGCAACGGCCGGCGACGCCGGCTTGTGGCCGGGGCTCGGGGGCGGTTGCTCTTCGGGGGTGGACCATGGGCCGTAAGCGGCGCGGGTCCCAGCGCATCACGTCGGATGGGCTGGTACCGGGTGTTCTTTCGTGGCCGGATCGGGTGAGGATCGGGCAGGGTTCTTGTTCGGTCTCTCAGCGCGCCCCATCACCTGTGCTGCCGGCTCACTTCGGAACCACCAGCCCTCACAGGAAGCTTGGGCGCTGCATCGTCGCTTTTCCATGTTCTTCGCGGGTGCGGCCGTCTAAACTCCGGCAAATCAAGCACTTAGCGCGGGAACGTGGAGCGGCGGAGTATAGAGCAGCGCGAGCCGAACGCCATCCCGGCGGCGGTGCGGCATTTGCGCGTCGACGAGGAGTCCGCCGGCCAGCGCCTGGACAACTTCCTGATGCGCCACTTGAAGGGTGTGCCCAAGACGCATGTCTACCGCGTCATCCGCAGCGGGGAGGTGCGCATCAACAAAGGCCGCGCCAGCGCCGACACGCGCTTGGCGGTGGGCGACCAGATTCGCGTGCCGCCGGTTCGGGTGTCTCAGTCCACCGCGCCGCCGGCGCCGGCCCGCGAGTTCCCGGTGTTGCTCGAGGACGATCACCTGCTGGCCATCGACAAACCCCCCGGCGTGGCCGTGCATGGCGGCAGCGGCGTGAGTTCGGGCGTCATCGAACAGCTGCGCAGCGCGCGGCCGCAGGCGCGCTTTCTCGAACTCGTGCACCGACTGGACAAAGAGACCTCGGGCGTGCTGCTGCTGGCCAAGAAGCGCAGCGCGCTGACCGCGCTGCAAGACCAGTTCCGCGGCCGCGACACCGGCAAGCGTTACCTGGCGCTGGTGGCCGGCGCCTGGCCCGAGAAGTTGAAGGTGATCGACCAGCCGCTCGTGAAGACGCTCGGCGCGGCCGGCGAACGCCAGGTGCGCGTGGTCTCGCCCGCCCATGAAGGCGGCCGCCGCTCGATCACGCTGGTCAAGGTTGCCCGGCGGCTGTCTGGTTTCACGCTGCTCGAAGTGACGATCAAGACCGGGCGCACGCACCAGATCCGCGTGCATCTCGCGAATGCGGGTCATCCGATCGCCGGCGACCCGAAGTACGGTGACTTCGCGCTGAACAAGGCGCTGGCGCGCGAGCACCGATTCGCGCGCATGTTCCTGCACGCGCAGCAACTCGCTTTCGACCACCCGGGCAGCGGCGAACGCATCGCGCTGCAATCGCCCTTGTGCGCCGATTGCCAAGCCCTCTGCGCGACACTCGCTTCCCGATGACGCCCACCCGCCCGCGCCGCTTCGACCTGATCGTTTTTGACTGGGACGGCACCTTGTTCGATTCGACCGGCCTGATCGTGCAATGCATCCAGGGCGCCGCGCGCGACGCCGGGCTGCCGGTGCCAGACGACGAGCGCGCCGCCTACGTCATCGGCCTGGGCCTGCACGATGCGCTGCAGCACGCGCTGCCCGGCCTGCCGCGGGATCGTTACCCCGAGATCGGCCAGCACTACCGCAAGCACTACTTCGCGCGTCAACACGAGGTGGTGCTGTTCGACGGTGTGATGCCGTTGCTCGCCGACCTGAAAGCGCGCCAGCATTGGATCGCGGTGGCCACCGGCAAGAGCCGGCGCGGGCTGGACATGGCGCTCGAAGGCGCGCAGATGAAGGCCCTCTTCGACGCCACGCGCACCGCCGACGAGACCGCCTCCAAGCCCGACCCGCTGATGCTGCACGAGCTGATGCGCGAGTTCGGCGTCGCGCCCGAGCGCACGCTGATGATCGGCGACACCACGCACGACCTGCTGCTTGCCGCCAACGCCGGCGCGGCGGGCATCGCAGTGAGCTACGGCGCGCACCCGAGCGCGGCTTTCGAGGCCTACGCGCCGCTGCTCGTGGCACGCACGCCGCGCGAGCTGCACGACTGGTTGCTCACGCATGCCTGAACTCGCGCCGCTGGCTACGCCCGAGCCGCTTTGTGCGTCGGCGGATCTTCAGGAACGCGGCAGCGCCTGGATCTGGGACGTGTTGCTGTACGGCCAGCCGGTACGGGCATTCGCGCTGCGCTTCGACGGTCGTGCGGTCGGCTATCTGAACCGCTGCGCCCATGTGCCCACCGAGATGGACTGGCAGCCAGGGCAGTTCCTGGACATCGACAAACGCTGGCTCGTCTGCTCGATCCACGGGGCCACCTACGAGCCGGCCGACGGCCGCTGCATCGGCGGGCCTTGCGGCCGAGGGCGCTTGATGGCGATCCACCTGGCCGAACGCGACGGGCAGGTGTATTGGTATCCTTCCCGGGACATTCGGCCGCCGAGTTTCGATTGACGCGCGCCCAGGGAGACAAGCATGGACACCCAACCCGACCCGACCGCGGCATTGCCCGAGATGCCTGCCCTGGCGCCGGCCCGCCCCGCCTACGAAGCCACGCTCGAACGGGTGGCGCTCGAATACATGCACCATCAGCGCAGCGAGCGGCGCTGGCGTTTGTTCTTCCGCGCCCTGTGGCTGCTGCTGGCGCTGGCGGTGGCCTACGGGCTGATGGCGAACCGCCACCGCGGCCCGGCAACGAGCAGCCCGCACACCGCGCTGATCGAAGTGCGCGGCGAGATCGCGCCCGACACCGAGGCCAGCGCCGAGGGCCTGGTCCGTGCGCTGAAGAGCGCATTCGAAGACGGCGGCTCGCAAGCCATCGTGCTGCGCATCAACTCGCCCGGCGGCAGCCCGGTGCAAGCCGGCATCGTCAACGAGGAAATCAAGCGCCTCAAGGCGAAGCACAAGAAGAAGGTCTACGCGGTGGTGGAGGAGATTTGCGCCAGCGGCGCCTACTACATCGCCGTGGCCGCGGACGAGATCTACGTCGACAAGGCGAGCCTGGTCGGCTCGATCGGCGTGCTGATGGACGGTTTCGGTTTCACCGGCACGATGGAGAAACTCGGCGTCGAGCGCCGCCTCATCACCGCCGGCACGAACAAGGGCATGCTCGACCCGTTTTCGCCGCGTGACGAGAAGCAGACGGCGTATGCCCGCGCGATGATCGAGCAGATCCACCAGCAGTTCATCACCGTCGTGAAGAGCGGCCGTGGTGACCGTCTGAAGGAATCGGGCGACACCTTCTCCGGGCTGTTCTGGAACGGTGAAGAGGCCGTCAGGCTCGGTTTGGCCGACAAGGTGGGCAACCTCGACTTCGTTGCGCGCGAGGTGGTGAAAGCCGAGGAGATCATCGACTACACGCCGCGCGACAACGTCGCCGAGCGCTTGGCCAAGCGCTTCGGCGCGGCGATCGGTTCGGGCGCGGTGAAAGCGCTGCGCGAGATGGCGCCACTGCGGTGAAACCCGGTTGATGTCGGATCACCTGGCGGTCGTGCCGCAATACCTGCTGCCCAAGCGTGCACTGACGATGCTGATGGGTTGGCTGGCCGGCCGCGAAGGCGGTGCGGCGACAGCTGCGGTGATCGCCTGGTTCATCAATCGCTATGGCGTGAACATGGCCGAGGCCGCCGAGCCCGATCTGACGCGCTACCCGACCTTCAACCAGTTCTTCACACGCGAGCTGAAGCCGGGTGTGCGGCCGATCCAGTCGAGGTCGGCGTCCGACCTGATCTGCCCGGTCGACGGTGCGATCAGCCAGTTCGGTGCGATCGACGGCGAGCAGATCTTCCAGGCCAAAGGCCACCACTACAGCACCCGCGCGTTGTTGGGGGGTGATGCGGCGCTGGCCGCGCACTTCCACGGCGGCCACTTCGCCACGCTGTACCTGAGCCCGAAGGACTACCACCGCATCCACATGCCGATGTCGGGCCGGCTGCTGCGCATGATCCACGTGGCCGGCGCGTTGTTCTCGGTGAACCCGACCACCGCGCGCGGCGTGCCGGGCCTGTTCGCGCGCAACGAGCGCGTGGTCTGCGTGTTCGACGGCGATCATGGTCCGTGGGTGCTGGTGCTGGTGGGGGCGACGATCGTCGGCAGCATGGCTACTGTCTGGCACGGCGTGGTCAACCCGCCGCGGCCCGGGCGCTTGCGCGAGTGGAGCTACCACGAGCAGGACATTCGGCTCGCCCAAGGCGCCGAGATGGGCCGCTTCCTGCTCGGTTCGACGGTGGTGATGCTGTTTCCGGCCGGGCCGCTGCGCTTCAACTCCGCGTGGACGCCGGGTGGGGCGATCCGAATGGGCACACCGATGGCCGAACGACGATCGGCCTGAAACGGCATGCGCGGCGCCTGGCTGTTGTTGTGGGTGGTGCCGGCGCTGTGGTCGGCCAACTACCTGATCGCGCGTGCCGCAGTGGGCGTGATCTCGCCGCACCAGCTGGCGCTGGGCCGCTGGGGGTTGGCGCTGGCTCTGATGCTGCCTTTCGTCGCCGGTGAACTGCGCGAGCGTTGGCGCGACTGGCGCGGCGAATGGCCGCAGCTGCTCGTGCTCGGGGCACTGGGCATGTGGGTCTGCGGCGCCTTCGTCTACCAGGGCGGGCAGGGCACCTCGGCGATCAACATCGGCTTGATCTACGCCGCGTCGCCGGTGGCCATCGCGGTGGTCGGCGTGAAGCTGCTGCACGAGCGCATGAGCGGGGCGCAGCGCGTCGGTCTGGCGCTGGCGCTGCTCGGCGTGGTCTTCGTCGTGATGCGCGGCGACGTGCACAACCTGTTGTTTCTTCGTCTGGCCGTGGGCGACGCCTGGATCACGGCGGCGGCCCTGTCGTGGGCCGGCTACTCGCTGTTGCTGCGCCATTGGACCTCCGTGCTGTCGCCATTGGCGCGCCTGGCCGCGATCACCGCGGGCGGCCTCGTCGTGCTGGTGCCTTTTACGATCGCCGAAGCGCTGCTCGTGCCGACGCCACCGATCGGCGAGCGCGCGTTGCTGCTGGTCGCGCTGGCCGCGCTGATGCCTGGTGTGCTGGCGTACGGTGCGTATTCGTTCCTGCAGCGCGAGTTGGGTGCCTCGCGTACCGCGCTGCTGCTGTACCTCACGCCGGTCTACGGCGCACTCGGCGCGTGGGCGCTGCTGGGCGAGCGTCCGGGCTGGTTCCACGCTGTCGGGGCCGCGTTGATCCTGCCCGGCATCTGGCTGGCCACAAGGCGCTGAAACAACATGCCCCACTGATCTGCATGCCTATTGACGCAGGACTACAACCGCGCCTTCAACAAGAGGGGACTTCATGGCCAGCTTCACGCTCAACGGCAAACGCACCGAGGTCGATGTCGACCCCAGCACGCCCCTCCTGTGGGCGCTGCGCGACACCATCGGTCTCACGGGCACCAAGTTTGGCTGTGGCATCGCGCAGTGCGGTGCCTGCACCGTGCACCTGAACGGCCAGCCGGTGCGCGCCTGCGTCACGCCGGTGGCCGCGGCCGAAGGCGCGCAGCTCACCACCATCGAAGGTACGGCGACCGACCGCATCGGCCAGGCCGTGCAGGACGCCTGGGTCGCGCTGGACGTCGCGCAATGCGGCTACTGCCAGAGCGGCCAGGTGATGAGCGCCGTGGCCCTCTTGAAGAAGACGAAGAAGCCGACCGACGCGCAGATCGACGCCGCGATGACGGGCAACATCTGCCGCTGCGGTACCTATCAGCGTGTGCGGGCGGCCATCAAGTCCGCCGCCGCCACCATCGCCTGAGGAATGCCGCACCATGATGATCGACCGATTCATCCGTGAAGCCGCCGCGCAGGCGCCCAAGGCCGCAGCGCTGTCGCGCCGCCGCTTCGTCATCTCGAGCGTGGGCGGCACGCTCGGCCTGGCCTTGATGCCCAACCTGCTGCGCGCACAGCAGCAAGACCTGCCCCCGGGCCAGAAGCCGATCGAACAACCGCTCGCCTTCGTGGCCATCGCCAAGGACGGCACCACCACCGTGCTGTGCAACCGCATGGACATGGGCCAGGGCATCGAGACCGCGCTGGCGATGATCTGCGCCGACGAGATGGAAGCCGATTGGAGCAAGGTGGTTACCGCCTTCGGCGACCAGCGCGGCAACTACGTCGACCCGTTCATGGGCATGCACCTCACGGGTGGCTCGAACTCGATCAAGAACAGCTATGGGCAGTACCGCGAACTCGGCGCGCGCACCAAGGCGATGTTGATCGCCGCGGCGGCCAAGCAGTGGAACCTGCCTGCGGCCGGCCTGTCTGCGAGCAACGGCATCGTCAGCGGCGGTGGCAAGTCGGCCGGCTACGGCGAACTGTTCGACGCGGCGATGAAGGAGCCTGTTCCCGCGAAGGTGACGCTGAAGGACCCGAAGGACTTCAAGATCATCGGCAAGCCGACCGGCCTGAAGGTCTCGCGCGCAAAGAGCAGTGGCACGCAGGGCTACGGCATGGACGTGAAGCTGCCCGGCATGCTCACCGCGGTGATCGTTCGCCCGCCGGTCTTCAACGGCAAGTTCGCGAGCTTCAATGCGAGCGCTGCCGAGAAGATCAAAGGTGTGCGCGCGGTGGTGCCGGTCGATCTGGACCGCGGCGGCAAAGGTCTGGCGGTGGTGGCCGACGGGTATTGGCCGGCCAAACTCGGCCGTGACGCACTGCAGGTGCAGTGGGACGTGAGCGGCGTCGAGAAGGCCGACACGACGAAGATGCTCGCGCAGTACCGCGAACTGGCCAGCAAGCCCGGCGCGGCGGCACCTGGCCCGAACTACGGCGCCGACATTTCGGCACTCGCGAGTGCTCCGAAGAAGCTGCAAGCCGAGTTCGTCTTCCCGTACCTGAACCACGCGCAGATGGAGCCGTTGGCCTGCACGGTGGACCTGAAGTCCGATCGCTGCACCGTGCTCACCGCGTCGCAGATGCCCGGCGTGGACGCCGGCGCGGTGGCCTCCGTTGTAGGGCTGAAGCCCGAGCAGGTGCAGATCGTCGTGCAGATGGCCGGCGGTGGTTTCGGCCGCCGCGCCACACCCACCGGCGAGTTCGTTCGCGAAGCGGCCTCGGTCGCCAAGAACCTCGCGGCGGCTGGCAAAGGCGCGCCGGTGAAGGTGGTGTGGAGCCGCGAAGACGACATGAAGGCCGGTTATTACCGCCCCTTCACGCTGCATCGTGCCGAGATCGGCTACGACGACAGCGGCAAGGTGCTGGCCTGGGACCACCGCATCGTCAGCCAGAGCATCGTCTCGGGCACGCCGTTCGAGCCGTTCATGGTCAAGAGCGGGGTCGACGTGACGACCACCGAAGGCATGCGCGACCCTTACCAGGTGCCGATGAAACTCACCGTGCATCAGACCCAGCAGAACGTGCCGGTGCTGTGGTGGCGCTCGGTGGGCTCGACGCACACCGCGTTCGTGATGGAGACGCTGGTCGACGAACTCGCCGTGGCGACGGGTCAGGACCCGGTGGCCTACCGCATGAAGCTGATGGGTGACGACACCCAACACGCGCGCCACCGCGCCGCGCTGCAACTGGCCGTCGACAAGAGCGGCTACGGCAAGAAGAAACTGCCCGCCGGCACGGCCTTCGGCGTGGCCGTGCACGAGAGCTTCGAATCGGTGGTGGCCTACGTTGTCGAAGCGCGCATCGCGGGCAAAGGCAAGGATGCCAAGCCGAAGCTCGTGAAGGTCACCGCCGGCGTGCATTGCAACTTCTGCGTCAACCCGCGCACCGTGGAGGCGCAGGTGCAAGGCGCGGCAGTGATGGCGCTGGCCACCACGCTGCCCGGACACGCCATCACGCTGAAGGACGGCGTGGTCGAGCAGAGCAACTTCCACCAATTCCCCAGCGCCCGCATCACCGACGCGCCGGTGGTCGACGTGCATATCGTGCCGAGCAACGATCCGCCCAAAGGCATGGGCGAGCCCGGTCTGCCGCCGCTGGCGCCGGCCTATGCGAACGCCATCGCGCGGCTCACGGGCAAGCGTCACCGCCAGTTGCCGTTTGCCTGACCGCGATCACGTCGAAGCGGGCCGCAGCGCCAGGCCGAACGCCCGTTCGACGAACCAGACCGCTGCCAGCAGCGCGATGAGCACCGAGCCGCCGCCGAGCAGCACACGCTGGTAGACGCGCGTCGAGCGCAGCGCATGCGCCAGCGGCAGGAACAGCGCCACGATGGCCAATTGGCCGAGTTCGACGCCGACGTTGAAAGCCACCAGCGCGAGCAGCAGCGCACCTTGCGGCAGGCCCAGCTCGGCCAGCACGCTGGCGAAGCCGAAGCCGTGGATCAGGCCGAAAGCGAAGGCCATCGCCCAACGCCGGCCCCGGAAGATCGGCCACAGGTTGTTCAGCGCGGCCAGTACCACCGATGCGGCGATGGTCGCTTCCACCAGCGCCGATGGCAAGCGCAGCACGCCCAGCGTGGCCAGCGTCAGCGTGATCGAGTGCGCCACGGTGAACGCGGTGACGATCTTCAGCACGTCGATGAACGAGGCCCGAAACCCGGGCGCCGGCTGCCAGTCGCGGCCCACGCGCACCAGCACCGCCGGCAGCAGCAGCGAGAGCAGAAACAGGATGTGGTCGAAGCCGATCCAGATATGCCACACGCCTTCGCGCAAGAACGTGGCGACGGTCTGCCAGCGGCTCGTCGTGGCGAGTTCGAAGCGAGCCGGCGCGGCCTGCGGGTCGAGCACCGCGCTGCGCGTCAGGCCCTGCGCCGTGAGGCTGAGCAGCCCGCGGTGCGTGGCGTCGATCTCGGCCATCAGCGTGTAGCCGATCTCCAGCGTGGTTGGCCGCGCCGGGCAGGTGGCGTTGAAGCTCAGCACGGTGTAGGCGCCGTCGGTGTGCTCGTCGACGAGTTGTGCGCCGGCGGTGCTGGCGCAGGCCTCGTCGGCCGACTTCAGCTGCAGCCGCGCCAGCGCGTAGGCAGCGATGTCGCCGTGTTTGGCGCGCAGCTCGCCCCAGGTGATCCGGCCGTCGCCGTCGGCGTCCAGGCCGATCGCGGCTTCGAGGTCGCGCAGCGCGATGTCCCATTGGCCTTCGATCGTGCCGGCGTCGTTGAGCACCAGGCGCAGGTAGCTGTCGGAGGGTTTGTGGGCTGCTGCCGGGCCTACCAGCCCCACCAGCAGCCACAGCACCTGCCAGCCGCGGGTCACGGCAGGGCCTCGATCTGCCGCACGAGCCTGGCCAGCACCAGGCTCTGGATCTTCGATTCACGCATCCAGCTCAACGCCGGCGCGGCGGCGGCGCGGTCGCGCGCGGCGAGTGCAGCTTCGAGCAGCACCCGGGCATCGGCGGGCTCGCGCTGCACTGCGAAGTTGGCGCGCGCCAGCGGCAAGGCCCGTGCGGCATCGCCTGCCACTTCCAGCGCGAAGCGCGCTTCTTCTTTCTGGTGCGCGGTGTCGCCACGCTGGCGTGCGGCGTCGAAGCGCGCTGACAGCGTGCGCCGATGCGCGGCCAGCGAGGCGTCGCCGCTGGCTTTTGCCGCGATCGCCAGCCTCAGCAGCAGCACATCGGAGCGAACCTCGTCCTTCAGCAGCGCCAGCACCTCGGCGGCGCGGCCCTGGTCGAGCAGGAAGTCGGCATGGGCGGCCTTCAGGTACTGGTCGGGCAAGCCGAGCGCCAGCGCGGACCGGAAGGCGCGCTCCGCGCCGTCGGCCTGACCGAGCCGCTCGTGGATTTCAGCCAGGCGCGTCCAGGCCCACAGCTGCTCGTCGGGCTCGCCGGCGTCCGGGTCGGCCAGCGCACGCGACAGCCGCTCGAGCGCGCCCGCGGCGTCGCCGGTGCTGCCCTGCACGCCGGCCCGGCAGGCCTCGCCGCTGAGCGGTGACGTGAGCGGTGCCAGGCGCTCACAAGCGGAGCGTGCGTCGTCCCAGCGTGCCTGCACCATTGCGATCGCGGCCAGCCAGGCCCAGGCGGGCACATCGTCGGGGGCTTCTTGCACGGCGGCCTGCAGATCGGCAAGCGCCGGTGCGAACTGGTGGTTGAACTGCAGCAGCACGGCGCGCAGTACGCGCACGCGCAAGGGCGGCCGCTGCGACCTCCACCACGGCAGCAATGCGGCCTGGGCGTAGCCCGCGTAGCGTGGATCGCCTTCAGCGGCGAGTGCGGCCAGATAACGATCGACCAGAGCGGCGGCGGTCTCGGCGTTGGCCGGGTCGCGCGCCAGCGCGGCACGCAGCGCCTGCGTCTGGCGTTGCGCCGGCGTGCCGGCGGGTGTGGGCAGCCGCTCGAGCACCTGGTCGTCGCTGCGCGGCACGAAGGGGGCGGCCGGCGCGCCGGCGCTGAAAATCAAAACAGCCAGCGCGAAGGCGGCAGGACATGGAGCGCGGAGGGCCATCGGCAGAAATCATACGTGCTGCCACTCTGTCGCCCGGCCGGCGCACTGGATACCATCTCCCCCGCCGTTGCGGCACACAACCGGGAGACCCTTCATGACCCGACTCCTGTCCCTGATGATCGCCGCCGCCTTTGCCCTGGGCGTGGCCGGCGCGAACGCCGCGTCGCATGCCGGCGCGGCCCCTGCCAAGCCGGCCGCCAGCGCCGCCAAGGACGGCAAGAAGGCCGTGGCAAAGAATGAAACGAAGACGAAGGACATGAAGAAGAAGGAAGCGCCGAAGTCGTAACCGCATGGGCCTTGACGAACGAACATGAGCAAGACCCAGGTGGTGATCATCGGCGCCGGCCCCTCGGGCCTGCTGCTCGGCACCTTGTTGCAGCGCGCCGGCGTCGAGGCGGTGATCCTCGAGCGCCGGAGCGGTGACTACGTGCTCAGCCGCATCCGCGCCGGCGTGCTCGAGCAGACCACGGTCGACTTGCTCGACGCCGCCGGTGTCGGCGAACGGCTGCACCGCGAGGGCTTGGTGCACGGCGGATTCGGGTTGATCTTCGGCGGCGTCAGACACCGCATCGACCTGGCCGGCCTGACCGGGGGCAAGCAGATCGTGGTCTACGGCCAGACCGAGGTCACGCGCGACCTGATGGCGGCACGCAGCGTATCGGGCGCCACGACTATCTACGAGGCGGGCGATGTGCAATTGCACGACTTCGACACTGCGCACCCGCGGGTGAGCTACACCCAGGACGGCAAGCGCCACCAGATCGAGGCCGACTTCATTGCCGGCTGCGACGGCTACCACGGCGTCTGCCGGGCCAGCGTGCCGGCCGGCGCGATCACGCTGTACGAGAAGGTCTACCCGTTCGGCTGGCTGGGCGTGATGTCCGAGACGCCGCCGGTGACGCATGAAGTCACCTACTCCAACCACGAGCGCGGCTACGCCATGTGCAGCATGCGCTCGATGGCGCGCAGCCGCTACTACCTGCAGGTGCCGGTTACCGAGCGTGCCGAGGACTGGAGCGACGCCGCGTTCTGGGACGAGTTGCGCTGCCGCCTCGACCCCGAGGCCGCCGAGAGCCTGGTCACCGGCCCTTCGATCGAGAAGAGCGTGGCACCGCTGCGCAGCTTTGTCGCCGAGCCGATGCGCTTCGGCCGCCTGATGCTCGCCGGCGACGCCGCGCACATCGTGCCGCCGACCGGCGCCAAGGGGCTGAACCTGGCGGCTTCCGACGTCGGCTACCTGTCACGCGCGCTGATCGAGTACTACCGTGACAAAAGCAGCGCCGGCATCGACCACTACTCTGCTCGCTGCCTGGCACGCATCTGGCGCGCCGAGCGCTTTTCGTGGTGGATGACCTCGCTCTTGCACCGCTTCCCCGACACCGGGCCCTTCGAGCAGAAGATGCAACTCGCCGAACTCGGCTACATCGTGCAGTCGCGCGCCGCCTCTGCCGCGGTGGCCGAGAACTACGTCGGCTTGCCGATGGAGTGACTTTCTACAGCGGCGGAATGCGCAGCATCTGCCCCGGGTAGATCTTGTCCGGGTGCGTGAGCATCGGCTTGTTGGCCTCGAAGATCACCGGGTACTTGTTGGCGTCGCTGTAGAACTTCTTGGCGATCTTCGACAGGTTGTCGCCGCTCACCACGGTGTGCCACTGCGCCTCGGGCTGCGGGTTGCTGACCGTCAGCATGTCGTTCACCGCCGCGACGCGCTCGACGTTGCCGCAGCACAGCAGCACCTTCTCTTTGGTGGCCTGGTCGGCGACCACGCCGGACACCGTGACCGTGGCGCTCGGCGCGTCGAACGCGACGTCCAGCGCGTCCACCTGCAAGCCCTGTGCGCGCACGTAGTCGGCGATCGCGTTGCCGGCGGCCTGGCTCAAAGCGGCGATGTTCTCCGGCGTGGGCGCCTGCTCGGCAGCCGCAGTGGCGGCCTTGGCCTCGCCCTTGCCGAACAGTTTCTCTCCGGCTTCCTTGATGAACGACAGCAGGCCCATGGGCGCTCCTTGATGGTGGGGCGCGCAGTTTAGGGCCCTAGCGCCGGCGCAAGCGCAGCAGCAGCACCGCCAGGCCCATCGCCATCATCACCACGCTGGCCGGTTCGGGCACCACCTGCACGATCTTGCCGCTGCCGAAATCGACCACATACAGCTCGCCATTGGGCCCTTGGCCGAACGACGACACCTGGCCGATGGCACCGCCCTGGCCGGTGTCGAGCGCCGCCGTCAATTCGGTGGCTTGCGCCATCGTCTTCGGGCTGCCGTCGGCATCGATGGCCCAGATGCGGCCGTTGACGAAATCGGCGAACACGTACTTGCCGAACAGTTCGGAGGTGGTGTCGCGCACGACGTAGCCGCCGGTGATCGATTGACCGGTCGCGTGGTCGTAGACGAGCAGCGGGCCGGTCAGCCCGGCCACCGGCGGGTCGCTGATGCCGGGCGTGGGAATGTCGCCTTCGCGGATGCGCCAGCCGAAGTTCTGCCCACCCAAGCTGGCCGTGCCGATGAAGTCGACCTCTTCGCGCTGGCCCTGGCCGACATCGGCGATCCAGAAGTTGCCGTTGGCCATGTCGAAGCTGTTGCGCCAGGGGTTGCGCAGGCCGAGGTTGTAGATCTCGGGCAGCGTGCCGTCGGTGGCGCCGACGAAGGGGTTGGTGGAGGGAATGGCGTAGTTGCGGTTCGGGTCGGCGGGGAAGGCGTCGTTGTTGATGTCGATGCGCAGCATCTTGCCCAGCAGCGTGGTGCGCGTCTGGCCGGAGTTGAGCGGGTCGTTGCCGCCGCCGCCGTCACCCAGCGCGACGTACAGGTTGCTCGCATCACCGGGCTTGAAGCCGATCCAGCCGGCCTTGTGGTTGGTCACGCCGTTCGGCTGGTCGATGCGCATGATCTCGACGCGGCTCGCCGGATCGGCCAGGCTCGCATTGGCGGCGTTGCGCCGGTAGCTGGCGATCACGGTGTCGCCGTTGCCCGGGTCGATGTAGTCGACGAAGAAGCGCCTGAAGCCCGGCGACGCGGGGTTGGCATAACCGGGGTCGAAGGCCAGGCCGAGCAGGCCCTGTTCGCCCGAGGTGGCCACCGAGAAGCTCAGGAAGTTGCTCGTGCTGCCGCTTTGCACCACCTTGATCGTGCCGTCCTTCTCGACGACGAAGAGGCGCCCATCGGCCAGCGGGGCGGTGGCGAACACCGGCGCATTCAGGCCGCTGACCACCAGCCGCGTGTCCAGCACGGCCCGTGCCGGGGTCGAGACCAGCAGCGTCAGAAGCAGCAACGAACCGGCAAACCGCATGCAATCCTCCTTGGGTCGAAATCGATCGCGAGCGTGACACCGATGCCGCGCTGCGGCCACCGTTGCCTCGCGGCAGATGTGCAAGCAGCTTAACCGGATGTTTCCGCCGCGCGCTTCGATTGTTCAAAATCAGCGCTCCCCGATGTCAACGCACCCCACGCGCAACCCCATGAGCAGCAAAGCCTTCGCCTCGCACGCCGACCTGGCCGACAAGAAGATCAGCTTCACCAAGCTGTCGGACCATGCCTATGCCTACACCGCCGAGGGCGACCCCAACACCGGGGTCCTCGTCGGCGACGACGCGGTGATGGTCGTCGACACGCAGGCCACGCCGGTGATGGCCGAGGATGTGATCCGCCGCATCCGCGAGGTCACCGACAAGCCAGTCAAGTACGTGCTCTTGAGCCACTACCACGCGGTGCGCGTGCTCGGCGCCTCCGCCTACCGGCCCGAGCACATCATCGCCAGCGAGGACACGCTGGCGCTGATCAAGGCGCGCGGCGAAGAGGACAAGGCGAGCGAGATCGGCCGCTTCCCGCGCCTGTTTCGCAACGTCGAATCGGTACCGCCGGGGTTGACCTGGCCGACCCTCACCTTCAGCGGCAGGATGACGTTGTGGCTGGGCAAGCTCGAGGTGCAGCTGCGCCAGCTCGGCCGCGGCCACACCAAGGGCGACACGGTGGCCTGGCTGCCGCAGGAGCGCATCCTGTTCGCCGGCGACCTGGTCGAGTACGACGCCACCCCCTACGCGGGCGATGCCTACTTCAGCGACTGGCCGGCGACACTCGATCGCCTGGCCGCGTTGAACCCCGCCAAGCTCGTGCCGGGTCGCGGCGCGGCGCTGGAAAACGAAGCGCAGGTGGCCGCGGGTCTGCAAGGAACGCGCAACTTCGTCGCGGACGTGTACGCCAGCGTGAAGGCCGGCGCCGCGGCGGGCAAGGACCTGAACGCCGTCTACCGCGACACGCTCGCTGCCGTCAGTCCCAAGTACGGGCATTGGGTGATCTTCGACCACTGCATGCCGTTCGATGTCTCGCGCGCCTACGACGAAGCCACCCAGCACCGTGACCCGCGCATCTGGACCGCCGAGCGCGATGTCGAGATGTGGAAGGCGCTGGAAAGCTGATCATGGCCGTGTTGAACACTGCCCCCAACATCGAGCGCCCGGACGATTTCTACGAAGTACTGCTCGACGCGCATCAGGGCTTGCCCCTGGAGAAGAGCCACGAACTCAACGCACGCCTGGTGCTGTTGCTGGCCAACCAGATCGGCAGCCTGGCGGTGCTGACCGAGGCTATCCAGGCGGCGCTCGGGTCGGTCCGAACTTCAACGACGTGATCGCTCGGGTTACCCCCTAGAACAAAGGGGGTCGACCCCTGTCGTGAGGGGTGCGCGATGGCGTCTGTGCATGGGACGATCCTACGAAAGCTGAAGCAGCATGGACATCCTCCGCACCGCCACCACCCGCGCCGCCGGTCGCTCTGCTTCGTTCGACTTCCCGCGCCGAGCCGACAACGGTGACATGTCGCTGGGTTTCTACGACTCGTCGTTCGACCTGAAGCGCGGCCTGGATGTCTGCGAAGCGCCGACGGCGCTGCTTTCCGACGACGTGCTGCGCGAGTTTCGCCGCCAGCTTTCGCACTGAAGCCGGGCCGACCGTCTGCTATCAGCCGGCCTCACGCGGCTCGACCGGCTTCTCGTCGTCCGCCATCCAGGCCTGCAGCAGGGTCCATGACACCGCCAGCACCACCGGGCCGACGAAGATGCCCACCAATCCGAAAGCCAGCAGCCCCCCGATGACGCCGGCGAAGATCAGCAGCAGCGGCAAGTCAGCGCCCATGCGGATGAGCACCGGGCGCAGCACGTTGTCCAGCAGGGTCGCCACCGCGGCGATGACGACCAGGAAGATGCCCCAGCCGGTCTGATCGCTCCAGAAGAGCCAGACGGCAGCCGGGATCAGCACCGGCAGCGGTCCGAGTTGGGCGATGCACAGCATGAACATCAGCGCCGTCAGCAGCCCGGCAAACGGCACGCCCGTGATGAGGAGCCCGAGGCCGCCGAGCACCGACTGCACCAGCGCCGTGACGCCCACGCCCAGCGCCACGCCGCGGATTGCATCGCCGGCCAGTTGCACCGCGTCGCGCCCGCGCTGCCCGGCAATGCGGCCGATGAAACGCCGCGCGAGCCGTGCCGCCTCTTCACCCTGCGCATACATCAGCGCCGCCACCACCACCGTGATCAGGAACTGCAGCAGCAGGAAGCCCAGACTTCCGACCTGGCCGACGAACCAGCGCGTCAGGTTGCCGGCATAGGGGCTGAGCTTGGCGCTGAGCGTCGTGACGAGGCCTTTCAGCCCCGCCGCGGCGGCCTGTTCCCAGGCGGTGGCCAGCGCGCCGCCGATGAGTGGCAGGCGGCTCAACCAGTTCGGTGCGTGGTCGGGCAACTCGTAGGCGGCAGCGATCCTGGCCCACTCGACCAGCTGCTCGGCACTGCCGACGATGGTTCCGATGGCCACCGTCAGCGGGACCACGAAAACGAGCAGCAGCAGCAGCGTCATCACCGTCACCGCCAAGCCGCGGCGGCCGCCCAGCAGCGCCTGCACGCGCAACATCACCGGCCAGGTGGCCACCACCACCATCGTGGCCCAGATCGCCGGGCCGATGAAAGGCCGCATCACCCACAGCGAGGTGCCGATCAACGCGGCCAGGCACAGCACCGCCAGCGTGGTGCGCGTCAGATCAGTGGGGCCGGGCATCACTTCTTGGCGGCGCCCGGTTCCGAGTAGGGCTCGACACGCAGCGCTTGCATGCGGTAGCTGCTCGCGCCCATGTAGGTGTCGCCCTTCTGGCGCTCGATCGTGCCGCTGATCCACACCGCGTCCATAGAGCGCAGGCCCTTGGCGGCTTCTTTGGGCAGCACGTGGATGATCTGATTCGCCGGCGGCGGCGGCGAGTGGATGCAGGCGCCGAAGTAGGGCACGAGCAGGAACTCGGTCATGCCGTCCTTGCCTTCTTCCAGCGGCACCACGAAACCGGGGATGCGCACCGGCTTGCCGTCCAGCGCGGGGTTGGCCGGTGCGTTGTCCCACACCTCGCGCACGCGCTTCATCAACTGCAGCGCACGCGGATCGTTGTCGGTCAGCGTGGCCAGGTTCAAGTCCTTGAACTCCTTCATCGGGTCCCAGCCGGCCGGCACCAGTTCTTCCCAGGTGACGACGCGGTAGGGGCCGACGAAGACCGCGGCCGCCTTGGCAGCGGGCGCGGCCGGTGTGCCCGGCGACGGCGCAGGCGCTTGCACTTGAGCGTGAGCGCCCAGTGCGGCGATCAGCAGGGCGGCGGTGAGGGCGGTGGACCAGCGATGCATGGGCAGCTTCAGGAGCGTGGCGACAAGCCATCCGCCAAGGACAGGCGGTAGGCGCGAATCGCCGGAACGAAGCTGGCAAGCATACCGGCCAGCAGCACGCTGGCCAGCAGCGCCCATTGGCCGAGGCTGGGCAGGGCCGGCCGCAGCGTGATGCCGAGCTGCGTTTGCACCCAGGGCGCGGCAGCGGCCACGCCGGCCAGGCTGGCGGCCAGGCCGAGCAGCGCGCCGAGCGTGGTGATGAGCACGCCTTCGAGCACCAGCAGCAGCAGCACATGGCGCGGCCCGGCGCCCACCGCGCGCAGCACTGCCAGCTCGCGCCGGCGCTCCTCGAGCCCGGCCAGCACCACCGCCACCAGCCCGGCCAGGCTGACCAGCGCGACGATCGCCGAGATCGCCAGCAGCGCCCGCTCGCCCAGGCCCACCGCTTGCCACAACTCGTCCAGCGCGACGCCGGGCAGCACCGCCAGCAGCGGCTCGCTCGAATACTCGGCCACGAAGCGCTGCACCGTGAACACCGCCGCACGGCTCTTCAACCCGACCAGCGCGGCAGTCACCTGCTTCGGCTCCAGGTCGAACTTGCGCGCCTGCTCGGCCGGAATCGCCAGCCCCGGCAGCGGCGCGCCGCCGGCCCAGTCGAGGTGGATGGCCTGGATTGCCTGCAAGCTCACATGCACCGTGCGATCGACCGGTGTGCCGGTGCGCGCCAGCACGCCGACCACCGTGAAGGGCTTGTCGGCATGTTCGCTGCTCAATGCGGCGCCAGCGCCACTGCCGGGCAGGCCGTGCGTCAGCGTGATGCGCTGGCCGCCGGCATAGCTCAGGCGCTCGGCCACCTCGGCGCCGATGACCGCTTCGTACAGCCCGTCCAGCTTGCCGGCGAAGGCGCGGCCCTGCGTGAAAGCAAGCGCTTGTTTTTCGCCGTAGAGGAAGCGTTCGAAGTAGGCCGGCGTGGTGCCCATCACCGGCATGCCGCGGTGCGAGTCGCCCAGCGCCAGCGGCACCAGCCAGGCCACGGCGCGGTGCGAGCCGATGTCGCTCAGAGCGGCCATGCTCACGTTGTTGGTCGCCCCGCCGATGCGAAACACCGCGTACAGCATCAGCTGCACCGGGCCGCTGCGCGCGCCGACGATCAGATCGGTGCCGCTGACGGCCTGCGAGAAGCCGGCGCGCAGGTCTTGGCGCAGCCGTTCCAGCGTGAGCAGCAGGAAGGCCGCCAGTGCGATCGACAGCGTCACCAGCGCCAGCGTGGCGCGACGGTGCCAGGCGCTGCGCGCAGCCAGGTGGAGAAGTGCCCTCATGCCGTCTGCTCCGCCCGGTTCAGCGCCGGCAAGACCAGCTGTCGATCGAAGCGCGCGGCAAGTCGCTCATCGTGGCTGACGAACACCAGCGTGCTGCCGGCAGCGCGCACTTCGGCCAGCAGCAGCGCCATGAAAGCGTCGCGCAGCGCGGCGTCCAGCGCCGAGGTGGGCTCGTCGGCCAGCACCAGCGCCGGCGCGCCGATCAGCGCCCGCGCGGCGGCCACGCGCTGCTGCTGCCCGACCGACAGGCGCGCCGCGCTCTCGCGCCACAGCGCCGCGGGCAGCCCCATGCGCTCGAGCAGCGAGCGCGCGGCGGCGTCGGCACCACCTGCGCAGCGCGCCGAGCGCGCCGCCGAGAAGCGGCAGGGCAGGCGCACGTTGTCGATCACCGACAGGTAGGGCAGCAGGTTGAACTGCTGGAAGATCACGCCCAGGTCGCGTGCGCGCCGCGCATCGCGCCGGCCGGGCCCGAGCGTGGCCCAATCCTCGCCGAGCACACTGACCATGCCCGGCTGCGCCACCAGCACGCCGGCCAGCAGGCCGAGCAGCGTGCTCTTGCCGCAGCCGCTGGGCCCTTGCAGGAACAGTGTCTGGCCGCGCTCGATGGCCAGTTCGTCGATGGCCAGGGTTGCGCTGCGCGATCCCGGCCACGCATAGCGCAGCCGGTGCAGCCGCAGACCGCTATCGAGCATCGAGATCCTCCGGCGCCGTCAAGGCGCGGGCGGCATTCTGTCGTACGGCGTCAGGCCAGGCCGAAGCCGACCGCCAGCCCGATGCACAGCACCAGCGCCGAGAGTGGCCAGGTCAAGCGTGCGGGCAGCGACTGCGACTGGTCCTGCAGTTCTTCGGCGCCTTGCCAGTCGCTCAAGTCTTCGGCAAAGGCCTCGCTGCGGTACAGCCAGGGCTGCGCCACCGCCTCGTCGGCATCGGGTCGCAGGGTGGGCTGGGTGTTCATCGCAGGGCACCGAAGTTGATGGCGTTATCGGCTCAAACAACGATGACATGAGTCTGCGCTGCGAACGTTGCGGCCCGATGACGAAATGTGTGGAGATGTTGGCGCTGCCTATGATCGGCGGATGCCCATCTCGCTCGCCGGCCAGTTGGTGGTCGCGATCTCGTCGCGGGCGCTGTTCGACTTCGAAGAAGAGAACCGCGTCTTCGAAGCAAGCGACGACCGTGCCTACATGCAGCTGCAATTGCAGCGGCTGGAGCAACCCGCACGTGCCGGCGTGGCGTTCTCGCTGGTGCGCAAGCTGCTTGCTTTCAACGATGTCGAGCCGCTGGTCGAGGTGGTGATCCTGTCGCGCAACGACCCGGTCTCTGGCATGCGCGTGTTCCGCTCGGCGCAGCACTATGGGCTGCCCATCCAGCGCGGCGTGTTCACGCGCGGCCAGGCGCCCTGGCGCTACCTGCGCCCGCTGGCGGCGAACCTGTTCCTGTCGACCAACGAAGCCGACGTGCGCTCGGCGCTCGCCGAAGGCGTGCCGGCGGCGCGTGTCTACCCGCACAGCGCGCGCGCTTCGGACGCACACCCGCAGGAGGTGCGCATCGCTTTCGACGGCGACGCGGTGCTGTTCTCCGACGAGGCCGAGCGGGTCTACCAGCGTGACGGCCTGGCGGCGTTCCAGAGCCACGAGCGCGACCTGTCGCGCCAGCCGCTTGCGCCTGGGCCGTTCAAGCCGCTGCTGGAAGCGCTGCACCGGTTGCAGCGTCGCGAAGCGCCCGGCATGCGCGTGCGCACCGCGCTGGTCACCGCGCGCAGCGCACCGGCGCACGAGCGCGCCATCCGCACGCTGATGGACTGGCGCATCGATGTCGACGAGGCGATGTTCCTCGGCGGTCTGGCCAAGGGCGAGTTCCTGCGCGAGTTCGAACCCGACTTCTTCTTCGACGACCAGACCGGGCACATCGAGAGCGCCGCGGCGCATGTGCCGTCGGGGCATGTCGCCGCGGGTATCTCGAATCCGTCGACTACGGCTTGAAGTCGCCGCCCCAGGCGATCGACCAACGCTTCGGGTCGAGGTGTTTGCGCAGCACCGCGTTCACGTCGGCGAGCGTCAGGCGCATCAGCGCATCGTCGACCTGCTGCGAGGTGGCAAAACTGCGCCCGAGCTGCAGGTTGCGCAGCAGCGAGCCGGCCAGCGCCGCGTCCTGGGCGCGCGACAGGCGCCGCTCCTGAAGCAAGCCGTTGCGCATGCGGTCGAGTTCGTCCTGCGTGAAACCGTCTTTCAGCACGCGTTCGATTTCTTCGCGCAGCGCGGTCTCCATCTTCGCCAGGTTCTGCGGCGCGAAGATCGCCGCCAGCACGTAGCGCGAATGCGCCTCGTGCGGGTTCCACAGGATGCCCGAGTTGACGCCGTAGGAGAGGCCGTCACGCTCGCGCATGCGGTCCCACAGCCGCGAGCCGCCGCCGGCGCTGAAGATCTCGTTGGCGACCAGGAAGGCCGGGTAGTCGGGATCCAGCTCGCGCAGCGCGATCGGCAGGTACACGCGCAGGAAGGCGTTCTGCTTGTCGGGCGTGGCGAGCTGAAAGCGCTGTGGCGGCGGGCTCACGAAAGGCCGCGGCAGCCGCGTGTAGGCCACCGGCCCGTCTTGCGCATCGCGCCAATCGCCGAAAGCACCCTCCAGCGCCCGGCGCACCGCGACGGCATCGAAGTCGCCCACCGCGGCGAATTCACCGTGTGCGGCGCTGTAGAAGCGGCGGTGGTGCTCGCGCAGCCGCTGCACGGTCACGCCTTGCAGGTTGTGCACCTGCTCTTCGAAGCTCGAGGTGTAGCGCGCGTCGCCGCGCGGGTAGGGGTTGCCGTGGCGGCCGAGCACGTTGCTGGTCACGGCAGACGGCTCGCTGCGCTGGCTTTCGATGCTGGCCAGGCGCTGGCGGCGGATCTCGTCCAGCGCCTGCTCGGGCAGCGCGGGGTTGCGCAGCAGCCGGCCGAGCAGCGTGATGAGTTCGGGCAGCTGTTCGCGGCGCGTCTCGATGCTCACCACCACGCCTTGTTCCTCGGGCGCGAACGACACTTCGGCGCGCAACTGGTCGAAGCGGTCGCTGATCTGCTGGCGCGACAGGCCGGCGCCGCCCTTGTCGAGCATCTGCGCGAGCAGCGCGTTGTCGTCAGCGCGGCTGAGAAGCGACTTCTCGTCGCCCATCTTCAAACGCAGCCGCGCCTGCACGACATTGCCGCGCGAGCGCTTGGGCAACAGCGCCAGCTTCATGCCGCTGGCCAGCTGCGCTGTCGTGGTGCGCGCGTCCAGATTCGCAGGCGAGGAGTCGAAAGCCTCGGCGGCGCTGGCCTGAGCCTGGCCGCGGTAGTCCTTCACCATCGTGGCCACGTCCACGGTCTGCGGCGCGGGGGCCCGCTCGGGGGCAGTGGTGGGCAGGTAGGTGCCCACGGTGCGATTGTCGCGCCGCAGCCGCTCGCCGGCGACGCGATTCACATCCTCCAGAGTGACCTTCGCGATGCGGTCACGGTCGAGGAAAAATAGTCGCCAGTCGCCCAGCGCGATGGCGCCCGACAGCAGCACGCCCACCGTCTCGGGATCGCTGAAGCCACGCTCCCAGTCGTTGAGCAACTGGGTGCGCGCGCGTTCGAGTTCAGCCCCGCTGATCGGCTGGCGGGCCACGTCGTCGATCGCTTCCAGCATCGCGCTGCGCGCCTTCTCCACGTCCTGCCCCGGTGCCAGTTGCACGCCGAAGAACAGCGGCCCGGGCTCTTGCAGCGACCAGGCGAAACCGAAGCTCGACGCCGCCAGCTGCTGCTGCTGCACCAAGCGCTGGTGCAGGCGCCCGCCGGGGGTGTCGCCGAGCGCGCGGGCCAGCGCCTGCACGGCGGCGAAGTCGGGGTGGGCGGCCGAGGTGACGTGGTAGGCCACGTTGATCTGCGCATTTCCGCCGGCGCGGCGCAGCGTCACCGTGCGCTCGCCGTCTTGCGCCGGGTCCAGTGTGTAGGTGGGCTGCAGCGTTCGCAGCGGTTTCGGCATCGGCCCGAAGTGCTGTGCGATCCAGCCCAGAACCTGGGCCGTATCGAATTTGCCGCTGACGATCAGCGTGGCGTTGTCGGGCTGGTAGTAGCGCCGATAGAAGGCCTGCAGGCGCGCGATGTCGACGTTCTCGACATCGCTGCGTGCACCGATGATCGACTTGCCATGGTTGTGCCACTGGTACATCGAGGCCATGACCTGGAACACCAGCGAGCGGCCGGGGTTGTTCTCGCCCTGCTCCATCTCGTTGCGCACGACCGTCATCTCGCTGTCCAGGTCGCTCCTGAGAATGGTGCTGTTGAGCATCGCATCGGCCTGCCAGGAGAGATACCAGCGCAGCGTCTCGTCGTTGGCCGACCAACTGGCGAAGTAGTTGGTGCGGTCGAACGACGTGCTGCCATTGGCGCGCAGCCCGCGCTTGGTGAACTCGCCCCAGACGTTGCGCGTCGTCGGCGTGCCTTTGAACAGCATGTGTTCGAGCAAATGCGCCATGCCCGTCTCGCCGTAGTTCTCGTGGCGTGAGCCGACGCGGTAGGTGACGTTGACGGTGGTGCTCGGTTTGGAGTCGTCGGGCGCGATCAGCACCTGCAAGCCGTTGGCCAGACGGTACTCGGCGATGCCTTCGACGCTGGTGACCTGCGTCAGGCCGGCAGGCAGTGGGCTGGATTGTTGAGCGCGCGCCGCCGGCGTGGCGGCGAGCAGCACGATCAGAAGCAGGAAACGAAGTCGCATGGCGATGGGCGGGTCAGCAAACGGCGCGGGCCGGCAGTGTAGGAGCATCGTGCGGCGAGAATTGCTCGTCATGGCCCCAGCGATCCACGTGCTTCACCGCCCCGAGCGCCAGCGCTTCGAAGCCGATCTCGGTGGTGCGACCGCGCTGTGCGCCTACCTGCGCAGCGGCGATGCAATCGTCTTCACACACACCGAAGTGCCACCGGATTTCGAAGGCCAGGGCGTTGCCGCGGACCTGGTGCAGGCGGCGCTTGCGTGGGTGCGCAGCGAAGGCCTGCGCGCCGCGCCACGCTGCAGCTACGTGGCGAGCTACATGCGGCGCCACCCCGAAGTGCAGGATCTGCTCGCGCCTTGATATCCGCACGGAGCCGCTGAGATGGCATTGCGCCTGTTCGTGCCCGGTCCGCTGGCCGCCGCCGGGACGTTGTGCCTGGATGCCGGCGCAGCACGTCATGTGCAAGTGCGCCGCTTGCAGCCCGGCGATGCCCTGGTGCTGTTCGACGGCCGTGGCGGCGAGTGGCTGGCCGAGGTGGCGGCGATGCGACGCGACGGTGTGGACGTGCGGCTGCACACGCATGTCGCCGTCGAGCGCGAGCTGCCGATCGAGGTGACGCTGGCGGTCGGCATGCCGGCCAACGAGCGCATGGACTGGCTGGTCGAGAAGGCCACCGAGCTGGGCGCGGCGCGCATCCAGCCGCTGCATTGCGAGCGTTCAGTGCTGCGGCTGTCGGGCGACCGGGCGGCGCGCAAGCAGCTGCATTGGCAAGCCATCGCAGTGGCTGCCACCGAGCAGTGCGGGCGAACCCGGGTGCCGCAGGTCGAGCCGATGCGTGGGTTGGATGAAACGTTGGCAACGCGCGCCGGTGCGACATGCTGGTTGCTCAGCCCCGGCGCCGCCACGGCCCCGCAGCGGCCCGCACCGGCCGCGCCGCTGGTGCTGCTCAGCGGCCCGGAAGGCGGCTTCAGCAGCGCCGAAGAAAGCGCCGCGATTGCCGCCGGATGCGAGCCGGTACGACTCGGCCCGCGCGTGCTGCGCGCTGAGACCGCGCCGCTGGCTGTGCTCGCCTGGCTGGGCCTGTCCGGCTGAAGGCAGCGGAATCACACTCCCACAACCAACGAGGGCAACATCGCCAGCCAGCTCGGTGTGTCGCAGGGCGACGCGGCGGGGCAGCTGTCGCAGGTGCTGCCGCAGCTCATCGACCAGCTGACCCCGAAAGGCCAGGTGCCCGAGGGCGGCCTGGGCAATTTCGGCGACCTGCTCGGGATGCTCGCGCGGCGCTGAGGGGTTCGCTCAGGCGCGCAGGGCCTCGCGCGCTGCTTCGAGCGTCGCTGCGATGTCGGCCTCGCTGTGCGCCGCGCTGACGAAACCGGCTTCGTACAGCGCCGGCGCCAGGTACACGCCCTGCTCGAGCATGGCGTGGAAGAAGCGATTGAAGCGTTCTTTGTCGGTGGCCATCACCGCGCCGTAGTTCTGCGGCAACGACGGCGCGAAGAAGAAGCCGAACATGCCGCCTTCGCTGTCGCCGCTCCAGGGCACGCCGGCCTCGCGCGCCACCGCCGCCAGGCCTTCGCGCAGCGACTGCGTGCGCAGCGCGAGTGAATCGAAAAAGCCGGGCCGGCTGATCTCGCGCAAGGTCGCCAGCCCGCAGGCCGTGGCCACCGGGTTGCCGCTCAGCGTGCCGGCCTGGTAGACCGGGCCGAGCGGCGCCAGCTGGCTCATCACCGCGCGCGTGCTGCCGAAAGCCGCCAGCGGCATGCCGCCGCCGATGACCTTGCCGAACACGCTCATGTCGGGGCGAAAGCCCGGCAGCCAGTTCGCGTACAGCGACTGCGCGCCGCCGAGCGCGACGCGAAAGCCCGTCATCACCTCGTCGAAGATCAGCAGCGCACCGTGCGCCGTGCACAGCTCGCGCAACCGCTGCATGAACCGCAGCGAGGCGCGCACGAAGTTCATGTTGCCGGCGATCGGCTCGATCATCACGCACGCCAGCTGCGCACCGTGCGTGGCGAAAGTTTCTTCGAGCTGTGCGATGTTGTTGTACTCGAGCACCAGTGTGTGCTGCACCACCTCGGGCGGCACGCCGGCGCTGGTCGGGTGGCCGAAGGTGGCCAGCCCCGAGCCGGCCTTGACCAGCAGCGCGTCGGCATGGCCGTGGTAGCAGCCTTCGAACTTGATGAGCTTGGCGCGGCCGGTGGCGCCTCGCGCCAGGCGCAGCGCGCTCATCGCCGCTTCGGTGCCGCTGGAGACCAGGCGAATCTGTTCGACGCTCGGCACCTGGGCCAGGATGGCTTCGGCCAGATCGACCTCGGCTTCGGTGGGTGCGCCGAAGCTCAAGCCCCGCGACGCTGCTTCGCGCACCGCATCCAACACCGCCGGGTGGCCATGGCCCAGGATCATCGGGCCCCACGAGCCGATGTAGTCGATGTAGCGCTTGCCTTCGACGTCCCAGAGGTGCGCACCCTGTGCCCGGGCGATGAAGGGCGGCGTGCCGCCGACGGCGCGAAACGCGCGCACCGGCGAATTCACGCCGCCGGGGATGACCCGCTGCGCACGCTCGAACGCCGCAGCGTTGGTCGTCCTAGTGGACACGCCGCGGTGCTCCCTTGTTGCCGTTGTCCTGGCCGGGCCCGCTGTCGCCCAGTTCCGGCGGCATCTCTTCGCCGCCTTCTTCGCTCGGCGGCAATGCCCAGAAGAAGCGGTCGGGCACGATGTTGCCCATGCCGGGCCTGAAGCCGGCGTCCAGGCTCTGGTCGAGGAAAGCCAGCGCCTCGCCCACGGCGGCCTGCAACTCGCTGCCGGCGGCCAGCAGTGCCGCCAGCGCCGCCGAGACCGTATCGCCGGCGCCGACGAAGCCGGCATCGAAGCGCTCGAACTTCTCGCCGGTCAGCGCACCCTGCGGCGAGGCGAGCACGTTGTCGATGAACTGCTCGCTGCCCTTGGCGGCCAGCATCACGCCGGTGACCAGCACGTAGCGCGTACCGTGTTCGCCGGCGGCCACGGCGAGTTCGCGCGCCGAGGGCGGGCGCTCGCTGTCCCATTCCGGCAGCAGGAAGTCGGTGAGTGTCTTGTGGTTGCCTACCAGCACCTCGGTGGCGGGCAGGATCAACTGCCGGAACGCATCGAGGTAGGGCTGCAGCTGGTCCTCTTCCAGCCACGACAGGTTGGGCATGTACGAGACCAGCGGCACCTCGCTGTAGTCCGACAGCACCTCGGCCACCGCGCTGACGTTCTCGGCGCTGCCCAGGAAGCCGACCTTCCAGCCGGCCAGCGTGACGTCTTCGAGCACGTAGCGCGATTGTTCGACCACTGCGTCGGCGTCGATGTCGTGCTGGTCGAATACCGCGGCGGTGTCGCGCATCAGGATCGAGGTCACCACCGGCAGTGCATGTGCGCCCATCGCCACCACGGCCGAGATGTCGCCGGCGAGGCCGCCCGCCCCGGTCGGGTCGCTGGCGTTGAAGCACATCACGCAAGCCGGCGCCGGCGGCTCCATGCCTTCGGCGGCAGCGTCCGTGGGAGGAGTGGTGTCGGGGCTCATGAAAGGAATCCTGCTGGCTTGCGAAGCTTGCGTCGGTGCATCGAATCAGCAGGATAGTGGCATCGTTCACGCCCCGCCTGCCCCGCGCGTAGGCGCTCACATTTCCTTGTCGCCGGGCAGATGTGCCTGGCTACAATCCGCCGCCATTGTAGTGACGCCCCCGATCCCCAAGTGAGCGAACCCTGTACCTGGATGTGCTTGATCTGCGGATGGATTTACAGCGAGTCGGACGGGGACCCTGAGCATGGCATCGCGCCGGGCACCTCCTGGTCAGATGTCGCGATGAACTGGACCTGTCCCGAATGCGGCGCGCGCAAAGAGGACTTCGAAATGGTCCAGCTTTGATGTACGCAGCCGCGCGACCGACGACACCCGCCCGCAGCCCACGCTGCGCCACCCGGCACCGCCGGTTCCGCATCACCCGGCACCGCCGGTTCCCCGAGGAGGCATCAGCGTGACGGACAGCGCAGCCCGGACCCATGACGCGGCAACGAGCAACGGCACCCGCGTGCTGGTCATCGACGACAGCAACACCATCCGCCGCAGCGCGGAAATTTTCCTGCGCCAAGGTGGCCACGAGGTGCTGCTCGCCGAAGACGGCTACGACGCGTTGGCCAAGGTCAACGACCACGACCCCGAACTGATCTTCTGCGACATCCTGATGCCTCGGCTCGATGGTTACCAGACCTGCGCCATCATCAAGCGCAACCCACGCTTCGCGCAGGTTCCGGTGATCATGCTGTCGAGCAAGGACGGCCTGTTCGACAAGGCGCGCGGGCGCATGGTGGGCTCGGAGGACTACTTGACCAAGCCGTTCACCAAAGAGCAGTTGCTGACCGCGGTGGCGAGCTTGCGCCGCGCGCCGAGCTGAGGACCCACTCGATGGCCATCCGCAAGATCCTTGTCGTCGACGATTCGAAGACCGAGCTGTACCACCTCTCCGACATGCTCGGCAAACGCGGCTACCACGTGCGCACGGCCGAGAACGGCGAAGAAGCCATGCGCCGCCTGGCCGAAGACAAGCCCGACCTGATCCTGATGGACATCGTGATGCCGGGGCAAAACGGTTTCCAGCTGACGCGCGCGATCACGCGCGACCCGCGCTTCGCCGGCGTTCCGGTGATCATGTGCACGAGCAAGAACCAGGAGACCGACAAGGTCTGGGGCATGCGCCAGGGCGCGCGCGGCTACATCGTCAAGCCGGTCGTCTCCGACGAGCTGATTGCCAAGATCAAGGCCTTCGACGGCGCCTGACACCCGATGGCCCAACGCGAAGCGCTCCGTGAACTCCAGGCTCGCCTCGCCGAACGCCTGCAGCAGGTGCGTGGCGACGTACGCACCGCGCGCTGGCTGGCTGTCGAATGCGGCCGGCACGGCTTCCTGTTTCCGCTCGCCGGTGCCGGAGAGATCTTCACCGCCAGCAGCCTGACGCCCTTGCCGCACACCCAGCCCTGGTTCGTCGGTGTGTCCAACCTGCGCGGCGGGCTGCACGGCGTGATCGACCTGACGGTGTTCCTGGGGATGGAAAGCCAGGCCCAGCTGAAGGAGCATGCTCAGCTGGTGGCCTTCAACCCGACCCTGGGCAGCCACAGCGCGGTGCTGGTGCATCGCCTGGCAGGGCTGCGCCATGCCGAGCAAATGACCGCCGAGCCGCAAGGCGACGAGCCGCTCCCGGCCTTCGCGGGTGCCCGGCTGGCTGACGCGCAGGGCCGCCTGTGGCAGGAGATCGACCTGGCCGCGCTGGCGCGGCACGAAAAGTTCCTGGCTATCGCGAGGTAGCCTCACCCGCGCAAGACCGCACGAGGATCCCATGAGCTTCCTGGACAAGATCAAGAGCAAGCCCGCAGTGCCGGCCAACGACGGGGAATCGCTGATGCCACTGCCGCTGGAGGAGAACCCGTCGTCGCTGCAGGCCGGCGAGCGGACGATGCGGCTGCGTTCGGGGCATTCGACGCTGCAGGCATCGCTGGACTCGCCCGCCACGCGCCCGCTGCTGGGCGACACGTCCATCATCGCCGAGGCCGAGCCGTCGGAGCTGACCGGCCTGAACCCCGACGACGACGCCGAGCACGGCGTGGCCCCGCGCAGCGGCCTGCCGCTGATCGGCGCCTGGCCGATCGAGCGCCAGCAGCGCGCCTTGTTGTCGTTGGCCGGCGTCGGCCTGATCGGTCTGATCGCGGTGGCGGCCTTCGCGCTGACCACCAGCAACCGCAGCAGCGCCCAGGTGGCCGCCACCGCACAGGCGCAGACGCAGAGCCAACGGCTGGCCAAATCGGTGTCGCAGGCCTTGCTGGGCGGCGCGCAGGCCTTCCCCGAGATGCGCGAAGCGATCGATATCCTGGCCAGGAACATGCGCTCGCTGCGCGACGGCGGCGACGTGCCGGCAGCGTCGAGCGAGTTCCAAGGCGAGGTGGAGAAGCTGCTGCCGCTGGTCGACCGCGCCGAGAAGAGCACCGGTGCTGTGCTCGCCCAGCAAAAGACGCTGACGCAGGTGGGCCAGGCGTTGCGCGCCATCAACCGCTATTCGGGTGATCTGCTGGAGACGGCCGAGACGGTGTCTTCGCTGAAGCTGCAGCAAAACGCCACCGCCGCCGAAGTGCAAGCGGTCGGTCAGCTGGTGATGCTGACGCAGCGCATCGGCAAGAGCGCCAACGAGTTCCAGACCATGGAGGGTGTCAGCCCCGAAGCGGTGTTCCTGCTCGGCAAGGACCTGAACTCGTTCCGCGAGATCAACGACGGACTGATCAACGGCAGCGCCGAGTTGCGCTTGCCCGCGGCGCGTGAGCCGCTGGTGCGCGAGCGGCTGCTGCAGCTGCGCAAGCAGTACGAAGAACTGCGCGGCCAGGCCGGCGCGATCCTCGGCAACCTGCAGGGCCTGGTGGCCGCGCGCGAAGCGCAGACCGTGATCGTCAACGACAGCGAACCGCTGCGCCGCGGCCTGGACAGCTTGCAGACCGGCTTCACCCGCGAAGGCGGCTTCAGCGGCGCGCAGCTGTTCGGCGCGGTGTTGTCGCTGCTGCTGCTGGCCGCAGGCGCTCTGGGCCTGCTGCGTCTGTTCGTGCTCGACCAGACGAACCGCTCGCAGCAAGCCGACGAGCAGCGCCGCGAGGCCGAGCGCCAGGAGCAGGAAGCCAAGCGCGTCAACGACGCCAACCAGGCGGCCATTCTTCGCCTGATGAACGAATTGCAGACGGTGGCCGAGGGCGACTTGACGCAGCAGGCCACGGTCACCGAAGACATCACCGGCGCCATCGCCGACTCGGTCAACTACACGGTGGAAGAGCTGCGTGCGCTGGTCGAAACGGTGCAAAGCACGGTGGCCCGCGTGACCGACACCACCTCGCAGGTCGAGCAGACCTCCACCGAGCTGCTGGCCGCCTCCACCGAACAGCTGCGCGAGATCCGCGATACCGGCGAATCGGTGCTGCAGATGGCCGGCCGCATCAACGACGTGTCGGCGCAGGCGCAGCAGACGGCGCAAGTGGCGCGCCAGTCGCTGGTCACCGCGCAGACCGGGCGCAACGCGGTGCAGAACGCGATCGACGGCATGAACTCGATCCGCGACCAGATCCAGGACACCTCCAAGCGCATCAAGCGGCTGGGTGAGTCGTCGCAGGAGATCGGCGAGATCACCGAGCTGATCTCCGACATCACCGAACAGACCAACGTGCTGGCCTTGAACGCCGCCATCCAGGCGGCATCGGCCGGCGACGCGGGACGCGGCTTTTCGGTGGTGGCCGAAGAAGTGCAGCGGCTGGCCGAGCGCTCGGCCGATGCGACGCGCCAGATCGCCGCCATCGTGCGCACCATTCAGGCCGACACGCTCGACGCGGTGGCCGCCATGGAGCGGTCGACGCAGGGCGTGGTC
>JANNQO010000351.1:0-10044 GCA_031400795.1 Rubrivivax sp. | reverse complement strand
GAGACTGCCGTGGACAAGAAAAAGCCCCAGAGCATTGATTCTCAAGGGCTTTTTAGACGTTGCGGGACGATCTGGGACGTCCTGGAACAGTAACTTGGTGGCCTGGGGCGGAATCGAACCACCGACACGCGGATTTTCAATCCGCTGCTCTACCAACTGAGCTACCAGGCCGAGCCGGAGATTCTAGGCGATGACTTCAGGCCGGCCCGCCACGCTTGTTCCTCGTCAGATCCACGCCCAGCTGCTTGAGCTTCCGATACAGGTGCGTGCGCTCGAGGCCGGTCTTCTCGGCCACGCGCGTCATGGAACCGCCTTCCTTGGCGAGGTGGAACTCGAAGTAGTTCTTCTCGAATGTGTCGCGCGCTTCGCGCAGCGGGCGGTCGAGGTCGAAGCTTTGCACCGGCTGCGGGCCGTCGTTGCCGGCAGCAGCCGGCGCCGCCAGCGGCGGGGCCGACAGCGAACCCGCCAAGGCGCCGTCCAGCGCGCCGGGCGCGGGCGGCGTGGCGTTGCGCGACGCCGGCTTGACCAGCGCCTGGTCGACCGCGCGCAGCAGCTTCTGCAGCGTGATCGGCTTTTCGAGGAAGGCCATCGCGCCGTGCTTGGTGGCTTCCACCGCGGTGTCGATGGTGCCGTGGCCGCTCATCATGATCACCGGCATGGTGAGCTGGCTGGCTGCGCCCCACTCCTTCAACAGCGAGATGCCGTCGACATCGGGCATCCAGATGTCCAGCAGCACGAGGTCCGGGCGCAGCATGTCGCGCACCTGACGCGCCTGCGCGGCGTTCTCGGCCAGCTCGACCGTGTGGCCTTCGTCGCTGAGGATCTCGGAAAGCAGGGCACGGATGCCGAGCTCGTCGTCTACGACCAGGATGGTTGCCATGCAGCAGGAGTCAGGGGATAGCGCCAGCAGCGGCCGGGGCCGGCCCCGGTGTTGGCGCGAAGTTCGAGAATGATAGCGAGACTCGGGCACCGATCACCGGCGCATCAGGGTCATCGCTGGCGTGCAGGTTGGCCACCCGCAAACGCGCGCCATGTTCGTCGGCAATCTTCTTCACCACCGCCAGGCCCAGGCCCGTGCCTTTGGCCTTGGTGGTGACGTAGGGCTCGGCGGCGCGCTTCAAGACCTTCTCGGCGAAGCCCGGGCCGTTGTCGATGACGGTCAGGCGCACCTCGCGCAGCTCGCCGGCTTCGCTGCTGGCTGCCGACGTGCTGACCTGCACATGGCCGTCGGCGCGCTCGTGCACGGCGTCGAAGCCGTTCTGCACCAGGTTGTGGATGACCTGGCGCAGCTGCGTGGCGTCACCCAGGATCGGCGGCAGCGACTGCGCCAGGCGGCTGTGCAGATGGCCCTGCTCCTGCTTCTCGCCGTACAGCGCCAGCACCTCGGCCACCAGCGCCGACAGGTCCAGCGGCTTCATCTGCGCCGCCGGCAGGCGCGCGTAGTCGCGGAACTCGTTGACCAGCGTCTGCATCGCCGCCACCTGCGCCACGATGGTGGCCACGCCGCGCAGCAGCAGCGCGCGGTCCGCGCCCTCCAGGCGCGCTTCGAGCTTGTGCTGCAGCCGCTGCGCCGAAAGCTGGATCGGCGTGAGCGGGTTCTTGATCTCGTGCGCCAGGCGCCGCGCCACCTCGGCCCAAGCCGCCGAGCGCTGCGCCGAGATGACCTCGCTGATGTCGTCGAAGACGAGCAGCTTGGCTTCCCCCGGCAAGAGCGCACCGCGCACCAGCAGCGTCAGCTGGTTGCCGTCGCCACGCTGGAACTCGATCGATTCCTGCCAGTGGTCGCGTTCGCCCGCTTCGGGGCTGGTGGCGAGCAGCTCGAAACGCTCGCGCACGCTGCCGGCGAACAGCTCGAGTTCGGGCAGCGCATCGAGCCTGCGCCCGTGCCAGGCCGAAATCGGCAGGCGCAGGATGCGCGTGGCACCGGGGTTGACGATGTCGATGGCACCAGCTCGGTCGAGCACGATGACCCCGGCGCTGAGCGTGTCCAGGATCGTCTGCAGCCGCGTGCGTGCGCCTTCGAGCTGCTGCACGCCGCGCTGCACCTGCTGGCGCGCGTCGGCCATCTGGCGCGTCATGTCGGCGAACGAGCGCGTCAGACCGCCGAGCTCGTCGGCCGATGCGAACACCGGCTTGTCGGTGAGGTCGCCGGCGGCCACCTGGCTCACGCCATCGGCCAGCAGCAACAGCGGCCGCGCGATCTGCGTGCCGAGCAGGATCGCCAGCAGCACTGCGCCGAATACCGCCAGCACCAGCGCCAGCGTGAGGGTGCCGATGTACATGCGGCGCAGGCTGTCGCGTGCCAACGCGCGCTGCTGGTACTCGCTGTAGGCAGCCTGTATCGCCAGTGCATTCACCGCCAGCGTGCGTGCCAATGGCTGCACCACCATCAGGTACTGGTCTTCGCCGGGAGTCAGCGCCACGTCGCGGCGCGGCACCTTGGCCAGCGCGCGGATGCGTGCGCCGGCACCGCTGGCGTATGTCTGGGCCAGCGACTCTTCGTCCAGCCCTTCGATGGCGCTCGCCAGGCCCAGGCCGCGCGCCTGGCGAAGCAGCGTGGCTGTCGGCCGCTCAGGCGCGATGCCGCTGGGCACCGCACCGGCGTTGACCAGGATCTGGCCGGCCGCACCGACCAGCGACACCTCGCCCGCGCCGAGCTGCTCGCGGATGCGCTCCAGCACGATCGGCGTCATCGCCAGGCTGCCCTCGGCGTAGCGCTCGGCGGCCACGCGTGTCTTGGTGCCCAGATCAGACTGCATGCCTTGGAGCGTGTCGCGGCCCAGCGCCAGCCCGGCGTCGAGCGCGCCGGCCACTTTGGCGTCGAACCAGACCTCGATGGAGCGCGATACGAACTGGTACGAGACGGTGTAGATCACGATGCCCGGCAGCAGCCCCACCAGCGCGAAGATGCCGGCCAGCTTGAGCAGCAGCCGGCTGCCGAACTTGCGCTTCCTCACGCGCAAGATCAGGCGCACGGCGACAAAGCCGATCACCATCGCCAGCAGCACCGCCACCGCGACGTTCAGCCAGAACAGCCACACGAAGTGGCGTTCGAGCACACCGTCGCCTTCCAGCGCCAGCGAGAGCACGAAAGCCAGCACCAACACCACGCCGGTGGTGGCCACCAGCGCCACGCTCCAGGCCCATCGCGCTGCCTTGTTCATGCCGGCTCAGTCTCTTCAGTCCAGGCGCTGCGTGCGCTCCACGCCCATCGTCCAGCCGGTCTGCGCGCCCAGGCTGATCTGCATCGGGCTCGGCAGCTGGCTGTTGTCCAAGCGGTAGCTGAACTCGAGGTAGTGGCTGTTGCCGGCCTCCATCTGCGCCAACTCGGCGACCTTCCAGCCGGTGCTGCGCGAGAGCGCCACCAGCGCTTCGGCCAACGTCGGGAACGACTGGTTGAGGCCGCCGAAGCTGACGCGCCAGCTCGAGGTGAGCGGCTGGAACGCCAGGCGCCAGGCGCGCGAGACGCGGGCCAGGCGTTCGTCGCGCCAGTACCAGCGCGATCGGAACAGCTGCGCCTCGGCGACGAAGTACACCGGCACGCCGCGCTGCAATGCGTCTTCCACGGGGCGCGGCAGCACCAGGCTGGCAGCGAAGTCCAGCGTCAAGGAGCCGTCCTGGCGCTTGGCCTCGAAGGTGGCCAACTCCACCCCCTGCGCGAACACGGCAGCCGCCGCGAGCAGCCAGCCGCACAGCGCCAGCGAGCCTTTCGCCGCCCCTTTCCTCCACGCTGCAAAGACGAAGGGGGACGGCATGCGCAGTGGCGGTCAGGGCGGAGGTTTGTGGATCAAGGCGAGGTAGAAGCCGTCGTGCAGCGCAGCTGCGTGAGGCGTGGCGTCATTGTGGGCGAGCGGCAGCAGCTGGCCTGGGCTGGCGGGGTCCAGGCAGGCGCCGCCGGCCCCGTGGCGTTGCAAAAACGCGTCGATTCGCTGCTCGCCTTCACGCTTGAACACCGAACAGGTGGCGTACAACAAACGTCCGCCGGGAGCCAGCAGAGGCCACAGCGCTTCGAGCAGTTCCGACTGCACCTGCGCCAATGCGTGGATGTCGTCGGCGCGGCGCAGCCAGCGCACATCGGGGTGCCGGCGCACGATGCCCGAGGCGCTGCACGGCGCATCGAGCAGGATCGCGTCGAAGGGGCGGCCGTCCCACCAGCGCGCCGGGTCGCGTGCGTCACCCACCTTCAATTCGGCGCGCAACTGCAGGCGGTTCAGCGTCTGCTGCACGCGCTGCTGGCGCAGCGGGTCGATGTCCAGCGCGAGTACCTCGAGATCCGCCAGTTCGAGCAGCTGCGCGGTCTTGCCGCCGGGTGCGGCGCAGGCATCGAGCACGCGCGCGCCGCGTGGCAAGCCCGCGCCGATCAACAGCGGCGCGGCGCGTTGCGCGGCGGCGTCCTGCACCGAGACCTCGCCTTCGGCGAAGCCGGGCAGCTGCTGCACCGGCAGCGGCTGGTCCAGCAGCACCGCCTGGCCGCGCAGCAGCGGCTCGTCGACGACACGCGCGCTGCGGCCCTGTGCCGCCAGGCGCTGCACATAAGCCGCGCCGCTGCCGCGCCGCGCATTCACGCGCAAGGTCATCGGCGGATGCCGGTTGGCTTGCGTCAGCAGCGCTTGCCACTGGCCGGGCCAATCACGCTTGAGCTGCTCGATCCACCACAGCGGGTGGTTGAAGGCACCGAGTGGCGACACCTGCGCCGCCGCCACCAGCGCTTCGCGCTCGCGCAGAAAGCGGCGCAGCACCGCGTTGATGAAACCCGCCGCCGCCGGCACGCGCTGCCGCGCCGCGCCTACCGCCTGGTCGACCAGCGTGTGCTCGGCATAGGGCGGCTCGCCGGCCGGCCACAACAAGGCCAACGCCGTGCACAACAACGCATCCACCATCGGCGGTGGTGTCTTCGCTGCCAGCTTCTCGCGCAACTCGCGCGCGCTGCCCCACCAGCGCAGCACGTGAAAACTCAAGCTCTGCACGCCGGGACGCGCGGCAGCGGGCACCTGGGCCAGCACGTCGTTCAAGGATCGCCCGGCGGCCACCGCTTGCACCGCCTCGGCCGTGGCCAGCAGCAGCTGGGCCAGCGGCAACGAAGCGGGAGAAACCATGCCGGCGGCCATGGCGGCAGTCTACGGGCCGCCGCACGGGCACACTACGTCACCACAAGCACAATCACGGCTCGCCCGCTTGCAAGATCACCTATGCCGCAGTCCCTGAGCTCCCAAGCCTCCCCGGCCACCGCGCGCACTGCGTCGTCGCGCATTCTTCGCAGCGAGGACGAGCTCGCTGCGCTGCCGGCTTCCGAGCGCATCCGCTACCGGCTCGTCACCGCCGACTGCCGCTTCCACGCCAACGACAACATCGCCGAGTACGTGCAGCAGGGCGAGCTCGACGAGCTGAAAGCCGAGGTGCAGGCGAAGATGCATGAGGTGCTGCACGCGCTGGTCATCGACACCGACAGCGATCACAACACGCAAGACACCGCCAAGCGCGTGGCCAAGATGTTCATCGACGAGGTCTTCCGCGGCCGCTACCGGCCGATGCCCACGGTGACCGAATTCCCCAACGCCACGCGGCTGAACGAGTTGATGATCGTCGGCCCGATCACCGTGCGCAGCGCCTGCTCGCACCACCTGTGCCCGATCCTGGGCAAGGTCTGGGTCGGCATCCTGCCCAACGAACATTCCAACCTGATCGGCCTGTCGAAGTACACGCGCATCTGCGACTGGGTGATGAGCCGCCCGCAGATCCAGGAAGAAGCCGTGACCATGCTCGCCAACGAGTTGCAGCAGCGCGTGCGCCCCGATGGTCTGGGCATCGTGATGGAGGCCGACCACTTCTGCATGCACTGGCGCGGCGTGAAGGACAACGCCAGCGCGATGGTGAACAGCGTGATGCGCGGCGCCTTTCTGAAAGACGCCAACCTGCGCCGCGAGTTCCTGTCGCTGTTGTCGCGCAAGAACGGAGGATGACCGACATGCTCGTCCGACTGCTGTACGCCAGCCGTGCGGTGAAAGCCTTCGACCAGGAAGAGCTGACCGCCATCATGCGCAAGTCGCGCACCGGCAACCCCGAACATGGCATCACCGGTGTGCTGTGTTTTTCGCAGGGCATCTTCCTGCAGGTGCTCGAAGGCGGCCGCGGCGCCGTCAACGCGCTGTACGCGCGCATCGCCGCCGACCCGCGGCACATGCAGATCGAGTTGCTGCGCTACGAAGAGATCGACGAGCGCATGTTCGCCGGCTGGGCGATGGGCCAGGTGGACATGGCGCGGCTGAACCCGGCGCTGCTGCTGAAGTATTCGGAACGGGCCACGCTCGACCCCTTCTCGGTCTCGGGCAAGGTCTCGATGGCCTTGTTCGAGGAGCTGGTGGCGACCGCGTCGATCTTGCGGCAGCCGTAGCGCTCGTCCGGGCTGCGTGCAGTTCCGTCCCGATGGTTTCGATTGTTGCGGGCTACCGCTTTGTCGATGTCTCCGATCCACCCGCGCTGCGCGAGCGGCTGCTGAGCCTCGCGCTGCATGCCGGCCTGCGCGGCACGGTGCTGATCGCCCACGAAGGCATCAACCTGAACCTGGCCGGCGCACCCGCCGCGCTGCAAGCCTGGCTCGATGAACTGGCGGCCGACGCGCGCTTCGCCGGTATGAGGTTCAATCGCCACGAGGCCGAGCGCTGGCCGTTCCAGCGCCTCGGCGTGAAAGTCAAGCGCGAGATCATCCGCATGAACCAGCCCACAGTTCGGCCGGCTTCGGCGCGCGCGCCGGCGGTGGACGCGGCCACGCTGGCGCGCTGGCTGGAGCAAGGCCGCTGCGACCAGGGCCGCGAGCTGGTGCTGCTGGACACACGCAACGCATTCGAGGTGGATCGCGGCGCGTTCGACGGCGCCGTTGACTGGCGGCTGAAGTCGTTCGGCGACTTCCCGGCGGCGCTGGCCGCGCACCGCGACGAGCTGCACGGCAAGACCGTGGTCAGCTACTGCACCGGCGGCATCCGCTGCGAGAAAGCGACGTTGTGGATGGCCGAGGCCGGCTTCGAACACGCACACCAACTCGACGGTGGCATCCTGGGCTACTTTGAACGTCAACCGGCGGCACCCTTCTGGCACGGCGGCTGTTTCGTGTTCGACGGGCGTGAAACCGTGGTGCCGGCCCGGTGAGCGGTTTCCTGCTCAAGGCCATCGGCGTGCTGCTGATGCTGACGGCATTGGCCGTGGCCCTGTGGCGCGCGCCCGACCGGCCCGTGGAAACGCTGGTGGCGCGCTGGGCGCCGCCGCCGTCGGACTTCGTCGAGGTGAAGGGCCAGGTCGTGCACCTGCGCGACGAAGGGCCGCAGAACCAAGGTCTGCGCGACGAAGGCCCACGCGACGACGCCGTGCCCATCGTGCTGCTGCACGGCACCTCGTCCAGCCTGCACACCTGGGAGGGTTGGGCGAAAGGCTTGCGCGCGCAGCGCCGCGTGATCACGCTGGACCTGCCCGGCTTCGGCCTCACGGGGCCGTTCACCGGGCGATACCCACGCGACGACTACCGCGGCGATGCGCTCGCGCGCTTCATCATCGACCTGCTCGACCAACTGCGCGTGCAGCGCTTCGTGGTCGGCGGCAACTCGATGGGCGGCGAGATCGCGTGGCGCATCGCGTCGCTTGCGCCGCAGCGTGTGCAGCGCCTGATCCTCGTCGACGCGAGCGGCCCCGTGTTCACGCCCGAGTCGATGCCCTGGGGATTCTGGATCGCACGCGTGCCGGTGCTGAACCGCATCGGCGAGCATCTGCTGCCGCGAGCCCTCGTGGCACAAGGCCTGGTCAACACCTACGGCCACCCGGAGCGCGTGACAGCCGAGCTGGTCGATCGGTATTACGAACTCGCGCTGCGCGACGGCAACCGCCGCGCCCTGGGCCTGCGCGTGCAGCAACTCGAACGCGGCGAGCATGTGGCGCGCATCGCGGCACTGAAGCTGCCCACGCTGATCCTGTGGGGCGGGCGCGATCGGCTCATCCCGCCGCCGGTGGCCGCCGAGTTCCAGCGCCTGATCGCCGGCAGCGAGCTGAAGGTCTTCGGCGATCTGGGCCACCTGCCGCACGAAGAGGACCCCGCGGCCACGCTAGGGGAAGTCCGGCGCTTTCTCGGTTTGTAGCGCCTCGATACTCAGCGCCGATGCCTTCCCTGCCCTTCATGCGCTGGCGCGACGAATGGCGCCAGCCGGGCGTACTGCGCGCCGACCTGCTGGCCGGTCTCACCGGCGCCATCGTCGTGCTGCCGCAAGGTGTGGCCTTCGCCACGCTGGCCGGCATGCCGCCGCAACATGGCCTGTACGCGGCGATGTTGCCGTGCATCGTCGCGGCGCTGTTCGGCTCAAGCCGTTTGATGGTCACCGGGCCGGCGAATGCGATCTCGCTGACGACGATGGCGCTGGTGGCGCCGCTGGCCGCCGTGGGCTCGCCCGACTACGTGCGCCTGGTGCTGACGCTGGCCTTCCTGGTCGGTGCGATGCAGCTGCTGCTCGGCCTGGCGCGGGTCGGCCAACTGGTCGACAAGGTGCCGCATTCGGTGGTGGTGGGATTCACCGCGGGCGCGGCGCTGCTGATCCTGAACAGCCAGCTCGGCACGGTGCTCGGTGTGAAGCTCGAACGCGGGCTGCCGCCGTGGCAGAACCTGGCCATGGCGTGGGAGCAGCGGCATGCCGTGTCGGCACCGGCACTCATCGCGGCCGGCGCCACGATCGCGCTGGCGGTGCTGCTCAAGCCTTTCAACCGCTGGCTGCCGGCGATGCTGGGCGCGGTGGTCGGTGGCTCGCTGGTGGCGCTGGCCGTGGCCCGCTGGATGCCCCATTGGCCAGCGCTGCAAAGCGTCCCGCCGCTGCCCAGTGCGCTGCCCGAACTGTCGTCGCCCGACCTGAACCTGTCGACGCTGCGCGCCCTGTTCGGCGCGACGCTGGTGATGACGCTGCTCGCGCTCACCGAAGCCGCAGCCATCGCCAAAGCGGTGGCGCGCCGGCATGGCGATCAACTCGACGGCAACCAGGAGTTCATCGGCCAGGGGCTGGCGAATCTGGTCGGCTCGTTCTGCTCGAGCTATCCGGCCAGCGGCTCGTTCAACCGCTCGGGGGTCAACGCCGAGGCCGGCGCGCGCACGCCGCTGGCCGCCGCTTCGGCCGGGGTGTTCCTGTTCGTCATCGTGCTGATGGTCGCGCCGCTCGCAGCCTGGCTGCCACTGGCGGTAGTCGGCGGGCTGCTGTTCGTCGTCGCCGCGGGGCTGTTCGACATCGCCGAGATGCGCCACCTGTGGCAACTCGGCTGGGCCGAGCGCGTGCCGCTGGTGGTGACTTTCGTGGCCACGGTCGTGCTCTCGCTCGAGTGGGCGATTCTGCTCGGCATCACCAGCGCGCTGCTGGTGCAGAGATTGAATCGATGAAGTCGACCGCGTTTGCATTCGGCTGACGGCACGACGATCTGGTTGGCCGCGCGCCTCGCCACGCTGATGGGGGACTTCAAGCCTGCGCCGTTGCCACCTGTCCGATCGATGCCGATCGGGCACGGCGCCGCGGCGAGAATCACGCGCTGGACTTTCCCGCTCCGGAGACGACACACGATGTTTCGATCGACCCTGCTGGCCGCGGCGCTGCTCGGCGCGCTGGCCGCTACCGCGCAGACCGCTACCCCCGATCCGGCCCTGGCCACCGACCCGCGCTGGGTTTGGGATCTGACACGGCTGTACCCGAGCGACGCCGCCTGGGACAGCGAACGGCAGGCCTTCGCAGCCGAGGTCGGCAAGCTCGCAGCCGCCAAGGGCACGCTGGCCAAAGACGCCGCCACGCTGCGTGCCGTGCTCGACCAACAATCAGCGGCCTGGCTGCGCCTGCAGCGCCTGTGGGTCTACGCCAGCACGCAACTGTCCACCGACAGCCGTTCGCGGCAGAACCAGGAGCGCAGCCAGCAGATGGGCAGCCTGTGGGGCCGCACCAGCGCCGCAGTGGCCTGGACGAACCCGGAGATCCAGGCACTGGGCGCGGCCAAGGTCGAGGACTTCCTGCGCGCCGAGCCCGGCCTGAAGCGCCACGA
>JANNQO010000350.1:0-7742 GCA_031400795.1 Rubrivivax sp. | reverse complement strand
ACGATGGCGTCGGGCTGCGAAGCGATGCGGCGCAGCGCGTTGATGCCTTCTTCGGCGTTGCAGCGGTCGTCCAGGTACTCGATGACGATCTTGGCCTTGGCGCCATCAGCCAGCGTCACGCCGCCGGCCTTGTTGATTTGCTCAGCGGCGGCCTTCATCGCGGCCTCGCTGTTCAGGCCAAAGATGCGCACCACGCCGCTCTTGGCGCCGAAGCCGTAGATCTTGATCGTGCGCTCCTGCGCCACGGCGGGCGCGGCGAGCACGGACACAAGCGCGGCAAGGGCGAGACGGGTGCGCAAATGGAAGCTGGCCATGGTCTGACTCCGGGTCGGGATGGGTGTGGAGCGTGACTGTGTCGCGCCAGCCGGCGACTGACCATTTCAAAGACGTACTGGCAGTGTTGCAGGCGCTGCAACGGTGCGGTCGCGCTCAAACGGCTCGGCAAAATGCAGCCACGCCGAGCCGGCACATCCCGATGCTCAAGGGCCGCCGGGGCCTGGTGGCTGCGGCCGGTTGACCCGGTTCCCGCCCTGCCTCGTCGGCAAGATCCCGCCGCTCAATCCGCCAACCCCTGCAAGTGCGCCACCAGCGCGCCCAACGCTGACGTCGCGTCAGGCTTCAGCCGCGTGCACAAGCGCATCGCGCGCAGCGCCCAAGCGTCGGCCAATGGCTCGACCGTCAGGCCCATTGCGCTGGCAAAGCTGCGCGCGGCGGCCAGTGGCAGCACGCCGATGCCGAGCTTGGCTTCGACGGAACGGCACACCGATTCGAAGCTGCGCACCTGCACCCGCAGTGCCATCGGCCGCAACAGCAGCGCGGCTTGGGCTTCGAGCAGGCGGGTCAGCGTGCTGCCGCCTTCAAGGCCGACGAGGTCGCGCTCGAGCAACTCGGCAAAGAGCAGCGGCGTCTGGCCGCACAGCACATCGTCGTTGCGCATCACCGCGGCAAGCTGGTCGTGGCGGTAGGGCGCGACGTGCAGGCCGCTGACTTCAGGGCCTTCGACGATCACGGCCAGGTCGACCTCGCCGCTGCGCACACGGCGCACCGCGTCCTCGCTCCAGGATTCCTCGAGCACCACGCGCACATCGTCGTGTGCGGCGGAGAACGAGGCGATGTCACCCGGCAGGAACTGCGTCATCGCCGAGGTGTTGCCTTGCACGCGCAGCACGCTCTGTTTGCCACGCGCGTAGTTGCCCATCTGCGCGCGCATGTGGTGCACGCTGGCGATGACTTCGCGCGCCAGTTGCAGCAGCCGCTCGCCGGCGGGCGTGAGCGCCAGCCCGCGCGAGTGGCGCTCGAACAGCGTCGCCTTGAACTGGTGCTCGAGCAGCGACAGGCGCCGGCTCGCCGCCGGCACGGTGATCAGGCTGGCCTCGGCTGCCCGCGTCAGGTTCTTCATCTCCGCAGCGCGCACGAACAGCGCCAGCGAGTCGAGGTCAGGCAGCATCGGTCGGGTTCTGAGGTTGCTCGAGGCCGCGGAAAAAAGCGCTGATCTCCGCGGCCAGCGCTGCGGGCTGTTCGAGCGCAGCGAAGTGGCCGCCCTTGGGCATCACGCTCCAGCGCCGGATGTCGGTGAAGGTGCGCGCCGCCGCCTCGCGCGGTGGGCGCAGGATTTCGTGCGGGAAATCGCAGTAGCCGGTGGGCACGGTGATCGGCCGTTCGATCGGCCACGGGCCATGCGCGCGGGCGTAGTAGGGCCAGAACGAAGCGCCGATGCAGCGCGTGAACCAGTACAGGCTGATATTGCCGAGCATCTCGTCCATCGTCAGCGCCTGGCGCGGGTCACCGTCGTTGTCGGTCCAGGCGCGGTACTTCTCGGCGATCCACGCGGCCAGACCGGCGGGTGAGTCGCTCAGCGCAAAGGCCAGCGTCTGCGGCCGCGTGCCCTGGATCGCCTGGTAGCCGGTCTCTTCTTTGAGCCATGCTTGCATCTCATCGACATAGCGGCGCTCGGCGGGGCTGGGGTCGTTGAACATCGCCGCGTCGCGCTTCAGCGGCATCAGGTTGAGGTGGATGCCGTTGAGGTGATCGGCGCGATTGGCGCCCAGCCACGAGGAGACAAACGAACCCCAGTCACCCCCCTGCGCGCCGTAGCGCGCATAACCCAGGCGCTGGTGCATCAAGGTGTCGAAGATCGCGCCGATTTCTGGCAGCGACTTGCGCGCCTGGTGTGGCTCGAACGACAGGGTGTAGCCCGGCAGCGACGGCACGACGAGGCTGAAACCCGCGGCCGCCAGCAGCGGGATCAGCTTCATGAACTCCAGCACCGAGCCGGGCCAGCCGTGTGAGAGCAGCAGCGGCTTGGGCGTGGCGCCGCTGCCGATGACATGCAGGAAGTGCACTTCGATGCCGTCGATGCGCGTCTTGAACTGCGGCCAGGCGTTGAGTGCCGCTTCGGTGGCGCGCCAGTCGAAGCGGTGGCGCCAGTCGTGCACCAGCTCGTGCATGAAGGCCAGCGAGGTGCCGTAGGCCCAGGGCGCCGAACCCGAATCCGGCGCTTCGTCGGGCCACAGCGTGCGGTCCAAGCGCGTGTGCAGCTCGTCGATCGCCGCCTGCGGCACGGCGAGCGTGAACGGGCGAATGTCGTTCACGTGAGCATGTCGGGTTGCGTTTTGAGAAGCTGCTCCCAGATCGGCTGGAAATGCAGCCAGCCGATGTACTCGCTGCCGACATGCTCGCGGCTGTAGCGCGCCTTGTCGGGCGGCACGAGCTTTGGTTCGTGGCCTGAAGCGTCGATCATCAACTGCTGCTGGCAGCAACGCTCGAGCGCAATGAACCAGAACGCCGCTGCCTCGATGCTGTGCCGGCTGGCGGTGAGCAGGCCGTGGTTCTGGTGGATGGCGGCCTTGACGCCGGTGAAGGCCAGGGCCACCTTGTGCCCGGCGTTCACTTCGACGGCAACCTTGCCGCCCTCGTCGGCGATCACCACATGGTCTTCGAAGAAGCAGGCCGCGTCTTGCGTGATCGGCGGCAGTTCGCGGCCGAGTGCGGCATAGGCGCCGCCGTAAACCGTGTGCGCGTGGCACATCGCGACGATGTCCCGGTGGTGCTCGTGCACTGCGGCGTGCAGCACAAAGCCGGCGCGGTTGATCGCGTACTCGCCATGCACCACCTTGCCGCTGTGGTCGGCCAGGATCAGGTTGGAGCACTTCACCTGCGAGAAGTGCACCGCCATCGGGTTGGTCCAGTACAGCTGCGGGTGCTCGGGGTCGCGCACCGTCAGGTGGCCGGCAAAGCCGTAGTCCAGGCCGTGCAGTGCGAAGGCACGGCAGGCGGCCACCAGACGCTCCTGGCGATGCCGGCGCTCGGCGGCGGGCGTCGCGAAGCTGGGCTTCTCGGGGAACTTCAGGCCCGGCTGTTCAGGCTGGTAGATCGATTCGCGCTTGAGGGTGTCGAGCATGGCGGATCCTGTTTCAGGTTCGGGTGACGATGCGCTCGCGCAGCGCGCGGTGCTGGATCTTGCCGGTGGCCGTGCGCGGCATCTCGCGCTCACCGATGAAGAGCACTGAGCGCGGGCGCTTGAAGCCGGCGATGCGCTCGCGGCACCAGTCGAGCAGCTCGCGCTCGGCGGGCGGCTGGCCGGGTCGCGGCACGACGACGGCCTGCACCGCCTCGCCCCACTTCGCGTCGGGCACGCCGATCACCGCCACGTCCTGCACCGCAGGGTGCGCGGCGAGCACGGCCTCGACTTCGCTCGGATAGATGTTCTCGCCGCCGCTGATGATCATGTTGCTCTTGCGGTCGACGAGGTGGATGAAGCCCTGTTCGTCGCGCCGAGCCATGTCGCCCACGGAGCACCAGGCGCCGTTGAACGCCTGGCTCGTTTTCTCCGGGCTCTTCCAGTAGCCGCTGAAGACGTAGGACGTGCGCGAGTGCAGCTCGCCGACTTCACCATCGGGTACCTCGCGGCCATCGGCGTCGAGCAGCTTGATCGCACCGGAGCCAGCCCACTCGCGGCCCACTGAACCGAGCTTGGAGATCTGTTCGTCGGGTCGCAGCACCGTCACCCAACCGGCTTCGGTGGAACCGTAAAGCTCGAACAAGCGGCCGTTGGGGAAGAGTTCGAGGATCGCGCGCTTGGTGTCTTGCCGGGCGGGCGCCGAAGAGACCAGCAGCTTGCCGACGCGCGAGAGGTCGTGCCGCGCTTTCACTTCGGCGCTCAGCGACAACATCATGATGTAGTGCGTTGGCACCAGCGAGGTGAAAGTGATGCGCTCGCGCGCCAGCAGGCCCAGCAGCGCGTCGGGATCGAAGTGCGGGCGGTCGTCGACGACGATGGTGGCGCCGAGCATCACAAAGGTGACGCTGAAATACAGCGAGTTGGCGTGGCACAGCGGCATCACCAAGAGGCCGCTGTCGTCGCGCGTGAGGCCGAACTCGAGCGCGGTGACCAGCGCGAGCAGTGCGTTGCCTTCGTGGCTGCGCATCGCGCCTTTGGGGCGGCCGGTGGTGCCCGAGGTGTACATCAGCGCGAACAGGTCGTCAGGGCGAACCTCGATGGTCGGTGCTTGCGCGCCCGCTGCGGCGATCAGCGCCTCATAGCCTTGCCAGTTTGTCGGCGTGGTGTCGGTGCCGAAGTGGATGAAGCGTGCGGCGTCGACCGGCAACTCGGCGCGGATGCCCTCCACCGCCTTGCGCAAGTCGTCCTGCACGATGAAGGCGCGTGCCTCGCTGTGCTGCACGATGTAGGCGATCTCCGGGCCGACGAGGCGGAAGTTGATCGGCACGGCGACCAGCCCGGCGCGCGCGATTGCGACGTAGATCTCCAGCCACTCGATGCTGTTGAAGGCCAGCAAGGCGACGCGGTCGCCCTTGACGAGGCCGAGTGCGAGCAGCGCGTTGGCCAGGCGGCTCGCACGCTCGTCCCAGGCGGCGTAGCTGAGCGCGCGCCGCGAGTCGCGCACGCCGATCTTGTTCGGCTGGGTGCGGGCGTGTGCGGCGATCGACTCCGCAAGCGTCAACAGGCTGCTCATTGGCGCCTCGTCTGCTCGGCCTCGTCCCAGGCGGTGAGCGCCTGCCGGTCGGGCACCCAGCCCAGGCCCTTGACGGCGTCGGAACTCAGCGCGTCCTGCGTCGTGACGACATCGATCAGCGCCGGCGCATTGGCGAACGCATCGCGGATCGCGCCTTCGAGCCGCGCCGGGTCGGTCACGCGCTCGGCGTGCAGACCGAAGGCACGCGCCATGGCGGCATAGTCGCTCGACGCGAGCAGGGTGCCGACGACGCGGCCGCCGTAGTTCAACTCCTGGTCCAGCCGCTCGATGTTCCACGCAGCGTTGTTGGAGACGATGAACACCGCCTTGGCGCCGTGGCGCTTGGCGCTGTCGATCTCCATCGCGTTGAAGCCGAAGGCGCCGTCACCCGTGATCGCCACCACCTGCCGCTCGGGGTGCAGCAGCGCGGCGGCGACCGCGTAGGGCGTGCCAACGCCCAGGCAGCCGAAGGCGCCGGCGTCGAGGTAGTGGCGCGTGTCCAGGCCCATGCGCGCAAAGCTGAGCAGGTCGCCACCGTCGGCGACGGTGATCGCGTCGGGCGCGAGCACCTTGCGCAGCGCAGCGAAGATGCGGTTCGGGTGCATGTGGCCGTCTTTGCCGGCCGGCGCGATCGCCATGCCTTCGGCGTACTTGGCGGCGCGCTTGACATGTTCGGCGCGCAGTGCCGCGGTCCACGCCGTGTCCAGTGTTGGCGATGGCGACGTCAACGCCTCGGCGATGGCCCCCACGCCCAAGCCGGCATCGGCCAGCAGCTCGACCTCGCCGCGCCGGTTGTCGCGCAACTCGTCGGCATGGTCGGCGACGCGGATGAACCTGGCCTGCTTGAACACGGCCGGTGAGCCATAACCCATCTGGTAGTCGAGCTTGCGGCCGACCACGAGCACGAGATCGGCCTCGTGCATCGCACGAGCGCGCATGGCGCCGACGACAGCGCGGTGCGCGCCGTCGACCAGGCCGCGGCTTTCCTGCGTGTCCAGGTACACCGCGCCGCTGGCATTGAGCAGGCGCGTCAATGCCGCACCGGCACCGCGTGCGCCGCGGCCGGTGATCACGAGGGGGCGGCGCGCGCTGCGCAGCAACTCAGCAGCGCGCGCGACGAGCGCAGCATCGGGCGCCGCGCGCGGGCGTGATTTGGGCGTCATGTGTTCTTCGAGCACGCAGGCCGTATGCACCGTCTGGCGCAGCACATCGGTCGGGATTTCGAGGTACACCGGCCCGGGCGCGCCGCCATCACCCTCGGCGATCGACCAGGCCTTGTCGAGATCGCGCGCAATCTGCTCGGCCACGCGCAGCGTGCGGGCATGGCGTGTCACCGGCGCAAGGATTGCCACATGGTCGATGCCCTGCAGCGGGCCGAGGTCGTCCTGCGGCACCGGCGGGCAGCCGCCGATCAGCAGTAGCGGCACGCGTTCGAGGTGGGCATTGGTGATCGCCGTGACGCAGTTGGTGACACCGGGGCCGGCAGTGGCCATCGCAATGCCGACACCGCCCGAGAGCTGCGCATGGGCGTGCGCCATGTGCACCGCCGCACCCTCGTCGCGCACATCGACGATGCGCACGCCAAGCTGCGCCAGGTGGTCCCAGATCGGCTGGATGTGGCCGCCCTGCAGGCCGAAGATGCGGTCGACGCCGCGGGCAACAAGAAAGCGCGCCACGATCTCGGCGACGCTGCGATGGGACGTGGTCATGGCCAGCTCCGGGAAGCAAGAGCCCGCACTGTAGTATTCTGAATTCAGAGTTCGATCAGGGAAATCCCGAGTGAACTCTGAATTCAGTGTGCGGTGCTCTTGCTATACTGACCTCATGAAAGCGCTGACCCTGGCCCCCAACCTCGTCGATCAGGTGCGCGACGCGATCCTGGGCGAAATCGCCTCGGGCCAGCTGGGGCCTAGCGACCGCATCGTCCAGGAGCAGATCGCCAAGACCCTCGGTGTCTCCCGCCAGCCGGTGCAGCAGGCCCTGCTGCTGTTGCGCAACCAGGGCGTGCTGCGCGACGCGACCGGCCGCGGTTTGGAGGTGGCGCCGCTGGAGCCCGATCAGGTCAAGCACATGTACGAGATGCGCTCAGTGATCGAGGGGCTGGCCTGCCGCTTGGCTGCCGAGAACAACGCTGAGCGCGCGGGCAAGCTCGGCCCGGCCCTGATCGAAGCCGGCCGCAAGGCGGTGGCCAGCGGCTCGGTGGCCAAGATGGTGGCCGCCGACCTGAAGTTCCACGAGTTCATCTATGGCTTGTGCGGCAACCCGCTGGTGGCGCCGGCGATGGCCTCGCATTGGACGCACACCCAGCGCGTGATGGGCGAGGTGTTGATCAAGGACGAGACGCCGCGCGACATCTGGAACCAGCACGCCGCCATCCTCGACGCCATCGCTCGCGGCAGCGCCGCCAAGGCCGAAACCCTGGCACGCAGCCACATCACGCAAGCGGCAGACTTCATGGTGGCCCGGATGCAGGGCAAGGACAAGCACGCAAGCGCTTGAGCTGGGTTGAGTTGCAGCGTTGGCAAGGTCGGCTCCAGGGCTGGTCGAGCGAGGTCTGCCCTCGGGCTGGTCAGGTCCATTCGCCAGCGTCCGCAATACGCGCAGCGATCGATTGAGCCCATGCAAAGCGCCGGGCCTTGGGCTGCCCGGAACCTCAGGGCATGAGCACCGTCGATCCCGTCGTCTTGCGCGCCTCCAGATCGCGGTGCGCCTGCGCCACCTCGGCCAGCGGATAGCGTTGGTCGATGCGGATCTTCACTGCGCCGCTGC
>JANNQO010000349.1:0-6356 GCA_031400795.1 Rubrivivax sp. | reverse complement strand
CGCGGCTGGCGCCGGCTCCCGTGAACGCCACGTTGATGGGTCTTGTCTTCATCAGTCTCTTTCTCGCCAACCTGCTGATCGGCTGGATCGGCAGCTTCTACGAGCGCATCAGCCCCGCAAGCTTCTGGGCCTTGCATGCGGCCCTGTCGGCTTGCGGCGCCTTGCTGCTGCTCGCCTTCAGGCCAAGCCTGCTTCGGCTGCTCGACGTCCGCGCACCGAGGCCGGAAGCCGCGCGGGGTGCACGTTGAACGTGCTCGACGAACTCGAGGCCGAGAGCATCCACATCCTGCGCGAGGTGGTGGCCGGCTGCGAGCGCCCGGTGCTGCTGTACTCCATTGGCAAGGACTCTGGCGCGTTGCTGCACCTGGCGCGCAAGGCCTTCCATCCCGCGCCCTTGCCCTTCCCGCTGCTGCACGTGGACACGACCTGGAAATTCCGCGACATGTACGCGATGCGCGATCGCATCGCCGCTCAAAGTGGCGTGCGGCTCATCGTGCACACCAACCCCGAGGCTTTGGCGCAAGGCATCAACCCTTTCGACCACGGCTCGCAACGGCACACCGACATCTGGAAGACGCAGGGCCTGATCCAGGCGCTGGACCAGCATGGCTTCGACGCGGCCATCGGCGGCGCGCGGCGCGATGAAGAGAAGAGCCGCGCCAAGGAACGCATCTTTTCGCTGCGCTCGGCCGGGCACCGCTGGGACCCGCGCCAGCAGCGGCCCGAGCTCTGGCGGCTCTACAACACGCGCAAGGCGCCGGGTGAGTCGCTGCGTGTGTTTCCGCTGTCCAACTGGACCGAGCTCGATGTCTGGCTCTACGTGCAGCGTGAAGGCCTGCCCGTGATGCCGCTGTACCTGGCCGCCGAGCGGCCGGTGGTGCAGCGCGACGGCATGCTGTTGATGGTCGATGACGAGCGCTTCAGGCTGCGCCCGGGCGAATCGGTCGAGCAGCGCCCGGTGCGCTTTCGCACGCTCGGCTGCTACCCCTTGAGCGGCGCCGTCGAGTCATGCGCCACCACGCTGCCGGAGATGATCCTCGAGATGATGGCCACGAGCACGTCGGAGCGCCAGGGCCGGCTCATCGACCACGACGGCACAGCCTCGATGGAGCGCAAGAAGCAGGAGGGCTACTTCTGATGCATGCCCCAGGCGCCGACGGCACCACGCCGGCCGCGCAATTGCAACGCATCGTGCAAGCCCAGGAGTCGAAAGACCTGCTGCGCTTCATCACGTGCGGCAGCGTCGACGATGGCAAGAGCACGCTTATCGGGCGGCTGCTGTGGGAGGCCGGCGCGCTGCACGACGATCAGCTGGCCACGCTGCAGGCCGACTCGCGACGCATCGGCACGCGCGGTGGCGAGCCGGACTACGCGCTGCTGCTCGACGGCCTGAGCGCCGAGCGCGAACAGGCCATCACCATCGACGTCGCGTACCGCCACTTCAGCACCGCGCGGCGCCGCTTCATCGTCGCCGACACACCGGGCCACGAGCGGTACACGCGCAACATGGTCACCGGCGCATCGACGGCCGCGCTGGCCGTGGTGCTGGTGGATGCGCGCAAGGGCCTGCTGCCGCAGACGCGGCGCCACAGCTACCTGGTGGGCCTGCTCGGCGTGCGGCATGTGGTGCTGGCCGTGAACAAGATGGACCTGGTCGGCCACGACCAGGCCGTGTTCGAGGACATCCGGTTGGCGTATGCCGAGTTGGCCGGCACGCTCGGGCTCGCTGCCGTGCAGGCGATCCCGGTGGTGGCGGTGGCCGGCGACAACATCACCTCGCCCAGCAAGCACATGCCCTGGTACAGCGGCCCGACGCTGCTGCAGCACCTGGAGTCGGTCGACGTCGATTCCGGCGAATCGCGCCAGGCCGCGTTGCGTTTTCCGGTGCAATGGGTGAACCGACCGAACCCCGATTTCCGCGGCCTGGCGGGCACACTCGCATCGGGCAGCGTGAGGCCCGGCGACGCCGTGCGCATCGTGCCCTCAGGCCAACGCAGCCGCGTGGCGCGCATCGTCAGCTTCGATGGTGATCTCGCCCAGGCCACGGCCCCGCAATCCGTGACGCTGGTGCTCGAAGACGAGCTCGACGTGGCGCGCGGCGACGTCATCTGCAGCGACGCCGCGCCCGCGCAGGCCGCCTCGCAGTTCCAGGCCACCGTGGTGTGGATGGACAGCGAGCCGCTGCTGCGCGGGCGCAGCTACGGCATGCGCATCGGCACGGCCTCAGCGGTGGCCACGGTGATGCCGATCCGTCACCGCATCGACATCCACACGCTTGCGCCGGTGGCGGCCGAGCGACTCGAGCTCAACGAGATCGGCGAGGTGGAGATCGAAGTCGACCGCAGGGTCGCCTTCGATCCTTACCGTGACAACCGCGAGACCGGTGGCTTCATCCTCGTCGACCGCTTGTTCCACCGCACCGTCGGCGCAGGCATGCTGCATTTCGCCTTGCGCCGGGGCGACAACCTGCACTGGCAGAACCTGGATGTGGATCGCGCCGCGCGGCGCCAGCTCAACGGCCACGGCAGCGCGGTGGTCTGGCTCACGGGGCTGTCGGGCGCCGGCAAGTCGACCATCGCCAACCTGCTGGCCGCTCGGCTGCATGCGCTGGGCGTGCGCACCTATGTGCTCGACGGCGACAACGTGCGCCACGGACTGAACAAGGACCTGGGCTTCACCGCGCAGGACCGCGTCGAGAACATCCGCCGCGTCGCCGAGGTGGCGCGGCTGATGGTCGACGCTGGGCTCGTGGTGATCACCGCGCTGATCTCGCCCTTCCGTGCCGAACGCCGAATGGCGCGGGAACTCTTCGCCGCGGGCGAGTTCATCGAGGTGCATGTCGACGTGCCGCTGGCGCTGGCCGAGTCGCGCGATCCCAAGGGCCTGTACCGCAAGGCACGCAGCGGGCAGCTGAAGAACTTCACCGGCATCGACTCGCCTTACGAGGCGCCGGAGAGCCCGGAACTGCTGCTCGATGCAGGATCGATTCCTGCTCCCGATGCCGCTGAGCGCATTCTTCAACGGCTGGCCGATGCGGGCGTCCTGCCGTAGGCGCTGGTGATGCGGATACGCCTCCATCCGCGTCGAGCTGATGGTCGGCAATGTGGTTGTGAAATCGCTGGGCAGGCAACCTGCTCCCGGCGATCTGTTGCCGTTCATGACGGCCGGGTGGGTGACCGCGTCAGACTGTCTGCAGCCGGTCAGGTTTTGCGGCCCAATGACAGCCGCCGCCGAAACCTGCCATTCTTCGTCCTGCGAGGCGACCGACCGCTGCACCTTCAGTAGCGGCCACTCAAGAGTGATGGGCCAGGCCGGCGGCCGAACGACTCCTCCCTGCTATGGCGATCGGCTCTTCGCGACCCATCGGCGACAGCGGATCTGGCGAACTCGCTGCCCCGAAGCTGCCGGTCGGAGCCACGCACCATAAGCTGTGCGCGATGGAGCGCATTTCGTCATTGACTTTGGCGGGCGCGACCAGCAGCGTGCGCTGCGACATCGCGAAGACTTGGGGACTGAGGGCCATGAGCACAGGCCGAGCGAGCTGCCCCATTGGCGGCGCACCGGATCGTGGGCTCGACTCGCGAACGTCATGCGCCCGTTGACGAGTTCACGGTCTGCGGCCAGGTGCCGCGCCGTCACCTGGAGATGCGCACGACGTTCAGCCCCTGCGAGTGCCCCGTGCCAATGTGCTTCAGCGCGGCACTCACCTCCGGGAGAGACCAGACACGCTCGACCACCGGCCTCATGGCGCCGGCCTCGATGAGCTCAGCCATGACAACGAGGTCGGCGGCGTTCAATTTCTGCATGAACATCTTGACGCGCTTGCCGCCGAAGAGAAACACGAGCAGGCCACCGATGATGCGAACGAAGGGGCCGAGCCAGTCGCCGCCACCGCCCGAGCACGGCACATAGCGGCCCCCGGCGATCAATACCCGCTTGCAGTCCGACAGGGCGCGGTTGCCGGCCATGTCCATCAATACGTCGAAGCGCTCGCCACCCTCGACAAAATCGCTCTTCGTGTAGTCGATGACCTCGTCGGCACCGAGCGACCGCACGAGTTCGACGTTGCGCGTGCTGCATACCGCGGTGACGTGTGCGCCGAGCGACTTCGCGAGCTGCACGGCCCAGGTGCCTACCGCTCCCGACGCTCCATTGACGAGTACACGCTCACCGGCCTGCAGGTGGCCTGCGTCGCGCAGGCCCTGGAGCGCCGTCGTGCCCCATGGAACAGCCGCCGCATCCTCGAACGAGAGGCTTTTCGGTTTGTGCGCGACAAGCTTCGCGGGCATCACGAGGTACTCCGCAAAGGCGCCGTTAAGCGCCTGCCCGAAAACCTCATCACCGACACACAAGCCGGTGACGCTGGCGCCAACCGCCACCACGCGCCCCGACATCGCAGCGCCGGGCACCTTGTGCTTCGGCCGGGGGAAGCCGCCAAACGGGCTCAGCCGAACGAGGTAGGGCTTGCCGGTGATGATGTGGTGATCGCCAATGCTCACGCCCGCCGCGACCACGCGAATGAGCACGTCGTCGTCGCCCGGCACCGGCGTTTCAACTTCACCCAGCGTCAGCACGTCGGGCTCGCCGTACTGGTGGTGAACGATGGCTTTCATGGCGCGCCGTGCGGGCTGGGCTGATCGTGATGGCGCCAGCTGCGTCGAGGACGGCGCTGCGGAATGGCCGGCAGATGCATTCATGGTGTCTATCCCGACTTGCGGGTTTCATGAGAAGGTGACTACAGTGTAAGCATACAGCGTAATCTAAAATGTCGCAAGGCTGGGGTAACAGGCACGCATGACTTGAGGTGAAGTGCCCGCGACGGACTCGCCGCCGCTTGCACAGCAACACACGGAGCCAAGCCATGGCGAAGAGAGACGTACCGAAGCCGATGCTGCAGCCGCCGCCGCGTCCCGGCCTGAGCAAGGAGCGCGTGCTGCGCGCGGCGGTCACGCTGGCCGATGAGATCGGCATCGCGTCGCTGTCGATGCGCAAGCTGGGGGAAGCGCTTGGCGTCGAGGCCATGTCGCTGTACCGACATGTCGCGAACAAGGATGCCATCCTGGATGGCATCGTCGACATCGTGGCCGGTGAGTTCGAGGCACCTGCCCCCGGCGGCAACTGGAAGGTGGCCATGCGCCGGCGGGCGATCGCGGCCCATGAGGCCCTGGTGCGTCACCCCTGGGCAACCAGGTTGGTGGTGTCGCGCGCCAATGTCGGCCCGGCGATGCTGCACTACGTCGATGCCTCGATCGGCTGTCTGCGTGAAGCGGGCTTCTCCTACGCCATGGCCGACCATGCCTGGAATGCACTCGACAGCTACGTCTATGGTTTCACGCTACAGAAGCTGAACTTTCCCTTCGAGCCGCTTGAGTACGCCAAGATGGCAAAGGCTTATCTGCCGATGATCCCGGCGGATCAGTTCCCACACCTCAACGGCATGTCGCAACAGGTGATCGATGGCCAGCACGACGGCCTGCACACTCTTGAGTTCGGGCTGGATCTCATTCTTGATGGCCTCGACAAGCTGCGGCGCAAGGCTTGAGAGCGTCAACGGTTTTCGCACAAATACGCGCTCGCACCCGACAAGCACCTGGGTCGCTCGGCTCGATCTGTTTCTGCCTGCGTTGCCCGCCGAGTTCGCAGGGCCATCATTCCAGGTTTGGAAAGAGTCCCTTGGTCCCGGCGTGGATTCTGTTTTGGGCTGCGCTGCTGCACAGTGACGACACCGCAGCAGCCGTTGCGCTGCACCTCCCGGAGCCCGTCATGTCCCATGCCTTCGCCGACATTGCTTTCACGCCTTCCGTCAAGGCCGCGCAGCAGCGCGATGGCAGCCGTGCGAGCTATGCCCGCAACTTCGAGACCGGCACCGAGGTCTTCAATGACCGCCTGGGCGACGCCGAGGTCGACTTTATCGCGGCGCAACGCAGCTTCACCATGGCCACCGTGTCCGAGACCGGCTGGCCCTACTTGCAGCACCGCGGCGGGCCGCGCGGCTTCCTGAATGTGCTGGACGACAGGACGCTGGCCTTCGCTGACTTTGCCGGCAACCGCCAGTTGGTCAGCGTGGGCAACGCGGCTGGCAACGACCGCGTGGCGCTGATCCTGGTCGACTATGCGAACCGGGTGCGTCTGAAGCTGCTGGGCCGCCTGGCAGTCACCGACTGGGCGGCGCACGACCCGCTGTCGACCCGGCTGCTCGAGCCCGGCTACCGCGCGCGCCCACAACGGGTCCTGACGATCAAGGTCGAGGGCTTCGACTGGAACTGCCCGCAACACATTCCCGTGCGCATCGACGCCGAGGACGTGCAGCGTGCGCTCGACGAGCGCGATGCCCGCATCGCGGCGCTCGAAGCCCA
>JANNQO010000348.1:0-17925 GCA_031400795.1 Rubrivivax sp. | reverse complement strand
CCCGGCGCTGTACGCCACCACGCGGCAGTTTCTCGACGACCTTGGACTGGCCAGCCTGGACCAGCTGCCGCCGATCGAGGTGCCCGGCGGCCGTGCGCAGCAGGCGCTGGATGCGCTGCAGGCGCAATCCTCGCTGCTCGCCGGAGACCCTGATCGCCAGGACGATCTGCCGCTCGATTCCCCCGTCGTTGATCACACCTTGACCCCCGCCACCGAGACCGCCACCGAGACCGCCACCGAATGAACGCCCACGACGCCGACCCACCGGATCACGAAGCGCAAGCGCCTGCCGAGTCGGGGCCCGACGCTGCCGTCGGCAGCGACGCCGTGCCCGCGAAGCGCCGGCGCGCGCCGCGCAAAAAGACCGCCGAAGTCGAAGGCCCGCCGGCGGCCGACGCCGTGGTGAACGTGGCGGTGAGCGACGGGCCGGGCGCTGCGGCCGTGGCCGAAACCGCGGGCGACATGCTGGCCGGGCCGATGCCGGCCACCGAAGCGCCTGCGGGCACTCCCGCCGAAGCCGGCCGCGAAGGGGGGCCGAGCCGCCGTTCGCGCCGGCGCCGTGGCCGCCGCGGCGGTGACCGTGGGCCACGAGGCGATGCCGCTCCTGCTGTCGAAGGTGTCGAGACCGTGGAGGGTGCCGGCGACGATGACGATCAAAGCGCAGCGGCGGCCCCCGCCGAACCCCCGGCGCAGGTCGGCGAGGTCTTCGACGAATTGCTCTCCGGCACCTTCGACACGGCGCGGTCCGCCGACGAGGGCCTGGCCGCCGCGCTGCCGCCCAAACGCATCCTGCAGGCCGAACCCGACGCGCCCAAGCTGCACAAGGTGCTGGCACAAGCCGGCATCGGTTCGCGTCGCGACATGGAACAGATGATCGTCGATGGCCGCATCACCGTGAACGGCCAGCCTGCGCACACCGGCCAGCGCATATCGTTCGGTGATCGCATCGCGGTGGGCGGCAAGCCGGTGCGCGTGCGCATCGCACCGCCGCCGCCACGCGTGATCGCGTACCACAAGCCGGCCGGCGAAGTGGTCACCCATGATGACCCGGAACAGCGGCCGACGGTGTTTCGCCGCCTGCCGCGTCTGCACCAGGGCAAGTGGCAGTCGGTGGGCCGGCTGGATATCAACACCGAGGGCCTGCTGCTGTTCACGAACTCCGGCGAATTGGCGAACCGGCTGATGCACCCGCGTTTCGGCGTCGAGCGCGAGTACGCGGTGCGCTCGCTCGGGCTGCTCGACGACGCGGCGCGCGAGCGGCTGCTCGAAGGCGTGGAGATCGACGGCCAGCGCTGCGCGTTCAAGAGCGTGGATGACGGCGGCGGCGAAGGCGTCAACCATTGGTATCGCGTGGTCATCACCGAAGGCCGCAACCGCGAGGTGCGCAAGCTGTTCGAGGCCGTCGGGCATGCCGTGAGCCGGCTGATCCGCGTGCGCTACGGCTGTGTGGTGCTGCCGCGCGGCTTGAAACGCGGCATTTGGGTCGACCTGAGCGGCCTGGACGTCGGTGCCTTGCAGCGCATGACACAAGGCGAGCGCGAAGGCCCTCGCGTTGGTTCCGACGGTGGACGCGCCGGCGGACGTGACAACGACCGGGACGGGGAGAGCGCCCGGCGTGGCCGGCGCGGCGGGCGCCGCGGGCGTGGCGGCGAACGGATGGGCGATCGCGCAGACGGCCCGCCGCTGCCGCACGATGAGCATGGCGACGCCGCCGAGCACGACGATGTGGGCGTCATCCCCAATCCGTTGCAGCAGACCTTCGACAAGCGCGCCATCCAGCAGGCGCGGGCGCCGCGGCGCGAGGTGTCCGAGGACGGTCCGATCCCGAACCCGCTGCAACAAACATTCGACAAGCGTGCCATGCAGCAGGCCCGTACGCCGCAGCGCGAGGTGCCCGAGGACGGACCGATCCCCAACCCGCTGCAGCAGACCTATGACAAGCGCTTCGCGCCGAAGTCGACCGGCGGCAACAAAAGCGGACGCGGTGGCAATCGTGGCGGTGGCGGTGGTGGTAGCGGCAGTGGCGGTGCTCGCGAGCCCGACCCGATGCGCACCTCGGTGGGCTACATCGGCGCCGATGCGTTCACGCGCAAGTCCGGCGGGCGCGGCGGCGGTGGGGGCCGCGGCGGACGCGGCGGCCCGCGGCGTTGATCGGCGTTCAGGCCCGCCGGGCCGCGTCATCGTGCACCGTTAAAATCAAAAGCTTTGTCCCGTCTCCAGGAGCAAGCCGTCATGGCCATCGAACGCACCCTTTCCATCGTCAAGCCCGATGCCGTGGCGAAGAATGTCATCGGCCAGATCTACGCGCGCTTCGAAGGTGCCGGGCTGAAGATCGTGGCCGCGCGCATGGCGCGCCTCTCGCGCGCCGAGGCCGAAGCCTTCTATGCCGTGCACGAGGGGCGCCCGTTCTTCGCTGACTTGGTGAGCTTCATGATCTCCGGCCCGGTGATGATCCAGGTGCTGCAAGGCGAAGGCGCAATCGGCAAGAACCGCGAGTTGATGGGCGCCACCGATCCGAAGAAGGCCGACAAGGGCACCATCCGCGCCGACTTCGCGGCCAGCATCGATGCCAACGCCGTGCACGGCTCGGATGCGCCCGAGACGGCGGCGCTCGAGATCGCCTTCTTCTTCCCCGCGATGTCGATCTACGGCCGCTGACCCATAGACAGGGCGCCGGGCATGACCGACCTGCTCGACTTCGATCTGCCCGGCCTCGTCGACCATTTCGAGGCGCAAGGCGAGAAGCGCTTTCGTGCGGTGCAGCTGTTTCGCTGGATCCACCAGCGCGGCGAGTCCGACTTCGAGCGCATGTCCGACCTGGCGCGCTCGCTGCGCGGCAAGCTGCAGGGTGCCGCGGTGGTGCAGCCGCTGCCGCTGATCGGCGAGCAGGTGGCAAGCGACGGCACGATCAAGTGGCTGTTCGATGTCGGCCAGGGCAACGCGGTGGAGACCGTCTTCATCCCCGAGACCGATCGCGGCACGCTGTGCGTGTCGTCGCAGGCCGGCTGTGCGGTGGGCTGCCCGTTTTGCTCCACCGGGCACCAGGGCTTCAGCCGCAACCTGCGCACTGGAGAGATGATCGCGCAGCTGTGGTTCGCCGAACATCAGCTGCGCTTGCGGCACAACACGCAGCAACGCCAGATCGATAACGTCGTGATGATGGGCATGGGTGAGCCGCTGCAGAACTACGCGGCCCTGCTGCCGGCGCTGTCGGTGATGCTCGACGACCATGGCTACGGCCTGTCGCGCCGGCGCGTCACCGTTTCCACCTCGGGCGTGGTACCTATGATCGACCGCCTGCGCGACGACCTGCCGGTGGCGCTGGCGGTGTCGCTGCACGCGCCCAACGATGCGCTGCGCGATGCGCTGGTGCCGCTGAACCGCAAGTACCCGCTGGCCGAGTTGCTCGGCGCTTGCTCACGCTACCTCGAGCGGGCGCCACGCGACTTCGTGACCTTCGAGTACTGCATGCTCGATGGCGTCAACGACACCCCGGCCCTCGCTGCCGAGCTGGTGCGGCTGGTCAAGCCCGTGCCTTGCAAGCTGAACCTGATCCCTTTCAACCCCTTCCCGGCCTCAGGCCTGAAGCGCTCGTCGCGCGCGGCGCTGGCGGCGTTCGCGCAAACTCTGCAAGACGCCGGCATCGTGACCACGGTGCGCCGGACGCGCGGCGACGACATCGCTGCCGCTTGCGGCCAGCTCGCCGGCGAGGTGCAAGATCGCACCAACGCCCGCGAACGGCTGGCGCGGCGTCGCGAGGTCATCGCGCTGCACCCGGCAGCCCGGCCCGCCGCCGGCGGAGCATCCCGATGAAGCACGCGGCCCTGATCTGCGCCACGCTGCTCGCCGGCTGTGCCGCCGCCCCGGAGCCAGCCGCCGAAGCACCGCGCGAGGTACGCACCAGTTCCGACCAGACCGACAGCGAGCGCCGCGCGCTGGTGCGGCTGGAGCTGGCCTCGGCCTACTTCGGCCGCGGTCAGTTGTCCACCGCGCTGGACGAGGTCAAGCAGGCGCTGGCCGCCAAGCCCGATCTCGTCGAGGCCCACAACCTGCGTGGACTGATCTACGCCAGCCTGTCCGAACCGCGACTTGCCGAAGAGAGCTTCCAGCGCGCGTTGCAGCTCAATGCACGCGACGGCGACACGATGCACAACCTGGCCTGGTTCTGGTGCCAGCAGGGCCGCTTCGACGAAGGCGACAAGATGTTCACACAGGCGTTGGCACAACCGCAGTACGTCGCAACCGTGCGCACGCTGTTCGCGCAGGGCGTGTGCCAGGCGCGCGCCGGGCGCTGGGAGGATGCCGAGCGCACGCTGTCGCGCAGCTACGAGCTCGATCCCGGCAACCCGGTCACGGCCTACAACCTGTCGGAAGTGTTGCTGCGCCGTGGCGAGCTGGAGCGGGCGCGCTTCTACGTCGCGCGCATCAACGCCAACCGCGACCTGAGCAACGCCCAGTCCTTGTGGCTGGCCGCGCGCATTGAGCGCCGGCTGGGCAATGTCGAAGGCGTGCAGCAATGGGGCCGCCAGCTCCGCGACCGCTTCCCGCAGTCGCCCGAGGCCTTGCAGTACGAGCGGGGGCGCTTCGATGGGTGAGCCGGGCCCGCGGGGAGTGGAAACCGCCGGCAGCCTGCTGCGCGCGGCGCGCGAGAAGCAGGGCATGCACATCGCCGCGCTGGCCGCGTCGATCAAGGTGCAGCCGCGCAAGCTCGAAGCTCTCGAGGCCAACCGCCACGACGAGTTTCCCGGTGCGATCTTCACGCGGGCCCTCGCGCAATCGGTGTGCCGCGCGCTGCGCATCGACGCCGCGCCGGTGCTGGCGCTGCTGCCGCAGCCGCGCAGCACCGAACTCGACAACGTCACCGGCACGCTGAACGCGCCGTTCCGCGACCGCGCCTCGCGCGACGAAGGCGGCATCGCGGTGCTGGCGCAGCGCTGGCTGATCGGCGGCAGCCTGCTGCTGCTGGTGGCAGCGGCGGTGACGTATTTCTGGCCGCTGCTGCACAGCGCCGCGCCGCCGCCGCTGGCCGTGGTCGTGCCGGCGGCGGTGCCGGCAGCTCCTGCGGTCGCCGAAGCTGCACCGGCGCCTTCGCCTGCCGCATCGATGGCCGATGCAGCGCCCGCCGTGCTGGCCGCGTCCGCACCGGTGGCCGCCTCCAGCGAAGCCGTCGCGACGGCGCTGCCGCAGGTCGAAGTGACGCATGGCGCGCCGCCGTCGCCGTCGGCTCCGCTGGCCGGTGTGCTGCAGGTCAGCACCAATGACCCGTCGTGGATCGAGGTGCGCGACGGCCAGGGCCGGCTGCTGCTGTCGCGCACCGTGCAGCGCGGCGAGGTGCTGGGCGTGGACGGTGCGATGCCGCTGCGCCTGACCATCGGCAATGCGGGCGCCACGCAGGTGCGGCTGCGCGGCCAGCCGGTGGACCTGGCTGCGGCCACCCGCGACAACGTGGCCCGGCTCGAGCTGCGATAGAGGTGTGACGATGGACGCTACAGACGAGTTCATCCCGGCGGCCGCCCCGCAGCCGCGGCGCAGTCGACAGGCCATCGTGCGCTGGGGCTCACGCGTGGTGACGATCGGCGGCGATGCGCCGGTGCGCGTGCAGGCGATGACCAACACTGACACGGTGGATGCCATCGGCACCGCGATCCAGTGCAAGGAACTGGCGCTCGCCGGCTCCGAACTCGTGCGCATCACCGTCAACACGCCCGAAGCCGCGGCTGCTGTGCCGCACATCCGCGAGCAGCTCGACCGCATGGGCGTGGACGTGCCGCTGATCGGCGACTTCCACTACAACGGCCACCGCCTGCTCGCCGATTTTCCCGACATGGCCGCGGCGCTGTCGAAGTACCGCATCAACCCGGGCAACGTCGGCAAAGGCGACAAACACGACCGCCAGTTCACGCAGATGATCGAAGCCGCGCTGCGCCACGACAAGCCGGTGCGCATCGGCGTCAACTGGGGCAGCCTCGACCAGGAACTGCTTACCGAGCTGATGGACCGCAACGCACTGCGCGCCTCGCCCTGGGATGCCAAGTCGGTGATGTACCAGGCGCTCGTGCAATCGGCGGTCGGCTCGGCCGAACTCGCCAACTCGCTCGGCATGGACCCGAATCAGATCATCATCAGCTGCAAGGTCAGCGGCGTGCAGGACCTGATCTCGGTGTACCGCGCGCTGGCACGCCGCTGCGACCACGCCCTGCACCTCGGCCTTACCGAAGCCGGCATGGCCACCAAGGGTACGGTGGCTTCGAGCACGGCGCTCTCGGTGCTGCTGCAGGAAGGCATCGGTGACACGATCCGCGTCAGCCTGACGCCGCAGCCGGGCGAAGCGCGCACGCAGGAGGTGGTCGTCGCGCTGGAGATTCTGCAGTCGCTGGGCCTGCGCACGTTCAACCCCAGCGTCACCGCCTGCCCGGGCTGCGGCCGCACCACCAGCACCGTGTTCCAGGAACTCGCCAAGCAGATCGACGACCACCTGCGCGCAATGATGCCGGTGTGGAAGAGCCGCTACCCGGGCGTGGAGCAGCTGCGCGTGGCGGTGATGGGCTGCATCGTCAACGGCCCCGGCGAGAGCAAACTCGCCGACATCGGCATCAGCCTGCCGGGCACCGGCGAGGCGCCGGCGGCACCGGTGTTCATCGACGGCGAGAAGGCGCTGACGCTGCGCGGCGAAGGGATTGCGCTTGAGTTCCACAAGCTGGTGGAGCGGTACATCGAGCGCCGTTTCGGCAGCAGCCCATCGCCCACATCCTCCAACGTTTGAGCTGACCCGAGAAGAATGGCCGCCGCCCTGCAAGCCGATCGACCCGTCCATTCACCGCTGCGCGCGGTGAAGGGCATGAACGACGTGCTGCCGCCCGAATCGGCGGCCTGGGAATGGTTCGAGGACTGCGTGCGCCGCCTGATGCGCCGCTACGGCTACCGCAACCTGCGCACGCCGGTCGTCGAGCCCACGGCGCTGTTCGTGCGCGGCCTGGGCGAAGTGACCGACATCGTCGAGAAGGAGATGTACTCCTTCGAAGATGCGATGAACGGCGACCGCCTGACGCTGCGCCCCGAGGCCACCGCCGGCATCGTGCGCGCGATGATCGAACACAACGCGCTCTACAACGGGCCACTGCGGGTGTGGACGATGGGGCCGATGTTCCGCCACGAGCGGCCGCAGAAAGGCCGCTCGCGGCAGTTCAATCAGCTCGACGTCGAGGCGCTCGGCCATGCCGGCCCGGATGTCGATGCCGAGCTGATCCTGATGCTGCGTGCGCTGTGGCGCGAACTCGGGCTGATCGAGGGCCGCGACCTGCGGCTCGAGATCAACAGCCTGGGCCAACCCGAAGAGCGCGCCGAGCACCGCGCCGCGCTGGTTGCGCACTTCGAGGTGCACAGCGGATTGCTCGACGATGACGCCAAGCGCCGCCTGCACAGCAACCCGCTGCGCATCCTGGACAGCAAGAACCCGGCGATGCAGGGCTTGATCGAGGCCGCGCCGCAACTTGCCGCCTTCCTCGGCGAAGCGTCGCTCGCGCACTTCGCGGCCGTGAAGGTGATGCTCGATGCGGCCGGCCTGGCCTACCGGGTCAACCCGCGGCTCGTGCGTGGCATGGACTACTACACCCTGACCGTGTTCGAATGGGTCACCGATCGGCTCGGCGCGCAAGGCACGGTGTGCGGCGGCGGGCGCTACGACCGGCTCATCGAGCAGCTCGGCGGCAAACCCGCGCCGGGCGTGGGCTTCGGCCTCGGCGTGGAGCGGTTGCTGCTGCTGCTGAATGAGGTCGGCGTGCAGCCACCAGCCGACGCACCGCACGCGTACGCCCTGGTGCCTGAGATGGCTCAGCTGCCGGTGGTGCTGCCCGTTCTCGAAACCCTTCGCCAGGCCGGCGTCGACGTGCTGATGCACGCCGGAGGCGGAAGCATCAAGTCGCAGTTCAAGCGAGCTGACGCCAGCGGCGCGGCGCACGCGCTGATCTTCGGCGCCGACGAACTCGCGCGCGGCGAGGTGGCCATCAAAGCGCTGCGCGACGCCGCGCAGCCGCAGCTCAGCCGCCCGCTGAGCACGGCAGCAAGCTGGGCTGCCGAACTGCTCGCCCCATAATCCGCGACCTTTTCTCCCGACCCCCCATGGCCTCACCCCTGGACCTGCAAGAGCAGGAACAACTCGACGCGCTCAAAGCGTTCTGGAACCGCTACGGCAACCTCATCACCTGGGTGCTGATCGCCGCACTCGCCGCGTACGGCGCGTGGATGGGCTGGAACTGGTACCAGCGCGACCAGGGCCAGAAAGCCGGCGCGATGTTCGATGAATTCGACCGTGCCGTGCAGGCCGGCGATGCCGAGCGCGCGACGCGTATCTTCGGCGACCTGAAGTCGCGCTTCGGCGGCACCGCATTCGCGCAGCAAGGCGGGCTGGCCGCGGCGAAGCTTCAGTTCGAGAGAGGCCAGGCCGATGCGGCGCGCGCCACCCTCGTCTGGGCCGCCGAACAAGGCAGCCAGGACGAACTGCGCGCCGTGGCGCGGCTGCGGCTGGCCGGCCTCGACCTCGAAGCCAAGAAGTACGCCGAGGCGACAGCCCATCTGGACGCCGTGAAGCTCGACGAGTTCCAGGGCCTGGTGGCCGACCGCCGGGGCGACATTCTGGCCGCGCAGGGCAAGACCGAGGAGGCGAAAACAGCGTACCAGGCGGCATGGAAAGTGATGCCCGAGCGCGACGCGTTTCGTCGCATCGTCGACGCGAAGCTGACGGCGCTGGGCGCCGCGCCGGCGGCATCCGGGGCCGCGAAATGATCCGCCGGGCGATGGTCGCGGCGGCGGGGCTCGTGCTGCTGGCCGCTTGTTCGTCGGACAAACCCAAGCCCACAGCGCTGGAGGCATTTTCGCCCAGCCTCACGAGCCGGCTGGCCTGGCAGGCCAAGGTGGACAGCGTGCGTTTCCCGCTCGCGGTGGCGGTGCACAAGGGCCAGCTCTTCGCTGCCGGCAGCGATGGCACGGTGCTCGCGCTGCACGCCGATTCGGGCCAGGAAGTCTGGCGCGCCTCGGCGGGCTCGGGCCTGTCGGCCGGCGTCGGCAGCGATGGTCGTTTCGCCAGCGTGGTGACCACCGGCAACGAGGTGGTGACCTTCGATGCCGGCAAGGAAGTCTGGCGCCAGCGGGTGGCGGCGCGGGTGCTGACCGCGCCTTTCGTAGCCGGCGAACGGGTCTTCGTGATCAGCGTGGACCGTGTCGTGCACGCGTTCGACGCGCTGGACGGCCGACGGCTGTGGACGCTGCAACGGCCCGGCGATGCACTGACGCTGGCGCAGGCGGGCGTGCTCACGTCCTACAAGAACCTGCTCGTCGCCGGCCAGGGGCCGCGCCTGACCGCCGTCGATCCGTTGCGCGGCACGGTGCAATGGGAAGTGCCGCTGGCCTCGCCGCGCGGCACCAACGAGGTCGAGCGCCTGGCCGATCTGATCGGCCCGGCGGTGCGTGTCGGTGACCGGCTCTGCGCGCGTGCTTTCCAGTCGTCGGCCGGCTGCATGGACGCCTCGCGGGCGGCGCTGCTGTGGTCGCGCGGCAGCGGCGGCGCGCAGGCGCTGGCAGCCGATGGCGAGCGGGTGGTGGGCGCCGACGCAAGCGACCGCATCACGGCCTGGCGCGCGAGCAACGGCGACGTGCTGTGGAGCAACGAAAAGCTGCTCCATCGCGGCCTGAGCGGTGCGCTGATGAACGGCAGCGCGGTGATCTTCGGTGACCAGGAAGGGTACGTGCACTTCCTCTCCGCGGTCAGTGGCGAAACACAACAGCGGCTGCCCACCGACGGCTCTCCGGTGGTCGGCACGCCGGTGCTGGCGGACAACACCCTGCTCGTGACCACGCGCAACGGCGGACTGTTCGCATTCCGGCCGTAGGAACCCTCTCTGCCCATGAAGCCGGTTCTCGCCATCGTCGGCCGGCCCAACGTCGGAAAATCGACGCTGTTCAACCGCATCACGAAGTCGCGCGACGCGATCGTCGCCGACTTCGCCGGCCTCACGCGCGATCGGCACTACGGGGACGCGCGGCTGGGCAGCCGCGAGTTCATCGTCGTCGACACCGGTGGTTTCGAGCCCGACAAGCCCACCGGCATCGTCAAGGAGATGGCACGCCAGACACGCCAGGCGGTGGCCGAAGCCGACGTGGTCGTGTTCGTGGTCGACATCCGCGCTGGCCTGTCTGCGCAAGACCATGACATCGCCAACTTTTTGCGCAGCGCGCGCAAGAAGGTCGTGCTGGCGGCCAACAAGGCCGAGGGCATGGCCGATTCACCGCTGCTCGGTGAGTTCCACGAGCTCGGCATCGGCGCGCCGATGGCCGTGTCTTCGGCCCATGGGCAGGGCGTGCGCAGCCTGCTCGAGGCGGCGCTGGACGAATTGCTGCCCCCCGAGGACGCCGACGAAGACGAGCCCGCCGAGGCCGATCCGGACGCACCGATCCGCCTGGCCGTCGCCGGCCGCCCCAACGTCGGCAAGTCCACGCTCATCAACGCCTGGCTCGGCGAAGAGCGCCTCATCGCCTTCGACCAGCCTGGCACCACACGCGACGCGATCCATGTACCTTTCGAGCGCGATGGGCAGCGCTACGAACTGATCGACACGGCCGGCCTGCGTCGCAAGGGGCGTGTCTTCGAGGCCGTCGAGAAGTTCTCGGTGGTGAAGACGCTGCAGGCCATCGCCGACGCCAACGTCGTGCTGCTGCTGCTCGATGCGACGCAGGGCGTCACCGATCAGGACGCGCACATCGCCGGCTACATCCTCGAATCCGGCCGCGCCGTGGCGGTCGCGGTGAACAAGTGGGATGCCGTGGACAGCTACCAGCGCGAGATGCTGCAGCGCTCGATCGAAAGCCGGTTGGCGTTCCTGCGCTTCGCGCCGGTGGCGATGATCTCGGCAACCAAGCGCCAGGGCTTGTCCACCGTGTGGAAAGCGCTGCGCGAGGCGCATGCCTCGGCCACCGCCAATCTGCCCACGCCCAAGCTGACGCGGCTTGTCCTCGACGCCGTTGCCCACCAGGCCCCACCCCGTGAAGGGCGATTCAGGCCGAAGTTGCGCTACGCCCACCAGGGCGGCATGAACCCGCCCGTGGTGGTCATCCACGGCAGTTCGCTCGACCACGTGAGCGACAGCTACAAGCGCTACCTCGAAGGGCGCATCCGCGAACATTTCAAGCTGGTGGGCACCCCGCTGCGCATCGAAATGCGCTCGGCACGGAACCCTTTCGACGACAAAGGGTCTTGAGGGGTTCTGCCGGCCTCCCGCCGCTGAGGGTCGGCCCTGTGATAAGGTGACTCTCTTCCAACACGGAGCATATCGTGAGCAACAAAGGTCAACTCTTGCAAGACCCGTTCTTGAACCTGCTTCGCAAGGAGCATGTACCGGTCTCGATCTACCTCGTCAACGGCATCAAGCTTCAGGGGCAAATCGAGTCTTTCGACCAGTACGTCGTTCTCCTGCGCAACACCGTCACGCAGATGGTCTACAAACACGCCATCTCGACCGTGGTGCCCGGCCGTGCGGTGAACTTCCACGCCGGCGAGCCCGAGCCCAGCTGACGCTTCGAAGACTGTTCGCCACGTTCACAGCGTTGCCCGTTAGCACCTTCCGCACTTGAGTTCTTCCGCGTCCCAGGTCTCGCCGCCCGATGGTGGCCTGATCCGTGCCGTGCTCGTGGGCGTGGACCTGGGGCGGGGCGCGGGCTTCGAGGCGTCGCTGGACGAGTTGGCGCTGCTTGCCGCCAGCGCCGGCGATGTGGCGGTGGCGCGCATCACGGCACGCCGCAAGGCGCCCGACCCGGCGCTCTTCGTCGGCAGCGGCAAGGCCGACGAGATCAAGCTGCTGGTGCAGGCAAACGATGCCGCGGGCGTGATCTTCGACCAGTCGCTGAGCCCCGCGCAGCAGCGCAACCTCGAACGGCATCTCGGCGTTCCGGTGGCCGACCGCACGGCGCTGATCCTGGACATCTTCGCGGCACGCGCTCAAAGCCACGAAGGCAAGCTTCAGGTCGAACTGGCGCAGCTGCAGTACCTGTCCACCCGCCTGGTGCGACGCTGGTCGCACCTGGAGCGTCAACGCGGCGGCATCGGCACCCGCGGCGGTCCGGGCGAGGCGCAGATCGAACTCGACCGGCGCATGATCGGCGAGCGCATCAAGTCGGTGAAGCAGCGGCTCGAGAAGGTCAAGCGCCAGCGCGGCACGCAGCGCAAGGCGCGCGAGAAGCGCGGCTCGCTGCGCGTCGCGCTGGTCGGCTACACCAACGCGGGCAAGTCCACGCTGTTCAATGCGCTGGTGAAGGCGCGTGCCTATGCCGCCGACCAGCTCTTCGCCACGCTGGACACGACCACGCGCTCGATGTGGATCGAACAGGCGGCGCGCTCGGTGACCCTGTCGGACACGGTCGGCTTCATCCGCGACCTGCCGCACAAGCTGGTCGAAGCCTTCGAGGCCACGCTGCATGAAGCGACCGACGCCGATTTGCTGCTGCACGTGATCGACGCGGCGAGCCCGCAGCTGCTCGAACAGCAGCAGGAGGTCGAGCGCGTGCTCGAAGAGATCGGCGCGGCTGACGTGCCGCAGATCCTCGTCCACAACAAGTGCGATCTGCTCGACGACAGCCGGCGGCCGCGCGAAGCGGTGGACTGGATCGAGGTGCACCCGGGCGTGCGGCGCCCGCGTGTCTTCGTCAGCGCTGCGCGCGGCGAGGGTCTGGATCCGCTGCGCCACTTGATTGCCCAATACTCCGCCCCCACAACAGGGACCTTATGAACCCGAGTGAACGTCAACCGCGGATGCTGTCGCGCATCGCCGCGGCGATTCGAGCCAAGCGCGACAACCCCATGATGCAGGGTGGCCGTAACGACGGCCCGCCCGATCTCGACGAGCTCTGGCGCGACTTCAACCGCAAGTTGAGCGGCCTGTTCGGCGGCAAGGGGGGTCCGCGCAACAACGATCGGCCACCGGGGGGCGGCTCGCCGTTCCAGCCCGACATGAAGAGCGCCGGCATCGGCGCCGGGCTGATCGCCGGGGTCGTCGCGCTGGTCTGGCTGGGCAGCGGCTTCTTCATCGTGCAGGAAGGCCAGCAGGCGGTGGTGACGAGTTTCGGCAAGTTCAGCCACACCTCGGATGCCGGTTTCCAGTGGCGCTTCCCGTACCCGTTTCAGGCCCATGAGACGGTCTCGGTGACGCAGCTGCGCTCGGTCGAGGTCGGCCGCAACACGGTGGTGCAGGCCACCGGGCTGCGCGATTCGTCGATGTTGACCCAGGACGAGAACATCATCGACTTCCGCTTCACGATCCAGTACCGGCTGAGCGACGCGCGCGCCTATCTGTTCGAGAACCGCAACCCCGACGAAGCCGTGGTGCAGGCCGCCGAATCGGCAGTGCGCGAGATCGTCGGCCGCAGCCGCGTCGACCAGGCACTGTACGAACAACGCGATGCGATCGCCGCGGATCTGGCGAAGTCGGTGCAGGCCCAGCTCGACCGTCTGCGCGCCGGCATCGTCATCTCCAACGTCAATGTGCAGAACGTGCAGGTGCCCGACTCCGTGCAGGCGGCGTTCAACGACGCCGTGAAGGCCGGCGCCGACCGCGACCGCTTCAAGAACGAAGGCCAGGCCTATGCCAGCGACATCATCCCGAAAGCGCGCGGCACCGCGTCGCGCCTGAAAGAAGAAGCCGACGGCTACCGCGCACGAGTGACGGCGCAGGCTGAAGGCGACGCGCAGCGCTTCCGCTCGGTGCTGTCCGAATACCAGAAGGCCCCGATGGTGACACGCGATCGTCTCTATCTCGAGACCATGCAGCAGGTCTATGGCAACGTCAGCAAGATGCTCATCGACAGCCGCGCCAGCTCGAACCTGCTGTACCTGCCGCTGGAGCGGCTGCTGCAGGGTGGCACGACCGGCGCACCGGCCGCGGCCGCACCGGCGGCACCCGAACCCGTGACGCCCGCAGCCCCCACCGACATCCGTTCACGCGACGGTGCGCGCACGCGCGACCGCGAAGGACGTTGAGCATGAACCGCATCGCACTGATACTCGTCAGCGGCCTCATCGCCTTGCTCGGCATCGCTTCCACGCTGTTCGTCGTCGACCAGCGCCAGGTGGCCGTGATCTACGCGCTGGGCGAGATCAAGGAGGTCGTCACAGAACCGGGACTGAAGTTCAAGTGGCCGCCGCCGTTCCAGAACGTGGTCTTTCTCGACAAGCGCGTGCAGACGCTGGACAGCCCGGAGTCGCGACCGATCTTCACCGCCGAGAAGAAGAGCCTGATCATCGACTGGCTGGTGAAGTGGCGCATCACGGAGCCGCGCCAGTTCATCCGCAACAACGGCGCCGACTTTCGCAACCTCGAGAGCCGGCTCAGCCCGGTGGTGCAGGCCGCCTTCAACGAAGAGATCACCAAGCGCAGTGTGCGCGGCGTGCTCTCGGGCGAGCGCGACAAGATCATGAACGACGTGCGCACGCGCCTCGCCGACGAAGCCAAGGCCTTCGGCATCGAGATCGTCGACGTGCGCATCAAGCGCGTGGACTTCGTCGCAGACATCACCGATTCGGTCTACCGGCGCATGGAGTCCGAGCGCAAGCAGGTCGCCAACGAGCTGCGTGCACAAGGCGCGGCCGACGGCGAGAAGATCCGCGCCGATGCCGACCGGCAGCGCGAGGTGATCGTCGCCGAAGCCTACCGCGACGCGCAGAAGGTCAAGGGCGAGGGCGACGCCAAGGCCTCGGCGCTGTATGCCGATGCGTTCGGCCGCGATCCGCAGTTCGCGCAGTTCTATCGCAGCCTGGAGGCGTATCGCGCCACCTTCCGCAGCCGAAGCGACGTGATGGTGCTGGACCCGAACAACGAGTTCTTCCGCGCCATGCGCGGCGGCGGGCCCGGACCGTCGCCTGCATTGCCCGCGGCGCCGCGCAAGTAGCCTGCATCGCGCGCCGGCATGTCGGATCTGCTGCTCGGCGCGCTGGCATTCATGCTGGTGCTCGAAGGGCTGCTGCCCTTCTTGAGCCCGGGTTCCTGGCGCCGCATGTTCGCGCGTGTGATGCAGATGAGCGACGGGCAGATCCGCTTCATGGGTCTGATGTCGATCGCTGCCGGCGTGTTGCTGCTGCTGCTCTGGCGTTGAGCGTTGACGCGGCGGCGCGCGCTGGGGCGGCGCCTACAATGCCTTTTTCAATACCCGGTGCTTTTGCATGACGTCTGCTTGGCTGTTGCCGGAGCACATTGCCGACGTGCTGCCCGCGCAGGCCCGACGCATCGAGGCGATGCGGCGCCAGTTGCTCGACCGCGCCCAGGGATACGGTTTCGAGCTGGTCATCCCGCCGCTGCTGGAGCATGTGGAATCGCTGCTCTCGGGCACCGGCAGCGACCTCGATCTGCAGACCTTCAAGCTCGTCGACCAGATGAGCGGGCGCCAGCTCGGCCTGCGCGCCGACACCACGCCGCAAGCCGCGCGCATCGACGCGCATCTGTTGAATCATGAGGGCGTGACGCGGCTGTGCTACTGCGGCCCGGTGCTGCACACGCGTGCGGCGGGCCTGCGCGCCTCGCGCGAGCCGTTGCAGTTCGGCGCCGAAATCTTCGGCCACGGCGGGCTTGAAGCCGACCTGGAGACCCAGGAACTGGCGCTGGATTGCCTGCAAGCCGCAGGCTTCAATGCGCTGGTGATCGATCTGGCCGACGCGCGCGTACTGCGCGGCGTGCTGGCCGGGGTGCCGATGGAGGGCGCGCGGCTGACGGGCCTGGCGCAAGCTCTCGCCCACAAGGACGCCGCCGAGGTCCGCGCGCTGGGTGAAGGCCTGCCCACTTCGACGCGCACCGCGTTGTTGTCGCTGCTGCGCCTGTACGGCGGCGCCGACGTGCTGGCGGCGGCGCGGCGTGAGCTGCCTGCGCGGGCGCTGATCCACGAAGCGCTGGACCAGCTCGACTGGCTGGCTCGCCATCTGCGCGTGGCGTTCCCGGCGCTGACGATCGGCTTCGACCTTTCCGACATGAGCGGCTATGCCTACTACAGCGGCCCGCGCTTTGCGGTCTATGGCGCCGGCTCCAGCGATGCGCTGGCGCGCGGTGGGCGCTACGACGAGGTTGGTGCGGTGTTCGGGCGGAATCGGCCGGCCGTGGGCTTCAGCCTGGACCTGAAGGCGCTGGCCGAGGCGTTCGATGGCTTGGCAGCAGCCAGCGCAGCGATCCGCGCGCCCTGGGGCGAAGACCCCGGGCTGCGTGCTGCGGTGCGGCGTTTGCGCGAGGGCGGCGAGACGGTCGTGTCGGTGCTGCCGGGCCACGAGGTGGAAGCGCAGGCCTTCCGCTGCGACCGCGAGCTGCTGGCCACAGGCGGCCAATGGGTGCTGCGCGCCCTGCCCGTGAATATCAACGAGTGATCTGAAACATGCAATCCGCCAGCGGGGCCCGGGTGGGCCGCAACGTCGTCGTCGTCGGTACGCAATGGGGCGACGAAGGCAAGGGCAAAGTCGTCGATTGGCTCACCGATCACGCACAAGGTGTGGTGCGCTTCCAGGGCGGCCACAATGCCGGCCACACGCTGGTCATCGCCGGCCGCAAGACCGCGCTCCAGCTCATCCCCTCGGGCGTGATGCGGCCGGATGTGGCCTGCTACATCGGCAACGGCGTGGTCGTGGACCCCGCGCACCTGCTGACCGAGATCGAGCGCATCGAAGCGCTGGGCGTCGATGTCCGCTCGCGGCTCTACATCAGCGAATCCTGCCCGCTCATCTTGCCTTTTCATGTCGAGATCGACCGCCTGCGCGAGGCACGCCGCGAAGCCAGCGGCAGCGGCAAGATCGGCACCACCGGCAAGGGCATCGGCCCGGCCTACGAAGACAAGGTCGCGCGCCGCGCGCTGCGCGTGCAGGACCTGAAACACCCGGCGCGTTTCGAGGCCAAGTTGCGCGAGCTGCTGGAGCTGCACAACGCCGAGCTGACCGGCCTGCTCGGCGGCCAGGCCCTGGCGCTGCAGCCGATCCTCGATGGTGCGCTGGCCGCCGCCGAGCACTTGCGTCCGATGATGGCCGACGTCGGCTACCGGCTGCACCAGGCGAACCTGGGCGGTGCCAACCTGCTCTTCGAAGGCGCGCAGGGCACGCTGCTGGACATCGACCACGGCACCTACCCCTTCGTCACCTCGAGCAATTGCGTGGCCGGCAATGCCGCGGCCGGTGCCGGGGTCGGGCCGGGCATGCTGCACTACATCCTGGGCATCACCAAGGCCTACACCACGCGCGTCGGCGGCGGGCCGTTCCCGACCGAACTCGACATCGAGCAGCCGGGCAGCATCGGCCACCATCTGTCCACCGTCGGGCAGGAGCGCGGCGTGGTCACCGGGCGCGCGCGGCGCTGCGGCTGGCTGGACGCGGCGGCGCTGAAGCGTTCCATCATCATCAACGGCGTGTCGGGCCTGTGCATCACCAAGCTCGATGTGCTCGATGGCCTGGCGGAGATCCGCATCTGCACCGGCTACCGGCTGCACGGGCGCCAGGTCGACGTGCTGCCGCTGGATGCCGACGACATTGCCGCCTGCGAGCCGCAGTACGAGCCGATGCCGGGCTGGAGCGACAGCACCGCCGGCCTCACCAACTGGGAGCAGCTGCCCGGCGCGGCACGGCGCTACCTCGAGCGTGTCGAGCAGCTCATCGGCGCGCCGATCGACATGGTCTCGACCGGCCCGGACCGCGTGCACACCATCCTGCTGCGCCATCCATTCCGTGCCTAAGAACCTATCCGTGAATAAGACAGCCCCGCGTTGCGACGACAAAGCGATGGATGCAAGGCGCGAGCCGCCGCCTGGGCTTGGGCCCCAGGCAAGGCTTGCAACGCCGCAGACGCGCTTTGTCGTCGCAACCCTTCGGGCCGGGGGCAGACTGGGCGCAGGCGGGTGTCGCAAGCCGCTTGTGGTGCCCAGCAC